>NZ_AJZD02000174.1 GCF_000272105.2 Vibrio splendidus 12E03
ATGTTGCGCTCGTCAATACTTGGCTTTTCGATGGCAATACGCCAGCCTACACTTTCGCGGTTAAGGCCTTTTAAACGGATTTCACCGCCGACTTCTACCATGTAGTTGTGAATACCAATTGAATCAAGGTAATCAGCAACAACATCAACGCCCCAACCTTTTGCAATGGTTGACAGGTCAACATACAAATTAGACAAATCTTTAGTTAGCTTGTTGCCTTCAACGCTCAAGTGGTGAATACCGACTTTAGCTTTACGAGCAGCAAGCTCTTCATCTGATGGAACTACTTCCGGACGCGCTTCAGGACCAAAACCCCAAAGATTAACTAATGGACCAACCGTAACGTCCAACGCTCCTTCAGTAAGACCGTTCAAACGAATGGCTTCTTTCACAACAATAGCGGTTTGTTCAGAGACTTCGAATGCGTCCGCGCCTTTGTGTTGGTTGAAACGGCTCAGCTCTGAATCTTCACGGTAAGTCGACATTTGATCATTCACTTCTTCAAGTAGACGATCGATCTCAGTATGAACTTCATTAGACTCAGGAAATTCATCACCATTGATGTATTTAATATTGTAACTGGTACCCATAGTCGGGCCACTTAAATGCACTTGCTCTCTTGCCTGCTCGCAGCCCGCAAGAAAAATCAAAGAAGTTAATGCAACAAGCCAAATTCTCACTTGCTTACTCCTGTCTAATGTTGAGGATTTATATAAGGAAAAATAAGAGTAAAAAATAGGTATTTTGAATGCCTTACTCTTTCTTATATAAGCCAGTATGTTGTCAAAAATAGTCTTAGAAAAACAAATGGCTGACTCGTGAGAGTCAGCCATAATATCAATCACTTAAATGGATTAACCACCGAAGTCATCTAGTAGGATGTTTTCATCTTCTACACCAAGATCTTTCAGCATGCCGATAACAGCCGCGTTCATCATTGGTGGACCACACATGTAGTACTCACAGTCTTCAGGAGCTTCGTGATCCTTCAGGTAGTTTTCGTACAATACGTTGTGGATGAAGCCTGTGTAACCGTCCCAGTTGTCCTCTGGTTGAGGATCAGACAGAGCACAGTGCCACACGAAGTTCTCGTTTGCAGCCGCTAGGCCATCGAAATCTTCAATGTAGAACATCTCACGCTTAGAACGTGCACCGTACCAGTAAGACATTTTACGAGTAGAGTTAAGACGCTTAAGTTGGTCGAAGATATGTGAACGCATTGGCGCCATACCTGCACCACCACCGATGAATACCATTTCATTATCTGTGTCTTTAGCAAAGAACTCACCAAATGGACCAGAAATAGTACATTTGTCGCCTTCTTTAAGAGACCAGATGTATGAAGACATCACACCAGGAGCTACATCAGGGTTATTTGGCGGCGGAGTTGCGATACGCACGTTAAGCTTGATGATGCCTTTCTCTTCTGGGTATGAAGCCATAGAGTAAGCACGGATCGAATGCTCTTTAACGATAGACTCGTAACGGAACAAGTTGAACTTATCCCAGTCACCACGGTATTCCTCAGGAATATCGTAATCTGCGTATTTCACGTGATGTGGTTCAGCTTCAATCTGAATGTAACCACCCGCGCGGAACGGAACTTCTTCACCTTCAGGGATAGCTAGAGCCAGTTCTTTGATGAAAGTAGCTTCGTTGTTATTCGAGATAACAGTACATTCCCACTTTTTAACACCAAAGATATCTTCGTCTAGTTCAATCTCCATGTCAGTTTTCATAGCAACTTGACATGCAAGACGTTCGCCTTCGCGAGCTTCGCCTTTTGTGATGTGATCAAGTTCAGTTGGAAGGATGTCGCCACCACCAGACTTAACTTTTACACGACACTGACCACAAGAGCCACCGCCACCACAAGCAGAAGATACGAAGATACCAGCGCCAGCTAGGGCACCAAGTAGCTTGCTACCAGGTTGAGTAACGATCGCCTTTTCAGGGTCGCCGTTTACAGCAATAGTGATGTCACCTGATGGTACTAGCTTAGACTTAGCGAAAAGAATCACTAGTACTAGAGCCAATACAATAATGGTAAACATCGCTACGCCAAGAATAATGCTTTGCATTTGTTATTCCTTATTACTGGGTGCTTACCCTACAGTTGAACACCAGAGAAAGACATAAAGCCTAACGCCATCAGACCAACAGTAATGAACGTGATACCAAGGCCACGAAGACCTGGAGGTACGTCAGAGTACTTCATCTTCTCACGGATACCCGCAAGAGCAACGATAGCTAACATCCAACCCACACCAGAACCGAAGCCGTAAACAACAGATTCAGCAAAGTTGTAGTCACGAGTTACCATGAAAGATACACCACCAAAGATTGCACAGTTAACTGTGATCAGTGGAAGGAAGATACCTAGTGCGTTGTACAAAGGTGGGAAGAAACGGTCTAGAACCATCTCTAGGATTTGTACAAGTGCCGCGATAACACCGATGAATGCGATGAAGTTAAGGAAACTTAAATCGACACCTTCAACAAGCGCGTTTTCTTTCAGGATGTGTGTGTAAACAAGGTTGTTTACAGGAACAGCGATTGTAAGTACTACAACTACCGCAACACCAAGACCAAAAGAAGTTTTAACTTTCTTAGATACCGCTAGGAATGTACACATACCTAGGAAGAAAGAAAGCGCCATGTTTTCGATGAAAATCGATTTAACTAGCAGACTAATATAATGTTCCATGACTACCTTACCCCTTCGCTTCTACTTGTTCTGGTTTGAACACACGAATTGCCCAAATCAAGAAACCAATTAGGAAGAATGCAGAAGGTGCTAGAAGCATCAAGCCGTTTGGCTGATACCAACCACCGTTGCTCACTAGAGGTAGTACTTCCATACCAAATAGTTTGCCAGAGCCTAGAAGCTCACGGAAGAAACCAACAGTGATAAGAACGAAACCGTAACCAAGACCGTTACCAAGACCATCGATTAGAGATGGGATTGGCGCAGACTTCATTGCGAATGCTTCAGCACGACCCATTACAATACAGTTAGTAATGATTAGGCCTACGAATACAGATAGCTGCTTAGAGATATCGTATAGGTATGCTTTTAGCACTTGGTCTACCACGATTACTAGTGATGCGATAATTGCCATCTGAACGATGATACGCACACTGTTAGGAATGTGGTTACGGATCAAAGAAACGAAGAAGTTAGACAGAGCAGTAACAAACATTACCGCGATAGTCATAACAAATGCTGTTTCTAGCTTAGTGGTTACCGCAAGAGCAGAACACACACCAAGAACCTGTAGCGCGATTGGGTTGTTGTCCAACACCGGCGCTAAGATGCTCTTTTTAATTTCTTTTGCACTAGACATTAGTTCAGACCTCCGTCACGAACTTTTGCTAGGAACGGACCAAAGCCCATATCACCTAACCAGAAGTCAAATGTATGTTGAACACCAACGCTAGTCAGTGTTGCACCAGAAAGGCCATCTACACCGTGCTCAGAACCTTGAGGAGCGCCACCTTTAACAACCTGAATAGCAGGTTTGTGGTTTTCGTCGAATAATTTCTTACCAACGAATTGAGCGCGCCAAGTTGGGTTCTCAACTTCACCACCAAGTCCAGGAGTTTCACCTTGCTCGTAGTAAGTGATACCAGAAACTGTGTTGCCATCAGTTTCTACCGCAACGAATGCGTACATCATTGACCATAGACCGTTACCGTGAACAGGGATGATAACTTTAGAAGTTTCAGCGCCATCTTTCACAAGGTATACAGTACCCGTGTTAGCACGACGAAGGATCTTAGCGATGTCATCTTCAGCTGAAAGCTTGATTGACTGAGCTGGATCTTTTGCCGCTTTACGTTGGTCGTATGCAGCAGCATCGCCGTCAACGAAATCGCCAGTAGCGAAATCAACTAGACGAGGTTCAATGTTCTCTGCGTACAGTTCAGGGATATTACCCGCAAGTTCAATGCCCGCAACTTCAAGGATCTTAGTTTGCTGATCCAGAACTGCGTTAGCTTGTTGCTTAGGTTTAAGAACAACTGCAGCTGTTGAAACGATGATTGAGCACACTAGGCTCAATGCGATAACAACAAACAGCGTCTTTTTAATGCTATCGTTATTACTTGCCATAGCGCGCTAGTCTCCGCTTAATGTTCTTCTCGATTACAACGTGGTCAAACAGAGGAGCAAATAGGTTTGCGAATAGAATCGCAAGCATCATGCCTTCTGGGTATGCAGGGTTAACTACACGAATCATTACACACATTGCGCCGATTAGGATGCCGTACCACCACTTACCTTTGTTGGTAAATGAAGCTGATACTGGGTCAGTCGCCATGAAGAACATACCGAATGCGAAGCCACCTAGAACTAGGTGCCAGTGCCAAGGCATGCTGAACATTGCGTTAGTATCAGAACCGATCACATTAAACAGCGTAGACACAGCAATCATACCGATCATTACACCAGCAATGATGCGCCATGAAGCGATACGCATGTAAACGATCATCGCAGCACCGATCATAAGTGCTAGAGTCGATACTTCACCGATAGAACCTGGGATGTTACCAATGAATGCATCCATCCAAGTGATTGCTTCACCAGATGTTACGTTCATTAGTGCGCTACCGCCGCCTTGAGCCCATTGGCTAAGAGCAGTTGCACCAGAGAAACCATCTGCAGCAGTCCAAACTACGTCACCTGAAATCTGTGCAGGGTATGCAAAGAATAGGAACGCACGACCAGCAAGTGCAGGGTTCAGGAAGTTACGACCCGTACCACCGAAGATCTCTTTAGCGACTACAACACCGAAGGTAATACCTAGTGCTGCTTGCCATAGAGGAAGTGTTGGCGGAACGATAAGCGCGAATAAGATAGAAGTAACAAAGAAACCTTCGTTTACTTCGTGCTTACGCACCATACAGAACAGAACTTCCCAGAAACCACCAACGATGAATACCGTTGCGTAGATAGGTAGGAAGTATGTCGCACCAAGTAGCATCTTACTGCCAACACCTGCATCGGCTCCTAAGGAGGCGCCAAGCATTTCGGTTAGCCAGTAGTGCCAGTTACCACTGATAACAGATGCTAGTTCAGCGCCTGCGTACATATGGTTAAGTGCTGCGATAGCTTGGCCACCCGCGTTGTACATACCCCAGAACATTGCTGGGAATACCGCGAACCAAACCATGATCATGATACGTTTTAAATCAACGCTATCACGAACGTGCGAGCTTTTCTTTGTAATAAGACCTGGCGTGTAGAACACTGTCGCTGCTGCTTCGTAAAGCGCAAACCACTTCTCGTGTTTACCACCTGGCTCAAAATGATGCTCGATGTCTTCAAGAAACTTTTTAAGGCCCATGAAAATTACCCTTCCTTCTCAATCGTATCTAGGCATTCACGAAGTAGTTGACCGTACTCGTACTTACCTGGACATACAAAGGTACACAATGCTACATCTTCTTCGTCTAGCTCTAGCGCACCAAGTGCTTGAGCACTATCAATGTCGCCTGCACATAGATCACGAAGCAGCAATGTAGGTTCCATATCTAGAGGCATTACGCGCTCGTAGTTACCAATTGGAACCATTGAGCGGTCACTACCGTTTGTTGTCGTTGTCATGTTGAACAACTGACCTTTAAACAGGTGACCAAGGAATGAACGAGTAACAGAGAACTTGTTCTTACCAGGCATAGCCCAGCCGAATAGCTCTTTATCACGACCTTCACGTAGAACAGAAACTTGCTGATGGTAACGACCAAGGAAAGCATGTGGACCTGTTGCTTCAGTACCCGTAAGTACAGAACCAGAAATCACACGAACTTCGCCTGGCATTAACTCGCTGTCTGTCAACTCTTCAAGGCTAGCACCAATTTGAGTACGAACTAGACGTGGGTTGTTCACCACTGGACCAGCCAGAGAAACAACACGCTCAGAGTAAATCTCACCAGTAAGGAAAAGCTTACCGAATGCGATAACATCTTGGTAGTTAATGCTCCACGCTACATTTTGTGCATTTACCGGATATAGGTAATGCATATGCGTGCCTGCAAGACCTGCAGGGTGTGGGCCATCAAAAACATGTTCTTCAACGTTAGACTGAGCTGAACGAGGTAAGCTAGTACCTTTTTTACAAACGTACACTTTACCGTTAGTCAGAGTTGAAAGAAGATCTAAACCAGCAACGAAAGCATCAGACTGCTCGTTAATGATTAATTCTGGCTCAGCTGCTAGCGGATTAGTATCCATAGCAGTAACGAAAATAGCCTGAGTTTCAGAATCAACTGCTGGAACCTTGCTGAACGGACGAGTTCGCAAAGCGGTCCATGCGCCAGACTCAACTAACTGAGCTTTAACCGTTTCACGGTCAAGGCCTACTAGTTGGTTAGCTTCATAGCTATTGAACGTGATTTGCTCATTGCCTGCTACTTCAATCACTACTGATTGAAGAACACGCTTAGCACCACGGTTCACTTCAATAACTTTACCGCTTGCTGGAGAAGTAAATACAACACCTGGATTCTTTTTATCTGCAAAAAGAACTTGGCCTTTCTTCACTTCATCACCAACGCGAGCATGCATCGTAGGACGCATACCAACGTACTCTTCGCCAAGCAAGGCGACTTTAGTGATGGACTTACCATCATTAATCACCTGGGATGGAGTTCCTGCGATAGGAAGATCCAAACCCTTCTTTATTGTAATCATACGCACTTGCACTACTTTATCGGGAAAAAGATTCTTTTAATTGCGTAAATTCGGGACGTTTTAAAATCGCCCTTAGACACGACATTACAGTGTCCGGTTTTGGTAAATTTGAGATACCAAAATCGCAACATTACATTAATAAACTCATCACAAAGATTATGTGAGATTTATCAGGTGCCGTATTCTAGCATTTTTTGACAACTTGATGCCATGACCAATAACTTGAATACGGCCTTTATTTGGTGAGATTTGAAGCATATGGACTCTCAAATATGTATAAATTTGACGAGCCGCACAGATAAAATGGCTTTTGAAACCTGTTTTAAACAAGAGATTAATACTCTGTCACAAACTATTATTTTAAGATTTATGTTGAAACACTGTTAATAAAAACATTACTCATTGTAGGTATTTTCAGCCGTTCGATTTACCATCAGTTTGAGTGATATAACAACGAAAAACAGATGAATTTGACGACAAAAAAGGCGGCATAGCCACCTCTTCTATATTCGTAAGCTTTCTTACTTACCGCCACCCATGCACATCGGGCTATCTGGCACGTTATCGAGCTGCTTCATCCATTCATCTTTTGTATAAGTGTGAATGGACAATGCGTGAATATTGTTCGCTAACTCTTCTGAAAGTGCTTTATTTACCGCTCGATGACGAGCAATAAGGCGCAATCCTTCAAACACATCACTGACAACAATCACTTTAAAATGACTCTCAGAACCGGCCGGAACATTGTGCATATAGCTCTCATTGACCACGTTTAAATGACTTGGTGAAAACTCATTGTGCAATTTTGTTTCGATAACTTCTTGGATCATTGTGATTCCTTAATAACGTATTGGCATTATCCGTGGGGTGAGTATAAACCCTAACAGGTCGAGTGTCTGAGTATTTGATAGCGAATGGCATAGGTTTGGTTGAGTTTTTTCTATCTTGTTCAGCCTGCATTTGAGACAATATCTTTGTTATTTCTTACATAAGTATCTCAAGCAATGAAAACCGAACTTACCCTTCACGACAGAACTTTGACCTTACATCGTTTCCCGAAACGTTCAAATGAAACCCTTCAAGCTTGGGATGCGGGCGACGAATACCTGATCAGTCATGTCGAAGATATGAACCTTGAACCTGGCAAACATATCCTGATCATGAACGACAGCTTCGGTGCCCTATCGACTTGGTTCTCGAAAGATCATGATGTCACTATGATGAGCGACTCATTTATCTCTCACCGTGGCGCCCTGAAAAACTTGCAGCGCAATCAAAGTAACCGAGTGAACTTCTTGAACACGATGGATGATATCCCACACGGTATCGATCTTGTGATCATGCAGCTGCCAAAAACAAATCGTCACCTAATCTGGCAATTGAGCCAGCTACGCCAAGCTTTGCCTGAAGGCTGCCAAGTGATCGGCGTCAACAAGGTAAAAGAGATTCACACCTCTACGCTTAATCTGTTCGAAAAATACCTAGGTGAAACCAAAACATCACTAGCGAAGAAAAAACACCGCTTAGTATTCTCATCACCAAACTGCCAGCCAATTCAAACGGTAGAGCCTTTTGTTGAATGGGATGTAGACGGTGAAGATATCCGATTGAAAAATTTACCAAATGTTTACTCAGGGGAAGCACTCGATCAGGGCGCTCGCTATATGCTAGAGCACATCCCACAAGATCCCGAGCTGCGTCATATCATCGATCTTGGCTGTGGCAACGGTGTATTGAGTGTAAAAGCAGGGCAATTGAACCCACAAGCTCGTATCACCTGTGTGGATGAAAGCTTTATGGCGGTCGAATCGGCGCGCCAAAACGTCAAGGATAACCTTGGTGAAGAAGGCAACTTCCAGTTCATCGCCAACAACTGTTTAGATGGCTTTAAGAAAAACAGCACCTACTTAGTGATGTGTAATCCTCCATTCCATCAGCAACAAGCGATTACGGATCACATTGCGTGGCAAATGTTCTGTGATGCAAAGCATGTTCTAAGCAATGGAGGCAAATTAATTGTTATTGGCAACCGACACCTCGGATACGATGTCAAACTAGCAAGACTATTTGGTGAAGCTAACGTTGAAACGCTTGAACTAAACCAAAAATTTGAGATATTACAAGCAACAAGAGAACCTGCGAATTTTAATAAATAAGCAGAAACGACTTCACAAGAATTTAAGATACCGAGCTTCTGGTGTGAATTTAGAAAGGATAAAGGAATGAAAAAACTGATTTTGGCTGCTTCTATTATGGCTTTGACAGCATGTTCAGCCCCTCAGCAAGAACAGATCAATGTAATGCCAGAAGCTTCACTAAGCTCAAGCAACCTTGTACAAGACAAAACATACACACTAACCAGTAAAGATGTGCGTGCTGCTCAATATGTTGCATTGGTTGATAGTGGCCGTTCAAACATTCAACCAATTCACGCTAAGCAAAACATGCGTATTTCTCTAGAAAATGCTGTTGCACAGCAGTTAGAGTCTCAAGGTTTTCGTGCGAGCGTAAACAGTGAAAACTCGATTATTTTAGAGATTCAAGAGGCACTTGTGACCGTAGAACACACCATTATGGAAAACAAAATGGACGGTAAAGTAACGCTTGAAGTTACCGCTGAAACGCCTGAAGGCAAACTAGTTAAAACATTCAACGGTACTGCAACACGCACTGGTGCATTGAGCGCATCAAACGACGACATCTCTATGGTTCTTAATGACGTGATCAACTTGGTTCTTACTGAGATCGCTAACGACCAAGAGCTACAAACTTACATGAAGGAACGTTTCTAATGGGTCGTATTTTATCTTCTATCGCATTAATGCTAGTGAGCGTGAGCGTTTGGGCTGGTCCTAAAGTAAACGTGGAAACAACATTAGGCGACTTCACTATTGAGCTTAACCAAGAACAAGCACCGGTTAGTGCGGAGAACTTTCTAAAATACGTTGCTGACGGCAGCTACGAAGGCACTATCTTCCACCGTGTTATTCCTGGCTTTATGGCGCAAGGTGGCGGCTTCGATCAAGAGATGAATCAACAAGCAACTTACGCTCCTATCAAGAATGAAGGCAGCAATGGCTTGAAGAACGATACAGCAACAATCGCGATGGCTCGTACTAATGCGCCAGATTCTGCAACTCGTCAGTTCTTCATTAACTTCTCTGATAATGATTTCTTGAACGCCAAAGGTGGCAACCCAGGCTACGCTGTATTCGGCAAAGTAACTGAAGGTTTTGATGTTGTTCAAAAGATGGCAACCATTCCAACTAAACGAATGGGCCGCATGTCAGACATCCCAGTCGACCCAATCGTCATCACTAAAGTGACCCTTCTTAAGTAATCCAATCTAACGCCCTTATTTCTTAAGGGCGTTTTTCTACACAAGGACGCCCTATGTCATCAGGCACTCCCTCTCTTTCTTGGATGCAGACTTTCCGCAGCTACCTAGATAAACGCCTACTTTGGGTGTTTATGCTCGGCTGTTCGAGTGGCTTCCCATGGGTTCTTATTGGATCCAATATGTCTGGTTGGCTAAAAGATGCAGGTTTAACGCGTGCTGCCATCGGCTACTTTGGTAGTGTGTTTGCCGTGTATGCGATTAACTTTCTATGGGCACCATTGGTCGACCGAGTAAAACTGCCGGTGCTTCACGCAATACTCGGCCAGCGACGCAGTTGGATCTTTTTCTGCCAAACCATTGTTTTAATCGGTACCTTATTCATTGCAGGCGTCAATCCCGCAGAGAACTTGGCGTTTACTTCAATGTTGGCGCTCGCTATTGCCATTGCCTCAGCCACGCAAGACATCGCGATTGATGCATTTCGTATTGATACCTTCCCAAAATCCGAAGCATCAAAACTGCCGCAAGCTTCTGCAATGGCAGTAATTGGTTGGTGGACAGGGTACTCTCTACCAGGCTACCTAGCCTTCGTTAACGCTGATTCTATTGGATGGAATGGGGTGTATTACGGCATGGCTGGTATTGTCGCTATTCTAATGCTATTCACATTATTTGTTGGGGAACCAACAACACAACGCGAAGCGCTACAAAAAGAAGCACAGCAACGCCATAATAAGGTTGTGGGTTCTAAAGTTGTGGCCTGGCTAAGCGTTACAGTGCTTGAGCCTTTCTACGATTTCTTTAAGAGAAACGGTGTTCAAGTTGCAATTACCCTGCTGTTGTTTGTCTTCCTGTTTAAGATAGGTGAAGCCTTCTTAGGCAGAATGTCGATTCCCTTCTATAAAGAGATAGGTTTCAGTAACGAACAGATCGGTCATTACTCCAAGTTAATTGGCTGGGGTGCAACAATATTCTTCACCTTGTTAGGCAGTGTCTTCAATGTGAAATTTGGTATTGTACGCGGGCTGATGATCGGCGGTGTGGCAATGGCGGCTAGCAACCTCATGTTTGCATGGATTGCTCAAGTTGGACCCAATGAACACTTGTTTTTGGCAACCATTATTGTCGATAACTTCACAACCGCCTTTTCGACAGTGGCATTTGTCTCTTTCTTAACGCTACTAACAGGGCAAGCTTTCTCGGCAACGCAATATGCCTTGCTAGCATCATTGGGAAATTTCGGTCGAACGACGTTGGCATCTTTCAGCGGTGAATTGGTCGACTTCCTCAATGACTGGTCAACCTTCTTTATACTGACATCATTAATGGTGATACCGAGTTTGATCATGCTCTATTCGTTACGCCACTTTTTCACTGATTTGTTAGAAAAAGCTAAACACAACCACGAATAAGAGAAAAAGCAAACGAAAGAAAGAGGGTAGCACTAAGCTACCCTCTTTTATTTTCTGTATTCAGATGTTCAGGAGCTAGTCTGTCGTATCACTCACTATCAAGTTAAAGCCAGTTCCCATCGAATCATCAATCGCCACCACTTGATACACAACACCATCAGCCAAAGTTGCAGGCGCCGAATCAATCGCAACAGTAGATGGGTCACCTGCGACTGTGATCGTCACATAATAAGAGCCCGCAGCCACGTAAATGCCATTCGCGTAATCTTTGAATTTGACATCACTCAGCGCAGGAGTACTCCCAGAGATTCCTACGTTCTCAGTTAAGTAAATATCAACCGAAGCTGCAACTGGGTTTGCCGCCGCATGCGTAATGTTCAATACTGCACTAGTCGCTACCGGACGACGGTTTTCAGGAACGACAAGTGGTTCCAAATTCAGTGGACTTACTGTCCCTACCGCATAGATGCTGTAATCCATGCCAGCAAATACAGCCACCCCGTCAGCATCAATCAATGCATTGGTTGTTGTACCATCAGCAAAGATATCAATGTCATAACTCCCGGCAGCTAAATCGAGAAACCCGCGGATCTCCTTAAACATTAAATCAGCAAGTGGAGCAAATGCAGAACCGTTCACAAATGGGTCTACATCCTGTGCACCATCGACTAAATGCCCGACTCTTACTTCTGCAGTTTCTGCCATGTCATAGATTAACGATGATCCACTACCGTCCATCACCATCAATTTTACTGGGGAAGCGCTATTGGAATCAGCTCTTGGCACAGCCGCAATCGTTAGCTCGCTACCGCCAGAAAGAGTGATTTCTCCAGAGTCAAAAGCAATAGCACTGCCGCTCACGGTTTCTAATCTCACACGATATTGTCCTGCTGGAATGTTGAGTACGTCAGTAAAGTCCTTATAGCCCAGAGTACCAAGCGGAGCGCCCAATGGATCATTCGGTGCCGTTACATATAAGTTCACATCTCCAACCCCTGTTGCCGCGTGAACAACTTGCACATCTAAACTTGAACTTGTTGCCGTTCCCTCAGCAGGCCTTGTAACAACTAAAGCCTCAACCGGGTTATTAGAACCATCAGCATCGCCGACCACCATTACGGTGTAATCTAGATCACCGCTCAAATCGAATTGGCTTGGCGGAAGCACAGTCGCTACTGCGTCACCTGGAAGTTGGACATCGACTTGCAGAGTAGTTTGGCCTTGATCTACTGAGGCATATCCGGATGCTTGAGCATAATCAACACCGCTCCAACGAGCCTGACTATTTACTAACACATTAGCCAACGGGGCATCTGGCGATGCATGTACAGCTTGAAGTTGAGTTGTTGGTTGATCGTCATCATCACACCCAACAATGAACAGGGCTGATATCGCTACCGCGAGTATTGGTGAATATTTCATCGGTCTTCTCTCCAAAAAAGTTAGACCAGTTCGTCACACAAATGATTAGTCCAATAACTAATCTTTAAAAATTGTCTCAAAATCTAGTGCAGTGAACTGTCTTTAATTCTCCGTGATTCAAAAAGTAGCTAGGTTGAAATTCCTAGTCAGTCATCACATGAGTTGTTCATCAATTGATTCCACCACCATTACGAAGTTGGTTAAAAATAGATCAAAGGGACGAGCCAACCGTGGAGAGATTTAGTCGTTTTAGGAGGTGAAATTACATAGAAAGGAATACTGTTGATTTTGATATGCATATCACTCTATTTAGTATAATCGTTTGCTTAGAGCGGTTATTCACCAATTTATCTACAAAATAATCTAATTTCACAAAATCAATAGAATTAGAGGTGCATCAAGATGCATTGCCGCGTTAAAGTTCCATCATTTAGATCATTAGTGTGATCGATCTCACTTTAATAATTGCAATTTTCACTCTGTCTCACTTTTATTTGAGAACAAAATCGCTATGATGCTCGGCATTCGGACATATAAACACGCACGGATTAGCGGGTTACTTATTTTAAACATAGAGAGTTCCATTATGCGTAAATCACTTTTAACTCTTGGCCTACTTGCAGCGACTTCTGCTCCAGTAATGGCAGCAGATTATTCTGACGGCGACATCCACAAAAACGATTACAAGTGGCTTCAATTTAACCTAATGGGTGCTTTCGATGAGCTTCCAGGTGAATCATCTCATGACTACCTAGAAATGGAATTCGGCGGTCGTTCAGGCATTTTTGATCTATACGGTTACGTTGATGTATTCAACCTAACGTCTAATCCAGGCAGCGACAAAGATGGTGCAGAAAAAATCTTCATGAAGTTTGCACCTCGTATGTCTCTTGACGGACTAACAGGTAAAGACCTTTCTTTCGGTCCAGTTCAAGAACTATACGTTGCGACTCTAGTTGAATGGGGCGGCGGCGGTGCTACAAACTGTACTCCAGACCAATCAACTTGTGTTCCAAGTGAAACAACCAACACACAAAAAATTGGTCTAGGTTCTGACGTGATGGTTCCTTGGTTTGGTAAAGTTGGCTTAAACCTTTACGGAACATACGATTCAAACAAGAAAGACTGGAACGGTTACCAAGTTTCGGCTAACTGGTTTAAACCATTCTACTTCTTTGAGAACGGCTCATTCATCTCTTACCAAGGTTACATCGACTACCAATTTGGTATGGATGATGATAACAAAGCACTAAACACTTCGAATGGCGGTGCTATGTTCAATGGTCTTTACTGGCACTCAGATCGTTTCGCTGTTGGTTACGGTCTAAAAGGCTACAAAGATGTTTACGGTCTTAAAGACGACGGTCTAGCTGGTAAAACTACTGGCTTCGGTCACTACGTTGCAGTAACTTACAAGTTCTAATCGAACTTCTAAGAAAGTTTCCAAAATGGCACCCTCGGGTGCCATTTTTTATTGCTTTCATTTAATGCCTCGCTATCATTGCTGCATTACTTTCTTATCTCGGTATTGCTGTGAACATCACTATTGTTGGTCCCGGAGCGATTGGCGCTTTATGGGCAATAAAACTGCTTCAAGCTGGTCATAATGTGTCTTTGTGGAGTCGTTCTTCTGAACCTTCTGTTGAGCTATCTCTTGATGAACAAGCTTCGATTTCCTTCAGCAATAACGACAAAGACAAGCTTTCAGAAAGCGATTTGGTGCTCTTCACAGTAAAAGCTTGGCAAGTCGAAGATGCTATCACACCACTTATTCAGTATATCGACTCCGATGCTATCTTAATGTTCATGCACAACGGCATGGGCGCTGTCGAAGCCATAGCTGATCAAGTTAATACTCATCCAGTCATATTAGCGACCACCACTCAAGCTGCATTCAAACCCGACCGCAATCATGTGATTCACACTGGTGCTGGTCAAACTCAGTTAGGGGCTTTTAATCAAGCTGGAAAGAAATGCACCTTCTTAGTCGATGTCCTTGATCACGCATTGCCTAACGTCAGCTGGAACCCAGAAATACATACCGCTTTGTGGACCAAACTCGCAATCAATTGTGCAATCAACCCGCTAACTGGCCTTGAGCAAATCAAGAATGGAGAGCTGTCCGAACCACGCTTTGGTAATACTCTAACCGCAATCATTGAAGAGCTGACGCAAGTTATGCAGGCAGAGGGCATTAGTTGCTCGTTCGACGAATTGGAAACTAACGTCAACAAAGTTATTCAAGCGACGGCAAAGAACAACTCTTCAATGAAGCAAGATATGCTTTATCAAAGAAAGACTGAGATCGACTTCATCACTGGACACCTGATAAAAACAGCAAATAAGCATCAGATAGAAGTTCCCGTTAACCAAAAGCTGTTCGATCAGGTCAAAGAGCAAGAAAATAGCTGGAATCATCAAGATTAGTCAGCAACGGTTAACAAGTCGCGATAAAATAATGATACCGCTTAGCATTACGCTGGCACCAATTTCCAAGATTTAGGTAAGAATAGATGCTTGATATCAATCACATCCGAGAGCAGTTTCCTGCGCTATCCCAAACCATCAATCAACAACCATTGATTTACTTAGACAGCGCGGCAACGACACAAAAACCTCAGGTAGTTATTGATGCCATTAGCCAATATTACTCCAAGCAGAATGCCAATGTTCATCGTGGCAGTCATAGTTTAACCGCGCACGCTACCAGCCAATTTGAAGCAGCTAGAGACAAGGTCGCTCAGTTTATTGGCGCAACCTCATCGAAAGAGATTATCTGGACTCGCGGTGCCACCGAAGCACTTAACCTTATCGCTCAAACCTACGCTAGAAGTACCCTCCAACCGGGCGATGAAATCCTGGTGAGCGAAATGGAGCACCACGCCAACATTGTCCCTTGGCAAATTGTGGCAGAACAAACCGGTGCTAAGATCATCAAAATCCCAATGACATCTGACTGCGAATTCGACCTTGCTGCTTTTGATGCACTGTTGACTGAACGAACCAAGATCGTAGCTCTGGCTCAGATAACCAATGTAACGGGTTCTCGCCAACCGCTTGAGCAAGTTATCGAAAAAGCACACAAGATGAATGCGATTGTTGTGGTCGATGGCGCACAAGGCATTGTTCATGAGCCAGTTGATGTTGCTGCTTTAGGTGCGGATTTCTACGTTTTCTCTGGGCACAAGCTTTATGCCCCTGCAGGGATTGGTGTGCTTTACGGCAAACTAGAATTGCTCGAAGCGATGCCGCCATGGCATGGCGGTGGCAAAATGGTTGAACGCGTCTCTTTTTCTGGCACCACGTTTTCTGAACTGCCTGGTAAGTTCGAAGCAGGCACACCAAACGTAGCAGGTGCCATCGCTTTAAGTTCAGCAATCGAGTGGTTACATCAGTTCGAACAACAAGACGTGGAAGATCATATCCACCAGCTACAACACAAAACTTATCAAGCACTCAGTCAATTGGACGACATCCAAATACTCGGTTATAAGCCCAATTCGAGCGTAATTACTTTTGTGATGGATGGCGTTCACCATCAAGATATTGCGACCTTACTCGACCAACAAGGTATTGCCGTTCGTGCTGGTCATCACTGTGCACACCCATTAATGGATGCACTCAAAGTAAAAGGAACTGTGCGAATTTCATTTGGTATTTACAACAACATGGATGATGTTGAAAAGCTCGTAGCGGCGATAGAAAAAGCCGTTGATATGCTTTAGGGAATGACGAGAAACACCATTAGAATTCGTCATTTCAGAACTGAGGAACGAAGTATCTGGAATCTCTAATAGCAATACTATCCAAACGAGATTCCTTATTATGCCCCTTCGTCGCTTTAGGGAATGACGAAATATAGTTAGAAATCGTCATTCCAGAACTGAGGAACAAAGTATCTGCAATCTCTTTAAAGCAATATTGTGAAAAAGTATTGGGACAGTTACGAGCTAGCGAGGTTCTTGATCTGCTCAACAATCGCTTTAAGTCCGTTTCCTCTGGAAGGGCTCAAATGCGTAATCAAGCCAATCTTGTCGAAATAGCCATCAATGTCGAACGCTTGAACCTGCTCTGATGTTTTTCCATCATACGCAGCCATCACTAATGCAATCAGACCGCGAACGATACGCGCATCAGAATCAGCACAAAAGTGCCAAACACCATCGATATTCAGAGAAACCAACCACACTTGGCTTTCACAGCCAGAGACAATCACCTGCTCACTTTTCAGTTCATCAGGCATCGTTGGCAGTTTCTTACCCCATTGAATCACTTGGCGATAACGGTCTTCCCAGCCGCTAAATGTCTGCATCTTGGAGATGATATCATCACTGGTAATTTCAGTACCGAATGGAGAGCTTGGGAATGTGGTCATTTTAATATCCAGTCGATTATTAATTGAATAGAAGACGTTACTTAGTGTGCTTTTGAATGAGCTTTTCTACTATGCGCGAAACAGCAACAAAGCCAAACGTCGCCGTTACTACAGTTGCAGCGCCAAAACCTGTCGCGCAATCCATACGTTTTGGACCTTCGGCTGTCGCTTTCGCAGCACATACACTGCCATCCGCTTGAGGATATTTAAGCTGCTCAGTCGAGAATACACAATCGATGCCAAACTTACGCGCAGGATTCTTAGGGAAGTTATGATGACGACGCAGCGTATCTTTCAGTTTCTTCGCTAATGGATCTTGAATCGTTTTAGTCAAATCGGCCACTTTAATTTGCGTTGGGTCGATTTGACCACCCGCGCCACCAGTGGTGATCACTTTGATTTTATTACTGCGGCAATACGCCAATAACGAAGCTTTAGCTTTCATGCTATCGATCGCATCCAGCACAAAATCGAACTCTTTCGACAGGTATTCAGCCTGGTTATCAGGACCAATAAAGTCGTCAATCAGGTTAACTTTACACTCAGGGTTAATCAGCTTAACACGCTCGGCCATCACTTCGATTTTGCTCTTGCCGACCGTGCCCGACATTGCGTGAATCTGACGGTTGATGTTCGTCACACACACATCATCCATATCGATCAATGTCAGCTCACCCACGCCAGTACGCGCAAGCGCTTCAACCGCCCATGAACCGACGCCACCAATACCGATCACACACACATGTGCCGCTCTAAGTATATCGACTTCACTATTACCATACAGGCGACGAGTGCCACCGAATCGTTGGTCATAGTTTTCTGAAGCTGGAGTGGTCAATTCACGCATTGTTGCCGCCAATTTATTTCTGAGAAAAAGAAAAGAGTGCGTTTTATACGCACTCTTGAATAAAAAGTCTAGGGGATTAGCGATTCGCTTTCAATGCCCTATTTTATTGTCGTTTACTCGACCTTTTCAGGTGGTAAAGCCCAAGGCGCTTCAGTCGCACTACCGTCTAAACCCAATTTCCACACTCGGCCAAAATGTTTGTAGTGACCCGCTTCAGTACCTGCGCGTGGTCCCATACCGTGGTAAAGATCCAAGTGGTTTTGCTTAACCGCGCCGCCCGTATCTAGAACCAGTAACAATCTTAATTGGTGTGCTCCGCTCCAAGTACCGTCGGCATTTAACAGTGGTACTTCTGCAAGAATCGGCGTTCCCATTGGTAAGATAGAGCGATCACCTGCGACTGCAGCCATTGGTAAAAGAGGGATTCCCGCGCTACCCATTACCGATAGGTCATCTCTTGCTTCAAAGAAAACGAAAGATGGGTTTTGTTCTAACAGCTCTTTGACCACTTCAGGATCATTCGCCAACACCCACTCTTTGATCGCTTTCAATGACATCTTCTCGCGGGGAACCAAGTCTCGCTCGATCAACACACGACCAATACTCACGTAAGCTTTGTTGTTTTTTCCTGCGTAAGCAAAATACTGCAAGGTATCATCATCACCAAAGTGTACAAAGCCACTGCCTTGTACTTCCATCATGAACGGGTCGATACGGTTGGCAGCGTAGCCAAGTTCAAGACCTTGACCTTCTAATGCGCCATTGTAGATCTCTTCACGAGTTGGACACTCTTTATCGCACTCTGGCAGACCATACACCGGGTAACGGTACTCTTCATTCGCTTCATGGCGCAGTTCCATTACTGGAGAGAAATAACCGGTGAAAAGCACATTGCCCTGCTTATCACCACCACCAAGTTGAGCTGTTTGAACACCAAAGTTTGCGAGTTCACTTGGGTCACCACTTAGCATCGCCCACTCATTAAGTTGCTTGTATAGCGGCTCGTAGATTTTCGCCATCGAAGGAGATTTAGACACCACCATTTCAGCCTGCTCAGCAAATGCGGTGTAGTCTCTTGGTTTATTGGATTCAACCTGATCGACCTTGTTTAAGGTGCGAGGAAATTCATCATCAAAGTGTTGTTGAGCGAGATCGGTGGGTTGAGCACAGCCAAATAAGACAGAGGCAGCGACAAGGGGAAGCCATTTTTTAATCACAAGAGTCATCCTAAAAATTCTATGCATCGAGGATGACAAAAACGGTCCGATAACACAATCTTAGTTTGTAAGAGTTTACAAGAAGATAACCTATCGAACTGAGTGATCGATATGACCTTTAAGGCGAAATACTGGGTTGTAATGGCTCTCTGAATCCAGCGTCATTTCTGTGTTGTCAGAATTGGTCATACGGAAGCGGTACGTCTGCTCTCCCGCTTTATACTCGAAGTAGTTGCCATCGAATTCAAAACTGGTCGCGATAATCGATCCGGCAACAGACACTCCATTGGCATTCAACACAAACTCATCCGTCGCATAATGAGCCACATCTTGCTCAATCCAAGTACCATACAACAAATGATTTGGCGTTGCTGCATCTTGTAGCCGTGTGATGACATCACCAAATAGCGATACGACAGCAAACGAACCAACCAGAGCCAATACCATCAGGCAACGCTCTATGATCTTACGCTTCAATGGAGATTGGTTGCGCTGCTCAGCCTCACTGTAAAGGCCTTTGGTTATCTCATCGATTTTATTCTTTTGTGCGGAAGCTTGTGGCATTCGGTTACTACTCATGAAGATGCTGTGCGCATTCTACACTGAGACACTTTATATAATGAAGCTTAGATGAGAATAGTTTGCGCTTTATTCCAAAAAGGTGTTGTTTAAATTTGAATTTAAATGCTAAATTATCGAATAAATAAACAAATGGACTTGTTCTGTGAAATTAAGAAGTACAGCGCTAGTAAAAGGTTTCAGACAATCAACCCCTTACGTAAATGCTCACCGTGGCAAAACCATGGTCATTATGTTGGGAGGCGAAGCCGTTGCCGACAGGAACTTTGGTAACATTATTAGTGATATAGCCTTGCTCCACAGCCTTGGAGTAAAAATTGTTCTCGTTCACGGGGCAAGACCGCAGATCAACCAATTGCTCGCCAAGCAAGATTGCCATACGCCTTATCACAAGAATATTAGGGTCACTGATGAATATTCTTTGGGCGTCGCTATGCAGGCTGCTGGACAGCTTCAACTTGCCATCACTGCTCGACTTTCGATGAGTTTGAACAATACTCCGATGGCAGGCACTCAACTCAATGTGATGAGTGGTAACTTCATTACGGCACAGCCGCTAGGGGTTGATGATGGCACCGACTATTGCCATAGCGGACGTATTCGTCGAATCGATATCGAAGGGATTAATCGCACACTCGACCAAGGTTCTATCGTGTTGCTTGGCCCTATTGCCAGCTCCGTGACAGGCGAAAGCTTTAACCTACTCTCTGAAGAGGTCGCAACCCAAGTAGCAATTCGTTTAAAAGCCGACAAGCTCATTGGTTTCTGCTCTGAACAAGGGGTGACAGATCAAAACGGCAATGTGCTCGCCGAGCTCTTTCCTAAAGATGCTAAACAGATTCTTGCACGCTTAACCGAAGATCAGAATCCAGTTGAAGACATGAGCACCGGGACCATGCGCTTCCTAAAAGGAGCAATTTCCGCTTGTCGTGCAGGCGTGCCTCGTTGCCACTTAATCAGCTACAAAGTGGATGGCGCCCTGATCCAAGAGCTGTTCTCTTTCGATGGTATTGGAACCCAAGTAGTGATGGCGAGCGCCGAGCAAGTAAGACAAGCTCAGATCGACGACATTGGCGGCATCTTTGACCTCATTCGTCCACTTGAAGAACAAGGCATCTTAGTGCGCCGCTCTCGAGAACAGCTAGAGCAAGAGATCCACCGATTTACCATTATTGAAAAAGATGGGTTGATTATCGGTTGCGCAGCGCTTTACGCATACCCGGAAGATCATATGGCGGAGATGGCGTGCGTGGCTATTCATCCTGATTATCGTGATGGCAACCGCGGGCAAATATTACTGGACTACATGCGTCATCAATCGAAGTCTCGTGATATCGACCAAATTTTCGTTTTAACCACACATAGCCTGCATTGGTTCCGTGAACAAGGATTTTACGAGATCGGAGTTGATGAGCTACCGATGGAAAAACAGGGGCTGTACAACTATCAACGTAACTCAAAAATCTTAGCGTTAAATGTGTAAATAAAGTTTTGGACTAAAATCTCACTTCAAAGGAAAAATAATTGCAAATGTAATCGTTTTCTATATGAGATTTATTAGGTATGCACTTTAACTCACAAACAAAATTGTATAGAATTTGGTCGCTTTAACAAAATAACAAATGTTTTTATTGGAATGACCACATCGACCGCCCTATGACACAAATCATTTGAGCGAATCGAAGTGGTTACTGCACGGATTGCTATACCCGTTAATGATCAGCAGGCGATTGATGTCTGGTCGTTGATATAAACAGCAAAAAGAGCAACATTGATATGAGAACCATTGTTTGTAACTCGCTGCAAAGTTTTTGGGATATGGCTGATAACCAATTCTTAGAAGGGCTAGACGTACACTGCGTATTCCCTGTGAGCGAGAATCTAAAAGAGTTTATTTTGAATTGCCAAGCAAAATACAAGATAAACCACATATCGTTTACTCGAGCGTTTTTAGGCACTGATTCCTAGCACGCTCAAAGCAACCAGGGATGGTTGCTTTGTACATGTACCTCTATCACCTTTAGCTAGTTAAGCGGCTTCCTAAACCACTCACTCGCTCTGTTTTCACCTTAATTCCACGCTTTAATACGTTAGTATCACTGAACATCATCAGTCGTTTCTTCGCACGCGTAATACCTGTGTATATAAGCTCTCGCGTCAAAATTGGGCTGAAATCTGGCGGCAGGATCATTAAGGTCAGATCAAATTCACTGCCCTGCGATTTGTGAATCGTCATCGCATAAGCCGTTTCATGATCGGGCACTCGGCTTGGTAGCACCGCCTTTACGCTGCCATCGGGCAACTCAAAATAAACCTTCAATCTAGGTGCAGAGTCAGAGTGGCTTGAATCCGATTCAAGCATGCAGATACCAATATCACCATTGTATAAACCCAAGCCATGATCGTTACGCGTTACCATTACAGGTCGCCCGTGATACCACAATTCATCATTGTGTGGATTCACTAAACGCCTTGCGGCAAGCGCCCTCTCAATACGATGGTTGAGGCCTTTAACACCAAAATCGCCTTCACGAATAGAACACAGCAGTCGACATTGGCTGAACAAATCGAGTACCGATTTGGCTCTCGCTTCTTGAGTTTCTAACTCTTCCAACGGTACATTCATTCGATTGAGATACGCACCATACTCATTAACCAAGGTACGCAGCATCAAGTTATAGCTATCGCTCGATAGAGGATGATTTTCGATATCGCCAAACCCTTTGGCAAACACTTGGTCTACTTGATTCGCAGAGCCGTTATTGATTGCTTTTGCCAACTGCCCAATACCTGAGCGCGCATCGAAACGGTAACTCTTCTGCAGCATACATAGGCTGTCAGCAATCGCCGGAGGATTAACGGCTCCCGCTTTTGCTTGTGGTGTCTTAGCTATCGCATCAAAGCCAGTCATCTCCGCAATCAAGTTGCCTTGCGCGCTGCTGTAACCTGTAGAGTTAAATGAACAGATATCACCTAAAACTGCACCGGCCTCAACGGAAGCCAGTTGGTCTTTATCCCCAAGCAGAATCAGCCTTGCGTGTCCAGGGAGCGCATCCACCAGCTTATACATCATCGATAAATCAACCATCGAAGCTTCATCCACTACCAATATATCAAGGTGAAGTGGATTGCGTCGGTTATGTCTAAATTCCGCTCGATTAGGAATCGCGCCGAGTAATCGATGTAAAGTACTCGATTCAGTCGGTATGTTGGCCTTCACTTCAGGCGCTAATGGTAACTGTTCAATCGCTTTACCGATCGATTCAGTTAAACGCGCCGCCGCTTTACCCGTTGGTGCCACGAGCTTTATCGTTGGCGTTTTACCTTGGCTTAGTGATTGCTCGACCATCGCTGACAGTAATTTGGTTACCGTGGTTGTTTTACCAGTACCCGGCCCACCAGAGATCACTGCAAAGCGACGACTTAGAGCTACTGCTGCTGCCACTTTTTGCCAGTTTAAACATGCCGATAGTGGTACCAAGCTGTCTAGAACATCTAAGTCCGTTACCTGCTTGGCTTGAACAATCGCTTGGTCAATTGCGCCCCAATTCAAAGATTGCTCATCGACAATATCAAGATGATCACACACCAACTGTTGGCGCAGTACCTGAGACGTCTGCTGATTTGTTTCAGCCTTGGCTAAGGCGTTAAACAGAAAGTGATAACTACGTGCGAAAAGCTGATTGAGTGTTTCCGTCAGCGCCTTTTTCTGTTCAATATTGAACTCTACCGGCTTACTTAAACGATTTAAGGTGTCAGCCAGCACAACTTCATAGTTCCAGTAACGCTGTAAGTAGACGCGCTGCCCATCAAACATCAGAGGCTTAACACAGTCATTAGTTGCGCCAACGAGGTTAGATGATTGCAAAACAGTCACCCAATCAATACCTAATAGCTTTTGATTCAATTGCAGCGCCGTTTCACCGTACAACCCAAGTAACTGGGCTATATCTGCCGTTTGTGCAGGGCCTATCGTATGCTGCTGTATAAGCTGAGTACAAATGTGTCCTTTGCCTAATTCATGGCTCACTACCCCAGCGAGAAAGCCGATCTCTTGAGAGTAACTCGTGGCTTGCTGAGCAATAAAACGGGCAAACTGATAATCCAACTGACGAATCGAACCCTTATCTGCAAGAAACTTGAGTACATCCATAAATTGCTCAGGAATAAGTGAAACTGGCTTCGTTGTGTTCGCTGTTTCTATGCTGGTATTAGTGGTCGTTGTTGTCATTATAAAAGCCCCATCTGTCCAGTTTCATCGTCATTCAATTGTGCTGAACGTCTGTCTATCACTTTACCGTCAATCAATTGATCCATTTCATCAAGTAACGCCAGTGTTGGTTTCGCCGAGAAAATACCTTGCTGAGATTGACCGTCCATTCCTCGTAAGAACAAGTAGTACACGCCGCCAAAATGTTGTTCGTAGCTGTAATTGGCAACACGACTACGCAAAAAACGGTGCAGCGCCAATGCATAGATCTGATATTGCAGATCATAACGGTGGTCAGCCATCGCCGATTTCAATGCCTCGCCATGGTAGACGGCAACATCATCACCTAAATGATTCGATTTCCAGTCAAGAACATAGTATTTACCTTGATGCTCGAACACCAAATCGATGAAGCCTTTCAGCATACCTTGCACGGTTTGAAAACCTAGGTCGCCCGCTTTGGCTGACAATGGATCATGATATTGAATGGTTTGATTCAACTCTGATGAGGCCAATACTTCAATTGGCAGTAAGAACTCCATCTCAACTAAGCGTTGTGTTGAGTCTTTCTCGCTTAGTTTTAAGTTCTTGCCGTCTAATGCGGTGTTCAGCACTGTATCGACCAGTTGCTGAAGCACAGGTAGCCACTCTAATTCATATTGCTCTGATTCTAATAAGTGAGTGATTACTTGCGTGTTATGTTCACTGGTTGCTGGCTCGGTAAATTCAACCTCCTCAAACAAGGTGTGCAAGAAAGTACCTGGGCGAGCACCACGAGGGAACGTAAAGATAGAGCGTTCAGGCTCAATCAACTCAGACTCATCCTGCTCATCAGCCGAATCAATATCAAAGCCAGACACCTCAATGGTCGCGTCATGACTCGCACCGTGACTGCCTTGCTTTACAAGCCCCGAATAACTGGTGATACGCCAAGCTCGGTCGATTGAAGCCTTGAGTTCATTAGCATGTAAGTCGTCACTCACTTGTTCTGTTTGTACAAAAACATGATCATGAGCGATAGGTGTTTCGGCTAACAGCACACTGGAGTTCTTGCCCTCAATGGCTGCAAGGGCCTGATGCAATTCGGCAATGCCTTGCTCTTGACCGTTTTGAACCAAATAGCCCATCGCACTCAAATGCACACCTGTCGGCTCTTTGGTTGAACGCCCTTTACGCAGTGGCGCCATACCAATAAAACAGCCATAAACCGCACGAGTCAGCGCTACATAAATCAAACGCAAGTCTTCCGCCAGTCGCTCTTTATCGGCTTGTGCTAAAGCACTGTCACTACCTGTAATATCCAGTACTGTGGTATCTGAATCATGGTCGTAGAATTTGCCTTCACTCGCTTCTCGGTAACTCGCAACAAATGGCAGGAATACTAGGTCATATTCCAAACCTTTCGACTTGTGAATGGTAACGATTTGAACCAAATTTCTTTCTGATTCAAGGCGTTGAATGTCGTCTTCACTGCCACCTAAACCATTTTTAGCATCCGAGATCGCTTCTGCTAGCCAACGTAGCAAGCCATAGTCACTGTCGAGCTCCTGCCTAGCTTGTTGCAACAGTTCGCCAATGTGCATCAAATCTGTGAGTGAGCGCTCACCATTTTCTTCTTCTAATAAGCGTTCCGCGAGATGGCGTTTGCTAATAACGCTACGCAGCATTGGTAATACGCCACGTTGCAGCCACAACTTACGATATTCTCGGAATTCGTTAACAACGTTTTCCCACACAACTTCATCGTTGTTAAGTTCATCCAATGATGCGGCATCCAAAGCAAACAACTCTGAGGCTAAACTAGCGCGCAACGCACGGTCGTTTTCAGGCGTCAACACCGCTTGCAGTAAGCGTTGAATATCTTGGGCGACTAAACTGGTGAACACGCTATCTCGGTTAGACAAGTACACGCTAGCGATGCCTTGTTCGGATAACGCGTTCTTAATCAGACGACCTTCACTACCGGTTCGAACCAAGACAGCAATATCACCCGCATTCACGGCATGTTGTTTTTTGCCGTTATCAAAATAGGCTTGCTGGTTTTGAGAAGCGGTCAGAATGGTTTGAATTTGACTCGCTGTCGCTTCTGCCATTGCCTTGTGATATTCACCTTTCGGCAATGGCTTGTCTTCAGCCTCTTGCAGCCAAAAGGTCAGTGCATGTTGAGTCTGGCCATTCATCACCCATTGGCGCTTGTCAGCAGATGGACTGGCAGCAACGGGCAAAAATGGAATGTCTTGATCGTAGATAAACGGGCTATCCGAATTCATAAACACTTGGTTTACTGCGCTGACCATATCTGCACTCGAACGCCAGTTAGTCCCTAACGTATAGTGAGCACTAACTTGGTTTCTTGCCTTAATGTAGGTAAAGATATCCGCGCCACGGAAACCGTAGATAGCCTGCTTCGGGTCACCGATCATAAACAGACCACACTGCGGGTTATCGAGGTAGATTCGGCTAAAAATACTGTACTGCAGCGGATCGGTATCTTGGAATTCATCGATCATCGCCACTGGGTATAAGGTGCGAATTCTTTCCACCAGCAATGACTGCTCATCGACATCGATCGACGCAGATAACTGAGTCAGTAGATCATCAAATGATAACCACTGCTTCTGCTGTTTTGCCTTGGCTAGCATAGTTCGACAATGAGTAATCGCATGCGCTAATAACGGAGCTTTCAAGTCAGCCGGGTGATTTAAGAAATCCTCAATCGCTTCGAAAACTGCATGCTGAGGTGCGGTACCTTTCGGTGTTTTTTCGATTAACGTAGCTTGAGAGAACTTTTCTAACTTGTCTGGATATTGATAATCATGAGTGTCGCTCTGCGCCCATGCTGTCACCGCTTCTAACCATGTCGGCAGAGACTTCTTGGTGTAGCTACGTTTGTTCACATCCGAAGCAGAGATCAAAGCCAAAAAGTCCGCTTCAGACTCACACCACAGCGCTTTAAGTTGCTTCACTTTATCTAGGTTTTGGTTGTGCAGAGTTTGCAAATCCCCCGACATCGCGTCGACGGTTAGCTTCAATGGAGAGCCCGTCAGATAACGATTGACGTCTGCTAATAATGCAGCCGGTGAACCCCAGATATTACGAACCTCACCAGCCAGTTGAATAGGTAACGGGTAAAACTGCTTACGCCAGTAGTCGGCTACCACTTGCGCTTTAAGATGGCTTTCATCAGTCACAAACTCATTATCAAAGCGGCTGCCAGACTCGAAGGCATTTTGAGTCAACATACGCTGACAGAAGCCGTGAATGGTGTATACCGCGGCTTCGTCCATTTGCCTTTCGGCATTGAGCAGTGTTTTCGCAGCGCCAGCGTGGTCTTCGATTGCTTGCAGCAAAGGAGCAATCACTGGGTCATCACTTTGCCCACGAGCAAACGCAATGCGCGCATCATGGATTCGAGCACGGATACGATCTCGTAGCTCTGCGGTTGCCGCTTCGGTAAAAGTCACGACCAGGATTTGATCTACAGTGAGCGGCTCGTGATGTCGGGTAGCTTCCGCGAGCTCACCTTGTGGTGCTGCCGTGCCGTGTCCGAGCAGTAGGCGTAAGTACAAGCCAGCGATGGTAAATGTTTTACCTGTACCCGCCGATGCTTCAATTAAACGCGCACCATGAAGTGGAAACGTCATGGTGTTGAGTGTTTGTGGAGCAATTACCTGAACACTGCTTGTGGTCGTCATGCCTTACTGCCTTCTGATAAATATGTTGTTACAAATGTGACCTAGCGTGGAAAACGTCATTCAATTTACGTCCTACGCTGATTTGTTAATAGTTAGTGCGATCTCTCTCACGGATCAATTCGGATCGCCTCGCTACTATGCGCCCACGAGTCCAGGAGCGCGATTCGAGTTTTATACTCATTGCCTACTTAGAACCACAGAATAATGGTCCCTCTGACCTGTGGCCGTACAGCGAACGCCCTACACTAATAATGATTTACTGGCGGCCACTTTATTTCCTGTACCTTGCTTCCTTTCTCCAGGAAAGCAGACACTCCAAACGCTTACCAGCGACTCTCTTCTGCCATTCATTAATTCAGCGAACCCGCGATTGATCTTGTCGATCACAGCCACTTACTCCTGATCTTCCAGATCGGCAGCCGCCAACCTTGCCGCCTGTAACACAAGCGTCGAATACATTCGCGACTCAGCAGCCAGCTCATCGTCCCATTTAGGCCAAATACGCGAGATGTAGGTATCTCGACCCTCGCCAGTGAAAGCGAAGCTGTCATTAAAAGTATCGGCCATTTTCTTAAGTGACTTCTCTTCATCATCGACCCATTTACCACGGCTAAAGCCCGCTTCAACGCCGGCCAATGCGGTTTTCGGGAAGTAAGGCAGTGGTGCAGTCATACCTTGATAAAACAGTCGTACTAACTCCGCCAACAAACTCTTCGCCTGCTGCGCATCAACAATCGATTGTAACGTTTGGTGAACCACGCCTTCTTTTCTGTCGTAGCCAATAATATGAGTCGTTTTGCCCTGCCCCATCACTGCGCAACACAAGTGATCGATCCACGCGGCCAAGTAATCTTGAGAGCGTATTTTGCCACTACGAAAACGCACCAAACCCGATTGATAGTTTTGAGTAAGCCAGCCCATCAAACGAACAGGTTTTCCTTCACCTAGCACGTCAAATTCAATATTTACCTCAAGATCTTGCTGTGGCGAGCCGCTCACGAATCGAATCTCTTTGGCTAAGTCTTCTGCTTGAACACGGTTGGTTTCAAACTCGATATCACCAAAAGCACCAACCGGTAATCGACCTTGGGCTTTTTGCTCAGAAACAAACAAGCGAACCGCTTCATCTGCTCCTTCCGGGTGATCCAACAGTACCTGCAGCAGCGCATCTTTAAGCTGGAAGCTTTCTAAGCCATTAAGCACGAACGGCTCGTCGTCTTCCATTACCGGAAGCGGTGGCTCAAACACTACCTTTAGGCGACGATTAAAGAAGTATTGCACTGGCAAGCGCCAGAAACGCTGTAGCTCAACCAAATCGAGTTCTAACGGATAAGTCGCACCAAGCAAATAGTCATCCAAAGCGCGATTGAATTCACCACTGCGCTCACCAGAACGGTTAGCTGCAGGAAGCCACTCTTTGGCGTAGCTCAATACATGGCTTTCATCACCTTGTGTAAAAGCTGCCGGGCTGAACGGAGTCATGGTGTGCTCAAAGCTGATCGCTTGAGTCAGATTGATACCAGAATCATCACTTGGTAACGCTTGATCTGCACTTAGGCAGTAGTTCTGGTGGCAGTACTCAATCAACTCAGAAACCAATACCGACGGTACTCGCTCAGTATTATCTTGAATCGAGCGGCCGACATAACTGATGTATAAACACTCTTGCGCCGACAACATCGCCTCTAAGAATAGGTAACGGTCATCATCACGACGAGAACGGTCACCGGGACGAGTGCGTCCGTTCATTAGGTCAAAACCTTCTGGCGGCATTGAGCGTGGGTAAACACCGTCATTCATGCCTAACAGACAAACAGTTTTGAACGGGATGGAACGCATCGGCATCAGGGTACAGAAGTTCACTTGCCCCGCTAAGAAACGCTGACTGATACGCGCGCCCGACAGTTTATTATTCAAGTACTGATAGATAATGCTTGGCGATAGCTCTTGTTCGTACAAGGCATCATCAAGCTGTTCATTGAGTTGAGAAAGTGCATCACGAATCGACTTAAGCACCACCTCGCCTTCTAGCTCAACGGCGAAGAAATCATCAATCATTTGCAGCAAGGTTTCACGCCACATATCGATGGATTGCGTCTCAGCAAGGCGTTGACGGTAATGGGCAATACGATCAATAAAGTGCGCTAACTTACCAGCAAGTTCGGCGTTAATGCCTTGAACTTCGTTATAAGCAGCAATCGGAGAGTGTTCAGTTTCAAACAAACCTGCAGAATCCGACATCGCATAACCTAAGAGCATGCGCTGAATACCAAATAGCCAAGTATTTTGCTCGGTTGCAGGTAGATCAAATTCCGTTGCGGTAGAAGAGTCAACACCCCAACGGATACCCGCTTCTTCAACCCACTGCTTAGCTTGTTCAAATTGAAATTCATCAATACCGAAGCGTGCCATCATCGCTGGGATTTCTAATAGCTCTAGAAGTTCAGAAGCTAGACAACGCGTGTTCGGTAGCGCGACCAACTGCATGAACGCGGTCAGAATTGGGCTCTCTTGATCTGCGGTTCTATCCGAGATCGAGTAAGGGATATAACGCTCACCTGGAGCATTACCAAATACCGCCTGAATAGCAGGGCTGTAAGCATTGATGTCTGCCACCATAACGATGATGTTGCGTGGCTTTAATGTTGGGTCAGCGTCAAACATTGCTAACAACTGATCATGAAGAACTTCAACCTCGCGCATTGGGCTGTGACAAGCGTGTACCGTCAACGAACGATCGCCCAGCTCAACCACTTGTTTATGGTTGCTGGAGTCTAAGATGTGATCGTCTTGGTGCTCTTCTAACTCAAGAATATCGGCTTGCAGTTGATGCAGCAGGCTGTCTCTCTCGACATCAATAAAGAACTCATGCTCTTCGCTGTCTGATTGAGACAGCAAGAACAGGTTATCTCTGCCCAGTTTACCCATAGACGCCAGTAAGCTATTACCGACCGCTTGACTGGTATGCAGTTCGTCTTCAATATTGGATTCAATGCCATCTTTTAATGGTGAGACTTCGCCTTCTAGCTGAGGTAAACCATCAACCAAAGCAAACTGCTTACGACGCTGCGCTTCCACTCTCGCCAAGTATTTACGGTCACGAATATCGCCCCAGTAATGTTGGCAAGGGTTGGTAAACATCAGGTGGACATCAATCTGTTCGCCAAGCGCTTTCAAGGCATCCATGTAGCGAGGAGGCAGTGACGAAATACCAAACACAAACAGACGTTTCGGCAGGTGTTGTAATTGGCCTTGTTGATTAGCTAACGCTTCAATGAAATCGTGATACAAATTACCACGGTGATATTTCGATTGGCCTTGAGAGAGCGTTTGCTCGTAGAGTGCCTTCCACAAAATCGGCTGCCAAGGGTGCTCTTGTTGCCCTTCACTATCAATCAATTCTGCAACGGGTTCTCCCGCTTCCCACATCGCCATCCACTCAGGGCGATATACCAAGTAACCATCGAAGATATCGGCAATTTTCTCGGCTAATTGATACAACTTAGAGCCGTCTTCGTCGTTTTCAAGATAGCGCTGTAGGGGTAAGAAATCAGGGTGGTCAAGCTTTGCAGGTAGCAAACTCATTAGCTTCCACGTCATCGCTTCTTTGTTAAAAGCACTGCGTTTCGGTACGTCAGGAAGCACTTGGGTAAACATATCCCAAATGAAGGTTGCTGGAAGAGGAAAATCGATATTTGCTGCTACACCAAACTCTTTGGCGAGTTCCATCTTAAGCCATTGAGACATACCCGGGCTCTGAACCAAGATCTGCTCTTTTTCGAAAGGATTGGCTAAAGGGTCACTTTTGATTAAGTGAACGAGAAGAATTTTTAAAGTATCAACTTTATTGGAATGGTAAACAGTAAACAAAGTGCACTCACGCTAATCTTGCCACAATATACTGCCAGATTAGCATAAGTGCTGAGTTTGGATGAGGAATATAAGCTTATGAAATACCGAAAGCTTAAGGTCCGTTTATCTTTTGAACTATTGCCCTTTACAATCTGCCCGCTACCGCACTTAAAACACGATGAGGTTTGTAGTTCATGTAGTAACGAACAGCGACATAACCTACCACCAACGTCGCAACAATCAGCTCTAAATAAGCTAGGTTAAACACTTGGTTAATGTAATGCGCTTCAATACCTTGTGCTTGCATCCACGCAGCCAATTTAAACAAGGCTGTTGCACCAATCACAATTGGGAAGGTAAACGCTGCATAGCCAGGGCTGAATGGCAGACGAAGTAGTTTGAAAAACGCCATATAGATAATGAACGTCATCAACACTGCAATACCAAATAACAAACCAATGATCACTGGTGAAGGGCTTGCTGTCACTGTTAGGTATCCCGCCAAAGATAGGCTTGCTGGTGCTGCCATAATCGCAATGGTTGGTTTTGCTGCATCTGGCACTTCGTGAGAGAAGATCAAACGGTAAACCATCAGTGGTAGCATCACAGCATAAACCAATAAGCCGAATACCAAAGTCGCGTTCGCTACAGGCTCTAAAACTGGATTACCCGAGAAAGATACGTCTGCCACAATGATACCGATTGGCGGTACGAACCAGCTTGGCACCATATGGTGAATCTCAAAGTTTTTAGCTCTGTGGTACAAAAAGCTCACTAAGAAGATAACGTGTAGAGCAACCGCTGCAAGCCACATCGCTTCTTGTAAAAATTGAGAAATCGGCGCTAAAGATGCTGACACCACCATGCTGCCCATCGCAAATGTTGGTACTACACTACCCACTACAGGGTGAGCAAGATCTTCACGCAATAAATGACCATGAATCAAAAATTTCACAGCTAAAACAAGAAGTAATACCGCCGCGATACCCGCACTGGTCCACTGCACTAAACCAGGAGTGTGTAAAATACCTTGTGCGACTAAAACGCCATCCCAGCACCAGCCTAAACTTGCGATTGCTAGTGCTAACCCTGCCATGGGTGTTGGAGCTCCTGTTAATCTATATTTAATACGTTGAATCATGTGAGCCTCTCTTGAACTTAATTCACAAAACTTGTGAACTCATCAGCTTGTTGAAGCCATAATACGCTTGCACTTCGTTAAGTTATATCCAATTATATATAACAAGCGTTCATCAATACTGAACAACCAATTCCACCAGCAGCGTAAAAGTAGGAACCTGATGGCTAATATCTCAATCAAACAGCTCAAAGTGTTTGTCACCATTACCCAGCATTCGACACTTACCGCCGCATCGGAAGCTCTGTTTCTCTCTAAAGCCGCGGTTAGCATGGCACTCGGTGAAATGGAAAAACAGCTAGGGCACTCTCTATTTGACCGGGTCAACAACCGATTAATTCTCAATCAAGAAGGACATAAACTGCTTCCCTTGGCTGATGAGATTCTTCACCGGGCAGCAGGCATCGATGTTCTGTTCCGTGACGACCAGCCCTTAAGTGGCAATCTCAAGGTTGGCGCGAGTGACACGATCGGTAATCAGGTTGCGCCTTTTATTTTGTCTGGCTTTCGAGAAAAAACTCAGCACCAAGACCAGAGTTTGTTCATCTCAAACAGTGCCCTGATCTGTCAAAAGTTGGTGGATTATGAACTGGATATCGCGTTAATTGAAGGAAAAACACTCCATCCGGAGTTGATCTCTAGCCAGTTTAGTAGCGATGAAATGTGTATTATCGTTAGTAATCAACATCCTTTAGTGGCAAAAGACAAAATCGCGTTGCGAGATTTAGAAGACAGCCATTGGATATTGCGCGAATCCGGTTCAGGAACGCGTGAGTTTTTCCTACGAGCCGTCGCACCACGCATCGAGCATTGGTATGAGTCTTTTGAGCTCAACACCACAGAAGCAATCATCAACTCTGTTTCTGCCGGTCTTGGCTTTGCCTGTTTGTCTCGTTTAGCTGCTCAGCGAGCGATCGATTCAGGCCGTGTAAAAGCGCTTAATGTGCCACTTGATATGAAACGTCGGTTCTGGATGCTGGTCCACAAAGACAAGTACCAAAGCCCATTGCTGAAATCTTTCATGAGTTATTGTGAAGACTGGGCGACACATCAAGATTGAGGCCGCATAGTTCGGGCTCCAACTGGACTTTTAACATCAGAAACTGTATAAAAAGCCAGTAAAATTTATCAAACTTAGAGGATTAACCATGGCTGTTATCGTCAAGTACGTGGTGGAACGCAACGGAGAAGAGAAAATGACTTTTACCTCTAAAGCCGAAGCTGACGCATACGACAAAATGCTGGATATGGCTGATGAGCTTTTTGAACTGTTAGGCAAAAGCGATTTAGTTGAAGATGAAGGCAAGCAAGAAGAACTTGCAATGTACCTAGCGAAGAACAAAGAAGAAGTTCTTTACGCATTAGGTGCGAAGCGTAAGCCAGCTCCGAAAAAAGCGAAGAAGCTTGAAGCTGTTGAAGACGCAGAAGAAGATGCGGCTTAACTAGCTGAAGTTTTCTAAAAAACGCCAATGACACCTCTAATCAGAGTCAGTTATTGGCGTTTTTTTATACTTATCGAAATATAATGATGCTTGTTTATAGTCGAAATCGCTCTAAACATTCGCTTGCACAAAAGTGTGATAAAGATCTAATCTATAGCCATCAGGTGATGGGGTTCCACCTAAGCTTTTGCTTCAACCGCCCGTTCTTTTGAACCGTGCTAATGACTCCTACAGAATCGAAAACAGGTAATACTGTTGGATGTATCGCTACTCCTCCACTTTGAAATGGGCTGCGTCTATTAGGACCAAATCCCATGACTCCTTTGGATTATCGATACTCAAGATCTGTAGTGAACTAGCCGCACCTCTTCCAACACGTCCTGTTTTCTCAACGCCCTAGGTCAATACGACTTTATTAGTGAGAAAACAATATGCATTACTCTTCAGAAATTCAATCCATGTGCCCTATTCAAAGGGGTGATCTTCACAACTCGGCTCCAATTCCAGTTGAAGGCGCCATGGTTAGTCCAAAAGATGTCATCGCTATTTCTGGCTTAAGCCATGGCGTAGGCACTTGTGCACCACAACAAGGTGCAGCCAAACTGACTCTTAACGTAAAAAACGGCATCATCGAAGAAGCACTCATCGAAACGATTGGTTGTTCAGGTATGACACAATCAGCTGCGATGGCCGCTGAAATTCTTACCGGAAAAACCATTCTAGAAGCACTCAATACTGACCTGGTATGTGACGCGATTAACGTCGCGATGCGCGAGATCTTCCTGCAGTTTGTTTACGGTCGAACCCAGTCTGCTTTCTCTGAAGGTGGCCTAGAGATCGGCGCAGCATTAGAAGACTTAGGTCAAACACAGCGCAGCCAAGTAGGCACCAGCTACTCAACCGCAGCAAAAGGCGTTCGTTACCTAGAGCTTGCAGAAGGTTACGTAACCAAGCTAGCACTTGATGATCACAGCGAAGTGATTGGCTACGAGTATCTCAACCTCGGCAAAATGATGAAGGCGATTAATCAAGGCGTGCCAGCCAATGAAGCGGCCGACCTTGCGACAGGGACTTATGGTCGCTTCGACGAAGCCGTGACCACCATTAACCCACGCCAACAATAATTTTGCCAATTAAGAGGAAAGATATGATGAACACTCAATTTAATGAATCAGTAACTCGCGCATTGGCAGAAATGAACTTCGACTCTTTGGCGCAAGCAGAGCAATACTGTAAAGCACACAATGTAGACCCAAAAACGTTGGTGATGGACACTCAACCAATTGCTTTTGAAAGCGCAGCCGATGCATACACCTTAGGCACAGCTATGGCTCTATTCCGTAAAGCAAGCAACGCTGAACAAGCAGCGAATATCATTGGTGAAGGCCTCCAAGCATTCACAAAACCCGGTAGTGTCGCTGAGCAACGTCAAGTAGGTATTGGTCATGGTGCGCTTGCTGCTCGTCTTCTGAATGAAGAGAGTCATTGCTTTGCTTTTCTTGCAGGTCACGAGTCTTTTGCTGCCGCTGAGGGCGCAATTAAAATCGCACTGAACGTCAATAAATCACGTAAAAATCCATTAAAAGTTATCCTAAATGGTTTAGGTAAAGATGCGGCGTACTTAATCTCACGCATCAATGGCTTCACTTACGTGCGCACTCAATACGACTACCAAACCGGTGAACTCGTTGAAACAGAACGTCGCCGTTTCTCAAATGGCCCTCGCGGAGAGATCTTGTGTTACGGCGCTGATGATGTTCGTGAAGGGGTAGCAATCATGCACAGAGAAGAGGTGGATGTGAGCATTACGGGTAATTCAACCAACCCAACACGCTTCCAACATCCTGTTGCGGGTATCTACAAAGCAGAGCGTACTCGCCAAGGTCTGCCTTACTTCTCAGTTGCTTCAGGCGGTGGTACAGGTCGTACATTGCACCCAGACAACGTAGCGGCAGGCCCTGCGTCTTACGGCATGACAGATACCATGGGTAGAATGCACGCAGACGCTCAGTTTGCAGGTAGCTCTTCAGTTCCTGCTCACGTTGCTATGATGGGTTTCATTGGCATGGGTAACAACCCAATGGTCGGTGCTACGGTTGCACTGGCTGTCGCGGTAAGCGAATCTCAAAACGCATAATGATAGAAGTGATTGTCAGCATTTAGCGCCTCAAGCCGAGGCGTTAGTTGAAAAATCGACACCAACACACAATCAAAACTCTACTCCCATCACTAAAACTATACAGCCAGCCCTATGCTGGCTGTTTTTTATTCATACTTGCTCTAGTATCTATTCTTATTCAATATGTGTATTTAACTGCATCTTTTTAAAGGAATAATATGAAAGAGCTCATCATTCATACCATCACCGTGTTCATGGGCTTTTTCGCCATCATGAACCCTATCGCTAACACACCGATCTTTCTTGGTTTAACAGGCGACAACGACAGGGAGACAGTTAAGTCAATCGCGTTCCGCTCAGTGTTTATCGCATTCATTATCGTCAGTACGTTTGCCATTTCAGGTAAACTGATTTTTGACCTTTTTGGTATCACGCTTTATGCCCTGCGCATCACAGGCGGTATTTTGGTCTTCTTGATTGGCTTTCACATGCTTCAAGGTGAATCAACACACTCGAAGGCGAAAGAGAAGGTTAACTCAGATGCCCAACAAGACGCGGCGCTAAGTATCGCAGTATCACCACTGGCCATGCCGATACTGGCAGGTCCGGGGACAATTGCCACCGCGATGAACTTTGCTAGCACCGAGGGCATCTATGAAACCGTCATCACCATCATCGCGTTTGGTCTGTTGTGTACCTTAACTTACGTATTGTTTGTGTTTGGCGAACGCTTCGTGAAAGCGGTAGGGCCAAGCGCACTGAACGTGATTACTCGAATGATGGGTTTGATACTGGCTGTTATCGGTATGCAGATGTTGATTGAAGGTATCGAGCAAGCTCATAAAGCACTGTTTGTCTAGCCTCTAACTCCACTAAGTTTTATACAAAAATAGCCAGCGATTCGCTGGCTATTTTCTTTGTCGTTTTTGTTTATGAGTTATAAATTAGCTAGCAGGACAACCTTTCACTTCCAAGCCATTACTCATATAGATTAACTTACCAGCTTCTGGCGCATAATCTGCAGCTGTTATATTAGGATGCTTCACAAAGAATTCACGAAGTACAAAGGCATCCGCCAGCTGCGTCGATTCAACATCAATTACCGGATAATCATCACCACCAGCTGCACTAAAGCTGATCACAGAAAAGGTATAAGTATCAGTTAAGCTGAAACCTTTATTGTTAATGTCACGTATGGTCACATCACTCGAGTCGCAATTTACAGTCAAGCTAATATTATCCAGTTGAGCATAAGCGCCAGAACCTGCCGTCATCGTAGCAACAACGTCTAAATACTCTTTTACTTCAGCTCCTGTCATCGTAGCTTTAGTTACGAAATTACCAAAAGGTTGAACCGTCAACACATCACGATACGTCACATCGCCCACTTGAATCGAATCACGTACACCACCAGAATTCATCACGCCGAAATCAGCATTCACTAAGTCGTAAGTTCGGTAAGCGTGGCCTAATAAGTGACCAAGGTTAGTCTGCTCAGAGCGAACCACATTACGATCACCTTCAAGCTTCGCATCTGTATTTGAGATCACTTCATCAAGCAACTCTTGGCCTTGTTGCTGATACGCAGAAAGCGTCGCAATCACTGTTAAGTCTGGTTCAATCTCAGTTTGGATAAACTGATAATCACCATTTTCGTCTTTCTCTTTCAAGTTCACAGGAACCAGATCGTACTTCGCTAAATGCAGTTTGCCTTCATAAAACTCAAAGTCAGCTCGACCTACATACTTGCCCCATTCATGTGCTTGCATGATGTAAGTCCCATTCTGCTGATCTGGCTTACAATCATCTCCCGGATTAAAGTCTGCGTATTCATTACCTTCCATACAAACTGGGTTTTGGGAGTGCCCGCCAATAATGGCATCTAATTGCCCTTCCTCCAGTGAACGAGCAAGTAACACATCACCAGGAGCTTCACTACCATGTTGACCATCAGCGTAGTGCCCCATATGCGTAGTAGCAAAAATCAGGTCAACCGTTTCATTGGCCTCGATTTCTTTTATGGCTTTTTTGATTTCTACTTGCGGGTCCGCAAAATGAATCGTCGCGACATTATCAGGGTTAACCAATTTCGCCGTATCTTTGGTTGTCAGGCCAATAACAGCTATTTTTAACCCATTAATAGTGAATACTTTGTATGGAGAGAAAAGGCGTTCATCAGTAACTGTGTCTCCATCTTTGATATAAATATTCGCCGCTAGCATTGGGAAATCAGCCAGTTCAGCCTGCATCTCTAGCACATCTAAGCTGTTGTCGAACTCATGATTACCTAATGCCATTGCGTCGTAACCAAGAAGGTTCATACCAACAAAATCCGGTACTGCGTTCTGCATGTCAGACTCAGGCACACCTGTATTAATATCACCACCAGACAATAGAATGGTTTCACCACCGTTTTGGGTGACTTCAGCACGAATGCTATCGATCAAAGTCTTGCGAGCAGCCATTCCGTACTCACCCTTACTGTTCTCCCAAAAACGACCGTGGTTATCGTTGGTATGTAAAACAGTAAACTTGGTACAAGAAGCAGCAGTGTCACATGTCACTGCGGTATCATTGCTGTCCGAGCCACAGCCAACCATCGCTACGCCGATAGAGAGCACCAGTAAAGACTTAGTAAAATTCATAGAAGATCCTTTATTAATCGTTTTAATGTCGTTATGGCTGGAAATATACTTAATTAATATAGGGTTATAGTGATCTTCATCTTAATTACGCAGCTGAAAACTTGAGTATTTACTCGGACTGTAGGCACAAGCGATTAATCAACAGAAGTCGAATAATTCTGATAATAAACATAGATTTATAAAGGAAGTGTGACTCATCCTATTGATATAGCTAACAACAAGGTGGGTTAGGTATGAGTAGCGAATATGGAAATCAAATTATGCTGCATAGTTTAATTAAACACTGCAACATTAAGAACGTGGTGTGATATCCGGATAATGAAAACTATCGCTAAAAAGACAAGCAATATCATTTTACAGACTTTATCCCGATGCGCCCTTTCATAACGAGGGCGATCTCTTTATGATGAACGCAATTAAATTAACTTTGCTAACGACGGCGCTCGTTATTCGAGCCACTGTTATGAAATAGCAAATTCAAGACTCAACACATGGAGATTCAACATGGCTTTCTTTTCACTAGCCTTCGGTACGGCAACCAAAAACCGCGACAATAAAATCATTGAAGCGTTCTTCCCTAGCCCACTTCTAAACCCAAGCGACGCTCTAGTAGCGGCTGTTGGTGAAGTAGCAGGTTACACTGAAGGCAACCAAGCTATCGAAATCTCTGCTGCACAAAGCGCAGAACTAGCGAAAGCATTCGCAGCAAACGACGATGCAGCAAACGCATCTTTCGCAGAAAAAGCAGCAGCATCTGATCAACCATTGGTTCTTGTTGTTCTTGCGACTGACGAGAAGCCAGCATCTGTTGCTGAAGGCTTCCTAAAGCTACAACTTATCTCTAACCGCCTAGTTCAACCACACGGTACGGTACTAGACGGCATCTTCGGTCTACTGCACAACATCGCATGGACAAACGAAGGCCCAATCGACCTACCTGAGCTGGCTGAGCGTCAAATCGAAGCTCGCCTTGCAGGTCGCGCTTTGTCTGTAGATTGCGTAGACAAGTTCCCTAAAATGGTGGATTACGTGGTACCAACAGGTATTCGTATTGCTGATACTTCTCGTGTTCGTCTTGGCGCACATGTGGGTGAAGGTACAACGGTAATGCACGAAGGTTTCATCAACTTCAACGCGGGTACAACAGGCGTAAGCATGGTTGAAGGTCGTATCTCTGCAGGTGTTGTTGTAGGTAACGGTTCAGACATCGGTGGCGGCGCTTCTATCATGGGTACTCTGTCTGGTGGCGGTACTATGGTTATCTCTATCGGCGAAAACTGCCTACTAGGCGCAAACGCAGGTCTTGGCTTCCCAATGGGCGACCGCTGCACTGTTGAGTCTGGTCTATATGTAACGGCTGGTACAAAAGTTCGCATGCTAGATAAAGAAGGCAACGAGGTAGAAATCATTAAAGCTCGCGACCTAGCTGGTGTTTCTGATCTGCTGTTCCGTCGCAACTCGATCACAGGTCAAATTGAGTGTCTAGCGAACAAGTCTGCTGTTGAGCTGAACAGCGAGCTACACAGCAACAACTAATCTAAGCGCTAGATGCTAGATGCTAGATGCTAGATGCTAGATGCTAGAAAATACGAAGCCGCTGGGGTTAAATCCAGCGGCTTTTCTTTTATCTATAGATAATGAAAGACGTTACACTTTCTCTGCGGCTAACTGCTCTAGAGCCTGGATAGAGGTTTCAGATACCAATGTGCCATCCATGTAGTAGCTGACCTTATCGCCATCGCGAACACCCAGTAGTACTGCTTTCTGACCATCGTTGTAAGTGATATCCATGCGAATCGTGTTTTCATCGATTTGCTGCATTTCACCCCATTCGATCTGGCGATTGTTGAAGCCTAGTGGTGCTTCTTTTAGTGAATCGTCTAGACTGTCATTCACATCGATCATGGTATCGACTTTGCTATCGAAGATGTGAGGCGCACCAGTAAGTGGGTTTTTACCAGCCCAGAATTCAATCGAGTTAAATACAATGTAATCGGCTGCGGTTGTTAGTGCGTAAACCGGAGCAAGCAAGAAGTTGACGCCCGCACGAGCGTAACGGTTATCCACTACCTCGACGTTAAACTTCATTAATTTCCCGGTCACAGCGTTACTACCTACACACCCAGCTAACGACATGACAATCGCTGCCACTGCAACGGCTTTTGTGATTGTTGTTTTCATAGTTCCCTCTTATGCCACGATGATTGATTCAGTTTTTGCACAGACGAACGAATATTACTCTGCGTAAAAACAGACATTATTCGCCTAACAAATTGATTCCATAACATTTAGCGTAGTGGAGATTTTTAGAACAGCAAACTGCAAACCTCAATTTATCACTCTGGTTCCAAAAAAATTCACAAAAAAAAGCGCAGACCTTTCGATCTGCGCTTTTAATTTTTGCTTAATCTAATCTAGATTAACGCGGCATGATTAACCCACATTCTTACGTGCGTTTTGGAACATACGCATCCAAGCGCCATTCTCGCCCCAGCCTTCAGGAGACCAAGAGTTAGCCACCGTGCGGAATACACGCTCTGGGTGAGGCATCATGATTGTCACGCGGCCATCCGTCGTTGTTAAACCTGTGATAGCGTTTGGCGAACCGTTCGGGTTGTTCGGGTATTGCTGAGTTTGGTTACCGTGGTTATCAACGTAACGTAGAGCAACCGTACCTGAGTTTTCAATCGCGTTTAGGTGGTCGTTGTCACGTACTTCTACGCGGCCTTCACCGTGAGAAACAGCGATTGGCATACGAGAACCTTCCATGCCATTGAAGAATACAGAATCAGATTTCTGAACTTCTACTAGGCTGAAACGCGCTTCAAAACGTTCAGATTCGTTGCGAACGAAACGTGGCCAGTACTCTGCACCAGGGATAAGTTCACGTAGGTTAGACAACATCTGACAACCGTTACACACACCTAGAGAGAAGGTATCTTCACGCTTGAAGAAGTTTTCAAATTGCTCACGAGTCGAATCGTTAAACAGAACCGACTTAGCCCAACCTTCACCAGCGCCTAGTACGTCACCGTAAGAGAAGCCACCACAAGCCACAAGGCCGTTGTACTCTTCTAGAACCGCTTGACCCGTAAGGATGTCGCTCATGTGAATATCAGTTGCTTCGAAGCCTGCACGGTCGAATGCTGCTGCCATTTCAACGTGAGAGTTAACACCCTGCTCACGTAGAATCGCCATCTTAGGCTTAGCGCCAGTGTTGATGAACGGTGCAGCAATGTCTTCATTTACGTCGAAGCTCAATTTCACATTTAGACCCGGATCTGAGTTGTCTTTCTTCGCTTCGTGCTCTTGGTCTGCACATGCTGGGTTATCACGTAGACCTTGCATCTTATGCGTCGTCTCAGCCCAGATAGTACGTAGCTCAGTACGGTTACGTTCAACCACAACAGACTCGCCAGACTTAATCACTAGCTCATCAGATGCTTCAACAGAACCAATTACGTGTGAGCACGCTTCTAGGCCGTTTGCCGCAAGAGTTGAAAGAACCGCGTCTAGGTCATCGTTGCGAACTTGGATTACCGCACCTAGCTCTTCGTTGAATAGTGCTGCTAGCGTGTCTTCACCTAGAGCTCCAATGTTTGCATTAACACCACAGTGACCAGCGAACGCCATCTCAGCCAGTGTTACGAACAGACCACCATCGCCTTTATCGTGGTAAGCCACAACTTGGTCGTTAGCAACCAGTGCTTGAACGCCTTCGTAGAAACCTTTTAGCTGTGCTGCGTTGTCTACGTCTGCTGGCTTGTCACCAAGCTGCTTGTAAACTTGCGCCAGTGCCGTTGCACCTAGACGGTTTTTGCCGTTACCTAGGTCGATAAGAACCAGTGAAGTGTCACCTTTGTCAGTACGAAGTTGAGGCGTAATTGTCTTACGAACATCTTCAACACGAGCAAATGCAGTGATAACAAGAGATAGCGGAGACGTTACTTCTTTCTGCTCGCCGTTCTCTTCCCACTTAGTCTTCATCGACATTGAGTCTTTACCCACTGGGATAGTTAGACCCAGTGCTGGACATAGCTCTTCACCCACTGCTTTAACCGCTTCGTAAAGGCCTGCATCTTCACCTGGGTGACCCGCTGGAGACATCCAGTTCGCCGACAGTTTAATGTGTTTGATATCGCCGATGTTAGTCGCTGCGATGTTTGTGATTGCTTCACCAACCGCTAGGCGAGCCGATGCGCCGAAGTCTAGCAATGCCACTGGCGTACGCTCACCAAGAGACATCGCTTCACCGTGGTAAGAGTCATAGCTTGCTGCCGTTACCGCACAGTTAGCAACAGGAATCTGCCATGGGCCAACCATTTGGTCACGAGCTACAAGGCCTGTTACCGAGCGGTCACCGATGGTGATAAGGAATGTTTTCTCAGCGACTGTTGGCAAGCGAAGAACACGGTCAACCGCTTCGTTCATCTCGATACCAGAACGGTCAATCGCAGGGTTGTTTGCTTTTTGCGTTTTCGCGTCACGGTGCATCTTAGGTGTCTTACCTAATAGGATGTCCATTGGCATATCGATTGGCGTGTTGTCGAAGTGTGAATCTTCTAGTTTAAGTTCACGCTCTTCCGTTGCTTTACCAACCACGGCGTATGGTGCACGTTCACGCTTACAAATCGCGTCGAACGTTGCCATGTCTTTATCAGCAACCGCCATTACGTAACGCTCTTGAGATTCGTTACACCAGATTTCAAGTGGGCTCATACCCGGCTCATCGTTTGGCACGTCACGCAGGTTAAAGATACCGCCACGCTCGCCATCGTCTACAAGCTCAGGAAGTGCATTTGAGATACCGCCCGCGCCCACATCGTGGATGAATGCGATTGGGTTCGCATCACCTAGCTGCCAACAACGGTCGATAACTTCCTGACAACGACGCTCCATTTCTGGATTTTCACGTTGTACAGAAGCGAAATCTAAATCTTCTGAAGAAGAACCAGAATCCATTGAAGACGCTGCACCGCCACCAAGGCCGATGTTCATCGCAGGACCACCTAGAACGATTAGGCTTGCACCTACTGGGATCTCTTTCTTCTGAACGTGCTCGTCACGGATGTTACCAAGACCACCAGCCAGCATGATTGGCTTGTGGTAACCACGTACTTCTTCACCTGCGTGAGAATTTACTTTCTCTTCGTAAGTACGGAAGTAACCTAGTAGGTTTGGACGACCAAATTCGTTGTTGAATGCCGCGCCACCAAGAGGACCTTCAAGCATGATATCCAATGCAGTAACGATACGGCTTGGCTTACCAAAATCTGTTTCCCAAGGTTGAACAAAGTTAGGGATCTTAAGGTTAGATACAGAGAACGCCACTAGACCTGCTTTTGGCTTACCACCAATACCTGTCGCGCCTTCATCACGGATTTCACCGCCTGAACCTGTCGATGCGCCCGGCCATGGAGAAATAGCCGTTGGGTGGTTGTGCGTTTCAACTTTCATCAAGATGTGTGTTTTCTCTTGGTGGTAGTTGTACTGACGAGTTTTTGGATCAGGGAAGAAACGACCGACTTCAGAACCTGTCATTACCGCTGCGTTATCTTTATAAGCAGACAGAACGTGTTCTGGTGTCGTTTCAAAGGTGTTCTTAATCATCTTGAACAACGATTTTTCTTGCTTAACGCCATCGATAGTCCAATCAGCGTTAAAGATCTTGTGACGACAGTGCTCTGAGTTCGCTTGTGCAAACATCATTAGCTCGATGTCAGTCGGGTTACGACCTAGCTTTTCAGTGAAGCTTTCAAGAAGGTAATCAATTTCATCTTCTGCAAGTGCAAGACCTAAGGTAACGTTTGCTTCTTCAAGCGCTTTACGTCCGCCTGTTAATAGGTCAACTTCCGCATAAGGAGCAGGCTCAGCAACTTTGAATAGTGCCGCTGCCGATTCGAAGTCAGTGAAAACCACTTCCATCATACGATCGTGCAGAATCGCTTTCAGTTCAACAAGTTGAAGCTCAGAAAGTTCAGAAGAAGTTTCAATGTAGAAAGCAGTACCGCGCTCTAGACGTGACACTTTAGCCAGTCCACAGTTGTGTGCGATATCTGTTGATTTTGAAGACCAAGGCGAGATAGTGCCCGGGCGTGGCGTTGCAAGCAGCAATAAACCTTCAGGTTCATGCTCTTCAATCGTTGGACCGTAAGTCAGTAGCTTTTCTAGCTTCTCAACTTCAGACTCATCTAGGTCTGCCGTTAAATCAGCAAAGTGGGCAAACTCAGCGTAAATACCTGTTACAGGTAAGCTTAATTCACGACAAAGCTCTAAAAGCTTGTTAACACGAAACTCAGATAGAGCTGGGGAGCCACGCAAAATTCTCATGTGCTTAGGTCTCTTATGCAGTTGATTAAGGTAGTATTGGAATAAATTCAGTGGGTTATAGGAACAACCTAACTGTTTTCTTCGAAGCTATTCCCGAAGGTTGCCAAACCTATGCCGATTCCACCTCTTCAATGCGAGCGCATTATAAAGCATTTCTTTTTGTGACGTAACACCAAAAGCAACCGTTTGCGTTATTTTTTTTATCTTTCTGCGTAAATGGTGTTTTTGCTGCATTTATCACCACTTTTACATCTGTTTAATTAAACCTGCTTTGCCAGCCTTGCGGGGTTTGGTATAAAGGGGCTTCCACTTTTCGAGATTTCATTTTGATGCCTAAATTTACGCTCATCTTTTCGTCTAAATTCATTCTGCTCGTTATCGCTCTGGTTGGGCTCGCGGGATGCCAGATTGAATCTGAACCTAAAAGTGTCCTTGAGCAGATACGAGATCGCGGCGTTCTTCGTGTCGGCACCCTCAATAACCAACTCTCTTATTACATTGGTCCTGATGGCCCAGCTGGCTTGGATTACGAGTTAGCTCGTGAGTTTGCGCAGGAGCTTGGTGTAAAGCTTGAGGTTAAACCCGCTTACCGCCTATCTGGCTTATTCCCTGCGTTGAAGAAAGGCGAGATCGACCTTATTGCAACAGGCTTAACGCAAAATAACAAACTGACACGCGCTTATCGCGCCGCGCCTGCTTATTACTATGTAAGCCAACAGGTCGTGTACAAAAAGGGGCAATGGCGCCCAAGAAACCTTGAGCAATTGATCAATTTTGAGAATGAGCGTCAGGCTGAGTTCGTCAAAGCACAAGCTGAATCAGAAGCTGCGGTATCAAATGACACGCTATCGCCATCTTTGGTCGTGGTGAAAGACTCGCACTTTGAACCAACACTCAAACTGCTTCAGAAAACGCACGATGACTTCATCTACGACACGGTCGGCAATGCAGACATCAATGACCTGCTAAAAGAAGTATCAACAGGCGAACGTTTATTTACCGTGGCAGACTCTATCGAGCTATCACTGGCGCAGCGTTTGTATCCAGACGTTGCCTTGGCATTTGAGCTAACAGAAGACCAACCTATCTCTTGGTACCTAAATAGATCGGAAGATGAAAGTCTGTATGCGTTGCTGATTGAGTTCTTCGGTAACCTAAAACAATCTGGTGAACTGGCTTCACTGGAAGAGAAATACATCGGTCATATCGGTACCTTTGACTACGTTGATACTCGTGCCTTTATCCGCGCACTGGACAGCAAGTTACCAAAATGGTCACCACTGTTTCAGAAGTATTCGCAAGAGTTCGACTGGCGCTTGATTGCTGCATTGGCATACCAAGAGTCACACTGGAACCCTGTCGCACGCTCGCCAACGGGTGTACGTGGCATGATGATGCTGACACTACCTACTGCGAAAAGCGTTGGTGTGACCAACCGTCTCGACCCGAAACAGTCGGTACAAGGTGGCGTTGAATACCTGCGCCGCATCGTGAATCGAGTACCAGATTCAATCACACAACATGAAAAGATCTGGTTTGCTCTTGCTTCATACAATGTCGGTTACGGGCACATGATGGACGCGCGTCGCCTCACGAAGGCACAAGGTGGAGATCCTGATGCTTGGGGCGATGTGAAAGACAGATTGCCGCTGTTAAGACAGAAGAAGTACTACAGCCAAACTCGCTATGGCTACGCCCGTGGTGATGAAGCTAGAAATTACGTTGAGAACATTCGCCGTTATTACCAAAGCATCATCGGCCATGTAAATAAGCGTAATAAAGAACAAGAAGAGAGTCTTGAAGGGTTGATCGTCATCCCACCTCTAGAGACTTCTGGTGCCGAATCAAGCATTAGCGCTGCCGAATCGACAGTAAGCAGTTCAGAGTCTTCGCAATAGATACTAAAAGAGCAATGCCATTAAGCATTGCTCTTTTTTTATTGTGCTTTTTATAACTGTGTAAAAGAATTAGCTCGACAAAAGGCCGTGAAAATCGATGTGTCATATTGCAGTAACAATCGAACTTTATAACGGCACACCATAATCAAAATTACGCTCTGTTGCACTTCAGTGCTGAGTTTTCGCTAGAACTGCTCTTCTGGGTAAGCCAAGCGCGCGACAGGCCAAATAAACGAACAACACTATAATTAAATCGTTAGTCCAAACTAAAAAGTCAGACGACAAATAGGAAATCATTGAAATGATGAAGAAACTGAAATCGAAGCGCCTTGATAAGACCGTTGCTGCAAACCGTCGTAAGCGTATGCTTTCAAATAACAAGAAGAAGATCATTTGGCGCAACCGTGCTTTCATGCAGATGATTGCTGAGTAAATACGATAACCAAATCACTTGGCACGGGCGCTCTTGAGATTGAGAGTGCCCAAAGCTCGCTGCTATTTCTTATTACTGACCTTTTTATCGCTACTTACTTTGTCAGCTTCTAGACGTTGCTCTTCCAACAGACGCTCTTGCTTGCGCTTCTCTTTTATCTCTTTTCTACGACGCTTGAAAAACGATTGTAATTGCTCACGGCACTCTTCCTCTAACAAGCCATGTTCAACGTCGGCATAGTGGTATGAGGCCTGACTTTCAAACAAATTCAACACTGTACCTGCAGCGCCCGCTTTTAAGTCTGGAGCGCCAAACACAATGCGCTTTACTCGGCTGTGTAGCAAAGCACCTGCACACATTGGGCAAGGCTCGAGCGTGACGTATAAAGTGGTATCGAGCAGGCGATAGTTTTCTAAGGTTTGACCCGCTTTACGCAGAGTTTCAATTTCTGCGTGTGCCGTTGCATCGTGGCTGCCAATCGAACGGTTCCACCCTTCAGAGATAATCTCCCCATCTTTCACTAATATAGCACCCACAGGAACCTCTCCCTCACTCTCTGCTTGCTTAGCTACCTCGATGGCGCGTCGCATGAAGATTTCATCTTGAGGGGTGAATTGATGGTCTGACAAAGGGAACTCCAGAAAACAAAGGATTAAAACGAAATTAGGTATGCGGTGAAGCATACCTAATCTTCGTGATAATGAACAATAAAGAGATAATAGACAACAAGAGACAATGAACGATTGCCGCTTGCTAGTTGGTCGAACGGCTAGCTATTAGCGTCTTCTATGCTATCGGCTATTGGCGTCGCTTTGATGCTCACAATGCGATTGTTCTCAACAGAGATAATTTCAAACTGCCACTGTTGGTATTGAACAACCTCGCCTGCATCAGGTAATCGTCCTATTAGCCAAGTCACAAGGCCATTCAACGTTTGGAAGCTCTCGCTTTCACCCTCAGAATCCGACAGCTCTAAACGGTTTTTCAGTTCACTGATCGGAATCAATCCATCCACCAGCAAACCGTCTTCCACTTGCTCAGTCCAAAGATCGTTCGGGTTATTCGATAGTTCGCCAGCAATCGCCTCAAGAATATCGTAATGAGTCACAAGACCTTGAACATCGCCATACTCGTCGACAATGAATGCCATCTCAGTACCCGACTCTTTAAAGTAGCCAAGTAAACGCAGAGCTTTCATCGATTCTGGAACATAGATCGGTGAGCGAGATAGCCCCATGATCACTTGAATGCTTAGATTGCCGGCCTGATTCAGCAAGGCTTTGGCTGACACCGTACCCACCACTTTATTGAGGTGATCTTGGCACAATGGAAACACACTGTGCTTTGATGAACGTAGTTTCTTTAAGATTTGCTCTACTGGTTGGTCGACATCCAGAAAATCGATGTCTCGACGCGGAGTCATTAAAGAGCTCACAAGGCGATCATCAAGCTGCAAGATATTACGAATCATCTCTTGTTCGCCGCGTTCAATCACACCCGATTCAGAACCCTCTTTCACAAGTGCATGGATATCATCTTCAGTTACGCTATCTTCGTCACCACCTCGCCCCATCAACTTGAGAATGCCTTCCGTAGAAGCCGACAGCGCAAACACAAACGGCGTCGCGATTTTAGATAACCAGAAGATTGGCAGCGCGACTAACACAGCAATGTTTTCAGCTTGAGATTGAGCAAAACGCTTTGGTACCAACTCACCGACAACGATGGCGAAATAAGTAATACCCACCACCACAACCGCAGTAGACAAGATATTCGCTTGTGTTGGATCGAGTCCCCATAGTTCAAGTTGAACGGCCAGTGGAGCCGATAGCGTTGCCTCGCCCACAATACCGCTGAGCAGGCCGATTACTGTGATACCGATTTGAATAGTCGAGAGGAAGCGGGTTGGGTTTTCTTTGAGCTCAAGAGCAATCTGAGCGGAACGGTGTTTTTCGGCTAAGCGTTTCAGCCGACTATTTTTTGCTGCTACCAATGCAATCTCTGACATGGCAAACAGACCATTTAAAACAATTAACCCTACTAAAAGCAGAATCTTCATGTGGCTTGGATTTCCTAAATTTACCGGCCAACAATTAGCCGTAATCCGGAGTATAAGCTGAGTGCCTTTATTTTGAATATAAAAAGTTTTGGATATAGAAAGTTTTGGATATAAAAAATAGCGAAAAAAAGCCCGCACATTTCGGTGCGGGCTTCGATGATTTTTATGTTACTTACTTTTGCTTTTCTTACTTCGCTTACATTGTGTAAGTGTAAGGTGCTTGGATACCTAGTGGGATACCAAGAGCCCAGTAAGCTAGCAAGAAGATAGACCAACCGATTAGCATAGCAATCGAGAATGGCATCATTAGAGAAGCTAGAGTACCGATACCTGTCGACTTAACGTAGCGCTGACAGTAAACAACAACCAGTGGGAAGAACACCATTAGTGGAGAGATGATGTTAGACACTGAGTCACCTACACGGTAAGCCGCTTGAGATAGCTCAGGAGAGATACCCACAACCATTAGCATTGGAACTAGGATAGGACCAATCAGTGCCCACTTAGCTGAAGCAGAACCAACAAGAAGGTTAACTGCAGCCGTTAGTAGAATCATACCAACAACCGTTGCTTCACCTGGAAGGTCCATCGCTTTCAAGCCTTCAGCACCGTAAAGTGCCAGCATAGTACCGATGTTTGATTGAGCGAATGCAGATAGGAATTGAGCACAGAAGAACGACATTACAATGTATGCGCCCATCGTTGCCATCGTCTCAGACATTGCTTTGATAACATCATTACTATTCTTGAATGTACCCGCTACACGGCCGTAGACGATACCCGGAATAATAAACAGGATGAAGATCAGAGGAACAATAGACTTCATCACTGGTGCTGAGAACGCCGTTAGTTCGCCTTCAGGTGAACGAAGTGCTGAGTTTTCAGGCATTAGAGCCGCGATAAGCAGACCAATACCGGCAACCATTGCCCAACCAGCGAATTTGAATGCTTTAGATTCAATGGCTGTGAACGTACCTAGATCAGGTGCTTGTTCTGCATCTTCATCTACAGGCGTATTAGCAAGACGAGGCTCGATGATTTTCTCTGTAACGTACCAACCAATTGCCACAATTAGAATTGAAGACAAACCAGTAAAGAAGATGTTCGCTAGAGGGTTGATCACATATGCAGGGTCAAGAACGTTTGCCGCTGTTTGAGTGAAACCAGCTAGTAGCGGGTCAATACCTGAAGGGATGAAGTTTGCAGAGAAACCACCTGATACACCAGCAAACGCTGCTGCAATCCCCGCAAGAGGGTGACGACCCGCAGCGTGGAAGATGATACCGCCAAGAGGGATTACTAGAACGTAACCTGCATCTGCTGCTGTGTGAGACACGATAGCAACGAGGATTAGCATTGGCGTTAGTAGCTTAGCTGGCGTGAAGTTAAGCATCTTCTTAAGGCCAGTCGTAATGAAGCCTGAAGAGTCAGCAACGCCTACACCTAGCATAGCAACAAGTACGATGCCTAGAGGTGCGAAGCCTGTGAACGTGGTAACCATATTCGCTAGGAAGCTAGCAAGCGCTTCACCAGTTAGTAGGTTGTTTACTTCAAGAGCAGCACCCGTTTGAGGGTTGATTAAGTCGAATGAAAGATTCGATAAAAGTGCAGATGCTACCCATACAATAACTAGAGCCCAGAAGAACAGGATTGCTGGATCTGGAATTTTGTTGCCAGCGCGTTCAATGAAGTTTAGAAAGCGGTCCATACCACTGATCTTGTCAGTCGATGGTGCTTTTTTTACGGCTTGGTTACTCATTGTAACTCCATATGTGATGTTGTTTTGTTTAGGCCTAATATAAGTTTTGACCACGGCCTATTGGTACAGCGCATATTCTATTAAAGTCGTTGTTAAAAAGCACAAGATTCCACCTAATTTTCCATAAATGGAGACATATTTTGCAAAAATACCATACAACCACAACAATATAAAAACACAAAAAACACCATTCCATATACAGAGTTTTAACTAGCACATAAACAATGTCCGAGGAGTGAAAATTATCAGTAAAAGGAGTGGCATGAGCCTTGGCATGCAGTAAACGTTTGCTTGAGGGTCAATCAAACTCACTGTATTTGGAGAGCATAGTTTCGAGGTAAATACGTTGTGCGTGGTTCATACGATCTTGCCATGCAATTGTGACAGTAATGCTTTTTAACGCACTAGACAAAGCACCGTTTGCATCAGTCACTTCACAAGTCATGGCATAGGCAGAACCCGACAAACCAGATAAAGGGTCTGAACTTGCTGTGTTGAGACAATGACTCGCCTGATTTAGTTCCGAAAAAGGAATTAAACCTACCGCCCCACTCGCATTAGACGCCCGAGTTCGATAATACTCCATCTGCCTTTCTGCAAAATGTAACGCCTCTACACTGTGGAGCGCAAAGTCCGATTTTTGCTCCGCATACACCTGCAATTTAACCAGCCCTAACGAAGCAACGCCAATCAACAGAAAAGAGATAAGAACCTCTATCAAGCTAAAACCTGAGTTCCTATAAATCATTCCATGAGCCTCGTTTCCACTTCGCTTTCAAAGGAGCACTATGAGGGTTGTATTCACCGGTATAATCCAAATTGATTGAACCCTGAATTGTCGATAGTCCTCCAGTGGAATCAAAAAACATCCCGCCTTTCGGGAAAAAAGAAGCAAATCCAATATAAACTGAGTTGCTTTGTACTAAACCAGCGATAGGAATTGTATCTGGAACTTTATCCCACAAACCACTCAGTAGGTCGGTATCAGTGTCGGGAGAGTTAGGGTTATCGAATACGCCCATATCATTTAAATGATAAAAAGACCCATCAAATACGCTCGCGTTACCGTTCGCAACGATGCCATCTTGAATCACCAGAGAGCGTGGAGTAATACCCCCTGGGACAGGTTCAACTACATTAATCGCAGGTGAATAAACGACGCAATCGCCTATAACCCATACCTTATTCTCCCCACTTGAAAAGGCATCATTAATGGCTTTGCTACACTTGTTTCCTTCATATTCACCATCAACCAAATCAATATGCTTAGGGGGAGATACTGTCCGATCAATAAGGTCTACAACATGATAATCAAGCTTAATTTGGTCAATATTCTCTGATGTTTTAGGGACTCCAAAGTAATTAGAGAACGTATCGATGTTCGGATCAAATTTGAAGTCTGATTGAAAAGAGTTTGAAGGCAGTGCCCCAACAGAATCGATGGTTGCATCAATGCTAATATCAGTGGTTGGTTGGCAAGACTCAAAGGTAGGAAAAGGAGGTGATTCTGGAGTAATGGTCTTTAAACGTCCCCCTCCCTTTTTCTTATAGATGACACTATCTAGAAATCGAACTGAGACACACTCGTTAATACCATCAACAGCGGTAAGAGCAATATCGGGATTAATGTCGATGTTGTGATCTGAAATAAATTCTAAACTCGAATTGGTTTGCATTACTCCTAATCCCGAAGCATCTTCAAAGCTAATCTCTTTGTTTAACGCTAAAGACTCTGAACGCGACACCAATATATTCGGTGTGAGGGCTTCTGATTCCAACGTAACGACTTTCGATTGCTGACAATGATCCATTAAGTCATTGGGAATAGCAGTCAGGTCATTTTCGGCGATGTAAGTGAAACCACACTCTAAACCACCTTCTGCTAACCAATGGGCTTTACGCCCCTCGACCTCGTTTTGAGCGACTTTAATTTGATGGAAAACACTGCGGTAAGTGCCTAACGTCACCACTAAAGATCCAACTAAAAGAACCGATGTCACCAACAAGGTCACCACGCCACGCTGCTTTCTAAATATCATCATTGCCAGTTCCTTTGTTTAACGGAAACCGAAACCGATTTGGAAATACCTGCGGTTGGAATTGAGGCTGTGATACTAATGTCAGTAAATGTGCTCTTGATAGAGTTCAGCTCTAATACTTGGGAATTAATGCTGAACTCATCAACATCAATGAGGTTGTCATCGAAAAGTGAGTAACATCCAGTGACCTCATGAAATGTAGGAATTGCCTCCGATACAGTGGTGCCCTTTTCACATATTTGCAGTTTGGTTCCATTTTTTCTGTAAACGATATTTCGATGATCTTTACTTGCACTCGATCCCTCTCGGAAGTAAACAAAACCAACGGCAACACCACCGCTTACTTGAATGGTATCCGTTGCACCAGATAACTTGATTGAGTAGCCGTTTGAGCCATCGTATCCCGCTCGTTGGATATCCTCTTTCATTACCTGCATGGTGCTGGTGAGGTTTTGTAGCAGTAGTAACTCAATGCCCTTATCTTTAGCAATTCTCTGCCCAGTGATGAAAACACTCCCGATAATTGAAATAGCGAACACGCCAATCACAGAGGCCACCATTAATTCAATCAGTGATGTGCCTTGCTGCTTGCTAGGAGCTACCGCTGTCGATTTAACACGCATCATAGCCATACTGTGCACTCGACTCACCACAGACCTTAATTCGCCCCGGCGGGCTGGATAATTTGATCAGAACCCGATCGGTTGAATCCGCATTAGGAGCCAGATAGAGAGTCCCGCGAGAAGGCCTTCCACGAACGCTCTCAAAAGTGATTCTGTCTCCGGTGTAGTTATGAGAAAAAGAAAGGTCGCGAAAGGGTTCACCCGACAACTGCAGTAAGGTTTCTCCTGACAAGTCTTCGGTCGGTTTTAACCAAATAGTCCAATCTCCAGTTGATTGCACTTCATTCTTTTCCATCGAGAAATGAACCCAAAGATCTTGATTCCTTTTTACTGACTCTGACTTAGCCTGAATAAGAAAACCATTCAACTCGCCAGCCAATCGCTGCATCTTCACAGTTTGCGTTACTGAACTAAAACTCGGGGCAGCCGTCGCTATCAGTATCGATAACACCGACACCGTGATTAACAGCTCTATTAAAGTAAACCCGCGAGTCATTTCCCAAATTCCTATGTAATACCGTTCGTAACCGTATTTAATCTTGCGCCGATGCTACCACCGGAGAAAAATAGGCAGAGATATTAAAGGAAACTACTCGCGATGATTCGAAGAAATATATGCAACAACAACAACTTAAGCATTAGAGGGATGACATTGGTCGAATTATTGATCGCTGTCGCCATCGTGGGGATACTTGGTGCCATTGCGTATCCAAGTTATACGAGCCATGTAATTAAAGCGCACCGAGTCACCGCGATAGCTGATATAACAAAGATACAATTGGAAATGGAGACGCTGTACACTGGGAACTATGCATCCGCAGCGGAGAATATTATTTCCGGAGGGACATGTTTGTTTTGCAATACCGACACCAGCCGATACACGTTAGCGATTTCGGCGAGTAGTACCACTTATGCCATTCAAGCAGAACCACTTTCACAGCAAGTGAATGATGAATGTTTAGACTCGAATACCGATAAGTTGGAATTGCACCACTCGGGTGTTTCAGAGCCAGAAGCGTGTTGGAAGTAACAAGAACAACCACCAAAGGGCTCGATAATTTATCTGAGAAATCTCGACTCTTTCTTCTCTGAGCTTATTTTCTCTGATCTACAGATACAAAAAAGCCTGCACACTAGCAGGCTTTAAAAGTTTCAAATCACTATCAACTACTTAGTTAGGTCATCGAAGAAGTTTTTCACGCCGCTGAAGAAACCTTCAGACTTTGGCTTGTGCTTGCTTGCCGCTTCACCACAACATGTCTCTTCGAATTCACGCAGTAATTCTTTCTGACGAGAGCTTAGCTTAACCGGTGTTTCAACCACTAGTTTAACGATTAGGTCACCTACACCGCCGCCACGAACGCCTTTCACGCCTTTGCCACGCATACGGAACATACGGCCCGTTTGTGTTTCTTCTGGCACTTTAAGGTTTACACGACCATCCAGTGTTGGAACTTCAACTTCACCGCCTAAAGCAGCCATAGAGAAGCTTACTGGAACTTCACAGTAAAGATTGTTGCCGTCACGCTCAAAGATGTTGTGCTCTTTTACGTGTACTTGTACGTACAGGTCGCCAGCTGGAGCGCCTTGCTCTCCCGCTTCGCCTTCGCCTGATAGACGAATACGATCGCCAGTATCAACACCAGCAGGGATTTTAACGTTAAGTGTTTTCGTCTTCTGTTTGCGACCTTGACCATGACATGAGTTACATGGGTCTTTGATGATCTTGCCTTTACCGTTACAAGTAGGACAAGTCTGTTGAACCGCAAAGAAACCTTGGCGCATTTGTACTTGGCCGTGGCCATGACAAGTGCCACATGTTTGTGCAGAAGAGCCCGCTTTCGCGCCGCTACCGTCACAAATATCACACTCGACAAGAGTTGGTACTTCGATTTCTTTAGATACACCACGAACGGCTTCTTCTAGAGAAAGCTCCATGTTGTAACGCAAATCAGAACCACGTTGTGCACGCGCTTGACCACCACCGCGACGACCGCCGCCAAAGATATCGCCAAACACATCACCGAAGATATCGCCGAAGTCACCTTGGCCACCGCCGCCGTAACCGCCGCCGCCACCCATGCCACCTTGTTCAAAAGCTGCGTGGCCGTATTGGTCGTAAGCTGCTTTCTTTTGAGAATCGGTTAAGATCTCGTACGCTACTTTTACTTCTTTAAATTTGTCTGCTGCGCTGTCATCACCCTGATTACGGTCCGGGTGGAATTTCATCGCTAAGCGTTTGTACGCTTTTTTAATATCGCGCTCTGATGCATCGCGGCTTACGCCTAATACTTCGTAAAAATCACGTTTTGACATGTTCTAGGTCACCAAATAATTGCTACTACCGAATGATCACTTCAGTAGTCTGTGTATCAATCTAGATAAAAGTTCTGCCGGCTGAAACGCCGAATAAAGCTATTATCTAGATCGACAAGTCTAAATACAAATTTACGGGCGTGAGAGTTACCTCTGACGCCCGTATTAATAAGTCTTCGAGACAAATTTCTAAGCAGATAGCTTGAGTTCTAGGAGGAAGCGCGGAGCCTACGCTAGTAGGTGAGCACTTCCGACAACGAAATCAGGCTACTCTGTGACGAAATTATTTTTTGTCGTCTTTAACTTCTTCAAACTCTGCGTCTACCACATCGTCGTCTTGCTTAGGTTGTTCACCAGCGTCAGCACCAGCTTGTTCAGCTTGAGCTTTCTGTTGAGCAATTTCCATTAGCTTCTGAGCTGCTTGCATAAGTTCTTGAACTTTAGCGTCGATAGCTTCTTTGTCGTTACCAGACTTAACTTCTTCTAGTGCCGTGATAGCCGCTTCGATTTTAGCTTTCTCGTCTGCAGGTAGCGCTTCACCAGCTTCTTCTACTTGCTTCTTAGTGCCGTGAATCATTTGGTCAGCTTGGTTACGTGCAGTTACTAGCTCTTCGAACTTTTTGTCCGCTTCTTTGTTAGCTTCTGCTTCTTGTACCATTGCTTCGATCTCTTCCTCAGACAGGCCGCCTGATGCTTGGATAGTGATCTTCTGCTCTTTACCTGTTGCTTTATCTTTAGCAGATACGTTCAGGATACCATCAGCATCTAGGTCGAATGTTACTTCGATTTGTGGCATGCCACGTGGTGCTGGTTGGATACCTTCTAGGTTGAACTGACCAAGAGACTTGTTGTAAGTCGCTTGCTTACGCTCACCTTGAAGAACGTGGATAGTTACTGCGTTTTGGTTGTCTTCAGCTGTAGAGAACACTTGATCCGCTTTAGTAGGGATAGTTGTGTTTTTCTCGATAAGCTTAGTCATCACGCCGCCCATCGTTTCGATACCGAAAGATAGAGGAGTAACGTCTAGTAGTAGAACGTCTTTAACGTCACCAGCTAGTACACCACCTTGAACAGCAGCACCCATTGCAACAGCTTCATCAGGGTTCACGTCTTTACGTGGCTCTTTACCGAAGAATTCAGTTACTTTAGCTTGAACCATAGGCATACGAGTTTGACCACCAACTAGGATAACGTCAGTGATTTCGCCTACAGATAGGTCAGCATCTGCTAGAGCTACTTTTAGTGGCTCAAGAGAACGTTGAACTAGGTCTTCAACTAGAGACTCAAGCTTCGCACGAGTCACTTTGATGTTCATGTGCTTAGGACCAGTCGCATCAGCAGTAACGTAAGGTAGGTTTACGTCAGTTTGAGTAGTAGAAGAAAGCTCGATTTTCGCTTTTTCTGCTGCTTCTTTAACACGCTGCATTGCTAGTGGATCAGCTTTAAGGTCGATACCTTGCTCTTTCTTGAACTCATCTACTAGGTAGTTGATCATGCGGTTATCGAAATCTTCACCACCAAGGTGAGTGTCACCGTTAGTTGAAAGAACTTCGAAAGTTTTCTCGCCTTCTACTTCATCGATTTCGATGATAGAGATATCGAATGTACCACCACCAAGGTCGTATACAGCGATAGTGCGATCACCACCTTGCTTGTCTAGGCCGTAAGCTAGAGCAGCAGCAGTTGGTTCGTTGATGATACGTTTAACATCTAGACCTGCGATACGGCCAGCATCTTTAGTTGCTTGACGTTGAGCATCGTTGAAGTAAGCAGGAACAGTAACAACTGCGCCAGTTACTTCTTCGCCTAGGAAGTCTTCAGCTGTTTTCTTCATTTTCTTAAGAACTTCAGCAGATACTTGAGGAGCAGCCATTTTTTGGCCTTGCGCTTCAACCCATGCATCACCGTTATCAGCTTTAACAATGTTAAAAGGCATGATTTCGATATCGCGTTGAACTTCTTCATCTTCAAAACGACGACCGATTAGACGCTTAATTGCGTATAGCGTGTTTTGAGGGTTAGTAACTGCTTGACGTTTCGCAGGTTGACCAACTAGCGTCTCGCCGTCAGTGTATGCGATTACCGATGCTGTTGTGCGTTCGCCTTCAGCATTTTCTAGTACGCGTGGTTTGTCGCCGTCTAAAACAGCAACACAAGAGTTAGTAGTACCTAAATCAATACCAATGATTCGACCCATCAGGCTATCTCCGAAATATAATCTATATTAGTTTTTTGCTATACCCACATATGTGGGGGGCGGTAATCAGGGATTCAACCCTAATACACAAAATTTAAGTGCAAATGTAATTTGCTTTCGTATGCACCATAGATAAGGGCTCACGAAGCCTTTTCAAGGGTGAAAATGGATTTTTTTACATTTATTTTAATAAAAGGAATGATTAGGCACGAATACATATCATTACCGCCTATATAAGTCCCATAACTGGGTTTATTCACCCTCGACTATCCTTTCTTGTAGCAAAGTCTTGTTTCTGTAAACGGGCTCTCAAAGAGGCTCCCTCACACAACAATTAAGGCCGCACTATCGTTTGTTGAGTAAAAGTAGATAAAGTGACCTTCTCACCCAATAAAAAACGGAGCCACTTGGGCTCCGTTTATCTACTCAGGGTTTCAGCTCAGATTAAATCTATAGCGGAAAGAGTCTCTGAATTAAGCTTCTGCTTTCTGTAGCTCAGCTTCTTCATTAGCTTCAACGCCAATTTCGTTTTCAGATTTAGCAACGATAGTGTTCACCGCTGTATCACCTACTACGTTTGAAGAAGTACAGAACATGTCACAGATACGGTCAACAGCAGCAACAATCGCTAGACCTTCTGGTGGTAAACCTAGTTGGTGCAATAGAACACCGACCATCACAACACCGCCACCAGGAACACCACCAGCACCGATAGACAGTAGCAAGATAGTTAGACCAAGAGTGAAGATATCAGCAGTGTTGATTGGCTGACCAAACGCGTTTGCTACGAACATAGTTGCTAGTGCGATGTAGATAGATACACCAGACATGTTCATTGTTGCACCTAGCGGTACACCGAAACCCGCTACTGACTTAGATACGTTTAGTTTGTCAGTTAGAGTACGCATTGTTACTGGGATTGTTGCATTCGAACTTGCTGTAGATAGTGAGAATAGAACTTGCTCACGAGTTGCACGTAGGAACTGCTTTGGAGAAATACCAGTGAATGAACCAACCATCATTGGGTAGAAGAAGAAAATCCAGAACACAAGCATTGCAACCACAAGTGCCACATAGCCAGCAACTGACATTAGCGTGTCTGCATCCAGTGTTGCGCCCAGCTGAATCATCAGAGCAAATACACCGTAAGGCGCCAAGCTCATTACTAGACCGATAAGCTTCATCATGATTTCGTTAGCCATCTTGAATGTCTTGATAGCTGGGCCACCACGAGAATCAAGAGCTTGAATAGCAAGACCTGTCAAAATTGCCATGAAGATGATTTGTAGCATATCGCCGCTTGCGAACGCTTCTACAGGGTTGCTAGGAACAATGTTAACAACAAGAGAGAAGATGTCTGGTGTTTCAGTTGTTGTAAGCGCGATTGTCTCAGAAACCGTACCTGCTAGGTTTGCACCAGCACCAGGTTGGAAAATAAGACCAATAGTTAGAGCAGCAGAGATCGCGATGATGGTGTTAATAATGTAAAGACCAAAGGTTTTACCACCAAGACGACCAAATGAACGGATATCTTTTAGTTCAACGATACCGCAAACAATAGATACATATACAAGAGGCACTACCAGCAACTTGATAAGTGATACGAACATACCACCAGCGCCTTCCGCAGCACCAAGTAGGTAAGTGTCAAAAATAGCAATACCGCTGAATAGGTACTGAATAGCAGTACCAATAAGTAGGCCGGCAAACAAGCCTACAAAAATCTTACTTGAGAGCGATTTATCCATCGTTCTTCTCCAGTCTGTTGTGTTTAAAATTTTTACTTTTATAGTTATATATGCGACTAAAATCGCTATATGGCAGTGGATTTTACATACAAAGATAACAATTAAAAGTGTTTATTTACAAAAATATTACAAATGTGACATCAAAACATTTCTTAATTAACAACCAGTTTCATAACACAAAACTCTAAATCGCTGATCTGAATGAAATAAAAAGAACGACATTCTTAATGCGGTTTTGATGCTTATTTACGTGGACTCTCAGGCTATAGACATAAAAAAAGAGAGGCATATGCCTCTCTTTTCATTTCACGTAAACCAGTGATTTATTTTGCCGCCACGACTTATTCAGTCAATGCGCCAGTCAATCAGTTGGTAACGTAATAAGTCATTACTTAGCAACCATAACCATCGCTGGGCGAACCACACGACCGTTTAGTTCGTAGCCTTTTTGCATCACAAACATAACCGTGTTTGATTCATGATCTGGGCTTTCTTGGATAGACATTGCTTGGTGGAATTCAGGGTTGAACGCTTCACCTTCAGGGTTGATCTCTTTAAGACCAAACTTAGCAACTGTATCTACGAACGTCTTGTGCGTTAGCTCAACACCTTCAAACAGTGGCTTAACCACTTCGTTTTCAGCGTCTGCCGCTTGCATTGCACGCTCTAGGTTGTCGATTACAGGAAGTAGACCTTCAGCAAACTTGTTCAAAGCGAATTTACGCGCTTTATCAATTTCTTGTTCGCTACGGCGACGCATGTTTTCAACTTCAGCTTTCGCGCGAAGAACAGAATCTTGTTGCTCTTTCACTTTAGATTCGCTAGAAAGCAGTGCAGCTTCCAGTTGAGCGATTTTTGCTTCCTGCTCATCAGCAGCGTCTTCATTCAGCTCAGCTTCTTCAACTTTCTCAGCTTCAGCGATGATCTGATCTAGCTCTTCTTCGGTTACTTTGTTTTCTTCGTTGCTCATGATATCTCCAGAATTCGTTTTCAATGCAAGTGACAGGCGTGTTTGCGCCCCAAATTGATATAAAACACTCGCATAGACGTTCAACTTGCCTTTATTATGGGGATGAAGAATTTTGATTCAAGCCTAATTCGTTTGGAAACGTTATGAAAAAGCCATTTGAAGTCATCGCCATTATTGGTAAACCTCGAGATCAGCAAGCAATTCAGACTCATAGAGAGCTCTATCAGTGGTTAAGTGCTGAGGGTTATCAAGTGTTTGTTGATGACAGACTCGCCACTATTTTAGACGACATCCCAAAAGAACATTTTTCTAGCCTGATTGAATTAGGTAAACGCGCCGATCTCGCCATTGTGGTCGGCGGCGACGGAAATATGCTCGGTGCCGCTCGAATCTTGTCACGTTTCGACATTTCAGTGATTGGTGTTAACCGAGGCAACCTTGGTTTCCTAACCGATCTCAACCCTGAAAACTTCCAGAGTGCGCTTACTGATGTTCTCAAAGGCGAGTTCATGGAAGAGGAACGCTTCCTGCTTGAAACGGAAATTCACCGTCACGGCCAAATAAAAAGCCATAATGCAGCACTAAACGAAGCGGTACTTCACCCAGGTCAAGTTGCACACATGATCGAGTTTGAAGTGTATATCGACGACAGCTTTGCCTTCTCGCAGCGTTCTGATGGCTTGATCGTTTCTACGCCAACAGGTTCTACCGCTTACTCGCTTTCTGGCGGCGGCCCTATCCTGTCATCAAGCCTAAATGCGATCTCACTAGTACCAATGTTCCCACACACCCTTTCAAGTCGCCCACTTGTGGTGGATGGCAAGCGTCGTATCAAGCTGATCGTATCGCCTGATAACCGCGGAACTCAGGAAGTGAGCTGTGATGGTCAAATCTCGCTGCCTGTTTCCCCTGGCGATGAGATCCACATTTACCAAAGCCCAAATGTACTCAAACTGATCCATCCTAAGGACTACAATTACTACCACGTTCTACGTAACAAACTAGGTTGGTCGAGTAAGCTGTTCTAACTAAACAGCTCTAGCAATAACCGAAAATTTCAAAGGCTGACGACATTCGTCAGCCTTTTTTATTACCGATTAAAAGCCCACCATCTCTGTCTTTACGCCAATCCACCACATCGTCATTCCCAAGAGGAAGGAACGACCGAGTTGGGAATCTATAGCGGTTTCAGTGATCTACAGACAAGCTTAATTCTGAGAGCTGTCGCAAAAAATTTTAACCTGCCGACTTTACTGTATAAAGAAACAGTATATACTGAGCTTATATACAGTATTGTTCAGTTATACAGGTAAATAAAAATGCTGGCTCATTTAAGTGTTAATAATTTCGCTATTGTTAAGTCTTTACAGCTAGAACTCTCTAAAGGCATGACAACAATCACCGGTGAAACTGGTGCGGGTAAATCTATCGCTATCGATGCTTTAGGCTTGTGCCTTGGAGGAAGATCCGATGCAGGAATGGTTCGACAAGGTGAAGAAAAAACCGAAGTCAGTGCCGCTTTTTTACTTGAGAACAATCTGCATGCTACCCGCTGGTTAGAAGACAACGAATTGCTTGATGGCAGTGAGTGTATCCTGCGCAGAACCATCTCAAAAGAAGGTCGTTCTCGTGCATTCATCAACGGTAGCCCTGTCCCTCTTTCACAATTGAAATCGCTAGGGCAACTATTGATCAACATTCATGGTCAACACGCGCATCACCAGTTGATGAAAAGCGATTACCAAATGGCCATGCTTGATCAATACGCAGGCCACTTGAATCTATTGAAATCAACACGTAATGCTTACCAAGCGTGGCGACAAGCAGATAACCACTTAAAAGAGTTACGTGAAAATAGCCAGCAAAACCAAGCTCAAAAACAACTTCTTGAATACCAAATCAAAGAGTTAAATGAGCTGTCTATTGGGGAGGAAGAATATGAAGACCTCGAACAAGAGCATAAGCGCCTCTCCAATAGCGGAGAACTGGCCACAACCTGTCAGCAAGCTATCGAGCTTATTTATGAAGGCGAAGAAGTTAATGCGCTTGGTATTCTGCAATCGGCCAATAACTCCTTAATTCAGTTAGCTGAGCTCGATGAAAGATTGGCCGAGTTACCGAACTTGCTTTCTGAAGCCATTATTCAGATTGAAGAAACCAACAACGAGTTAAGAACATACCTAGATAGCATTGATGTTGATCCCGGTCGTATGGCTTACGTTGAAGAACGCTTCTCAAAAGTGATGTCAATGTCTCGTAAACACCACGTGTTGCCAGAAGAGCTATATAAGCACCATCAAGATTTATTACAACAAGTTGAAGCGCTTGATTGCTCTGATGAAAAGTTGGAAGAATTGGCAAACGAGGTAGAAAACCAATACCAATCGTTCGTTGCTAAATCAGAGAAGCTTCATAAATCTCGAACTCGTTACGCAAAAGAGCTCAACAAGCTGATCACGCAAAGCATGCACGAACTGAGCATGGAAAAAGCGCAGTTTGCCATTGAAGTGAACAACACCAACACACACCCTTCTCCATTGGGTATGGATAACGTGACCTTCATTGTTTCGACCAACCCAGGCCAGCCAATGCAGCCGATTGCGAAAGTGGCCTCTGGTGGTGAGTTATCACGAATCTCACTAGCGATTCAAGTAATCACAGCGCAAAAAGTGGACACACCAAGCCTGATTTTCGATGAAGTCGATGTGGGTATCAGTGGACCAACCGCTGCGGTTGTCGGAAAAATGCTTCGCAAGCTGGGCGAATCTACACAGGTGATGTGTGTGACTCACTTACCTCAAGTGGCAGGTTGCGGTCACCAACAGCTGTTTGTAGCGAAGAACACGAAATCGGGCAAAACAGAGACTCAAATGCACACACTTGATGAGCAACAGCGTGTTTCAGAGCTTGCTCGACTGCTTGGTGGCAGCCAAATTACCGAATCGACGCTTGCCAACGCAAAAGAGTTATTAATCGCAGCTTAGGTTACATATTCAGCAACTTTCTGATAATTTACCGAAAATTCTTGGCAATTTTGCAACTTAATTCAAAATTGCCAGTCATAACAAGCTCAAAGCGCAAGGAGCTTTTTACTTCTTGCTGGAGCTTGTTTATTATCAGGCAGTATTTTAGCGAAGAAAGATCTCAAACTATGCGAATTAAAAAGTGGTTAGTTGCAGTTCCACTTGCACTAACAATGTTGACCGGTTGCTCTCTATTAGAGAAGTTGGTTTATCGAATTGACATCAATCAGGGTAACTATGTTGAACAAGAAGCTGTCGACCAGCTCAAGTTTGGCATGACAAAAACACAAGTTCGTTACGTTATGGGCTCACCTATGCTTATCGAAAATGGCTACCCAGATACGTGGTACTACATTTACCACCATCAGAAAGGTCACAACGACCCTATTCAGAAAAACCTTGTCGTAAACTTTGATGCTACGGGCACTCTAGTAACGATCAATGGTGATTTTGAAGCCAGTGATGAGTTCTTCGAAAGCCTTCGCTAGCTTTCCAGTCAACAAAGCTCTCAGCTGACAAAGCTACTAGTAGACAAAAATAGATCGCAAAAGCCTGCTCACGAGCAGGCTTTTTAATATCCGCTAACAAATTAAGTGCGTTGTCTAACCCACAAGCACAAAAAAGCTCGCCAACATAGCGAGCTCTCTTCTTAGTTAAACTTGTTTGGTATTACGATTTAGCAGCAGCCGCTTTTGCTTGTTCAGCACGCTTACGGCGAATCTCTTTTGGATCGGCTAACAGTGCTCGGTAGATTTCGATACGATCTTTATCGCGAACCGTCGCATCGAGCTTAACGTTACGGCTAAACACACCAACCTTGTTTTTCGCTAAGTCGATTTCTGGATACAGTTCCAAAACACCAGACTGTGCGATGATCTCTTCAACGGTCGCGTTCTTGTTCACCACCAAGGTAAACACACGTTGCTCGTGCGGAAGCGCAAACACAACTTCTACGTGGATCATATCTGATTCAATAGTCATGGCTTAGTAAACCTGTTTCGCTCGTTGAGTAAAAGCACTGACCATATTGCTCGTCAGCTCATTGAAAATCTTACCAAATGCCATTTCAATCATTCGGCTAGAGAACTCAAACTCTAGCTTAAGTTCAACCTTACAAGCTTGCTCATCAAGCGGAGTAAAGTACCAACCACCCTGCAGCTTCTTGAACGGGCCGTCCACCAGCTCCATCAAGATCTCAGCACCATCCGCTAAACGGTTCGATGTGGTAAATGTTTTGCTGATACCCGCTTTAGAGACATCAACCGAAGCCACCATAGTTGAATCTGAAGATTCGATCACACGTGAACCAGAACACCCTGGCAAAAACTCGTGATAACGAGCAACATCATTGACCAAGCTGAACATCTGGTCGGCACTAAACGACACTAATGCTGAACGAGTAACCTTTGGCATATAGACTCCTGTTAAAGACAGCGTTACATTAACACAAACTGCAATTTTAATTGTATTGGGCCAGAGCGCAAATAAAAAGGATTCCCCAACTAGGGCGCAATCCGTATAATGAGGCCATTATGGCAAAGAATAAATCAAAATCAAAAGCCGGTAGTAATACCATTGCGCTTAATAAGAAAGCTCGCCACGAATATTTCATCGATGATGAGATAGAAGCGGGGCTTGAGCTACAAGGCTGGGAAGTAAAATCCCTACGTGAAGGCAAAACCAATATCGCAGAAAGCTACGTGTACATCCGAGATGGCGAAGCATTCATCAGTGGTATGACGATCACTCCGCTGACTCAGGCGAGTACTCATATCGTGGCGAACCCAACACGTATCCGTAAACTCCTTATGTCGAGAAAAGAACTCGACAACCTTATCGGTCGTATTAACCGTGAAGGCATGACACTTGTTGCAACCGCACTTTACTGGTCTCGCTCTTGGGCGAAGATTAAAGTTGGCGTAGCGAAAGGTAAAAAGCTGCACGATAAACGTACTGATATGAAAGAAAAAGATTGGGCGAGAGATAAAGCACGAATTATGAAGAGTAATTTGCGTTAATTTTAAGCACTTAAACGCACAGTGCTAGACAGGTTAAGCTTTTCTGGTACTATGCAAATAACACTTGGGGCTGATTTAGGATTCGACAGGAATTTTGAAGTCTGAGGTGCATGCCGTGGGGCGGTTGGCCACGTTAAAAGCCGCAAAAAAATAGTCGCAAACGACGAAAACGACGCACTAGCAGCTTAATAACCTGCTCAGAGCTCTCTTACCCTAGCTTCCGCTCGTAAGACGGGGACCAATAAGAGATCAAACCCAAACTAGCTAGCGTGGCTTCTCCCACCTGAGAGGAAAAGCGCGAATTATAATTCAGGTTAGCCTTTAACTAGCGTGTCGGTTCGCAGGTTGCTGGTGAAATTAAAGATCGACTAAGCATGTAGTACCAATGATGAATGATTTTTGGACGCGGGTTCAACTCCCGCCAGCTCCACCAAATCAAAATCTTTGTATGTAAGAACATAGACTTACAAGTATACAGTGATAAAGTTGAGTATGTGGTACTAGAAATAGGTACTAAAATGAAATACTTAACGCAAAAAAAGACAGGCACTTGGTATTTTCGATATCAAGTGCCTTTTTTGTATCGCCGCTTTTTCGACAATCGAACCGAAATCAAAAAATCACTTCATACATCAGATAAAATGACTGCCCATGTTAAAGCCCTCAAATTAGAATCAGCAGTAAAAGAACGAATTATGACTATAAAGCAGTATCTTACTCTTGAAGCCGCAAATAAACTCATTGCGACACATACGGGCTCTACACTAATGAAGATTGAGTGCGCTGTAGATCCTATGAGTGAGTTATCAACGGAATATATGTCTTACATGCTTGCTGAGATAGCTAAAGATGAAAATTTGAGCGCGAGTAATATCAATAGTTTAATGTCACCGATTGAATATCTGACTAGTGCCGATAAATCAGCAACTAACCTAGCCAATGAGGCTTTATCTAATTTTGAATTATCTCCGATCGACCCTCTAACGTGGCAAACGAGGCAAGCACTTATTCAAGTATTTCAATATGCCAAAGATGCTCAATCTGCTCTAAAAAATAGTGACCAACAAGCATGTGAAAACGTGGTAAAGCAGTTAGAAAAAGTTATGCTCAAAGTTGACCCAGACCCCGACCTAGCTAAATCGCTATCTTCTGAGCCAGCGGCTCAGGTCATACCTAATGCTACACCTGTTAAAGACGATAGGTCGTTAAAGGAGCTATTCGAAGAGTATGAGGAAGAAAAGAAGTTCTCGATAAAACCGAGATCTCTAGACCTAGCTAGAGCTAAAATTCATACTGTCTCTGAGCTATTGCATGACAAACCAGCCAGTAGTATCAATCGAAGAGAAGCGGTACTCATTAGGGACTCTTTATTAGAATTGCCTTCAAATATCCATAAGAAAAAAGAGTTTCAAGGAATCTCATTATTAGAGGCAATTAAAAAAAACAAAGCGTTATCAACACCTCTAACAACTCTCGGCAAAACCACAGTTAAAGACTACTTGCAGAAAGTTTCAAGCCTTTGTAAGTGGGCAGTACGACATCAATACCTCGAACACAATCATTTCGAAAGCATCAAGACACAAAGCAGGCAAGAAAGTAAAAAAGAAAGTGATGTAAGGCATCCATTTAGTAATGACATGCTGACTAAAATATTCTCTACACGAATATTTACACACAATGATATGTTGCATAGTTTCCACTACTGGCTTCCAATTTTAGCTCTTTACACAGGCGCAAGACAAAATGAGCTAGCTCAACTATTTAGGGAAAACATTGTTCAAATTGATGGTATTTGGTGCATTAGTTTTACTGAATGCCACCCATCACAAGACTTCAAAACTGACTCATCGGAACGAATTACTCCTATTCATAGCAAGTTGATAGAGTTAGGTTTTCTTGAATTTGTTGAATCTTGCGAGGGAAGATTATTTGCAACGGGACTACCCTTTTATGAAGGAAAAGGTTACGGCAAGGAAGCATCCCGTTGGTTTAATGAAACGTATAAAACTAAACTAGGTATGAAAGCAAATACAGGATATACGTTTCATTCTTTTCGACACACTGTTCTCGATATGTATAAGCAATATAGTAATGTTGAGGAACGCTTTGCACAAGGTATTGTCGGGCACAAACACGGCAGTATTACATTCGATCGCTATGGCTCTGAATTTCACCCAAGTGCACTCAAGCCTTACATAGATTTGCTTGAATGGAGTTTTCTCAAAATCCAGCCATTTAATCTAGTCAAACACTTTGATAGAACCAAAAAAGAACTTTTAAAATCAGCCCGACGTAAAGCAAACAAGGCAAAAAATAAAAGTGACTAATAGGTAGCTAATTTGCAAAATTACGATATCAAAGCTAACCAATAGTGAACTTCAATTTTCTCGATAAAAATGTTCGAACAACACATTGCGTATAGTGTTGTTAACTTGGAAGATTATAACAATCTAATTATATTAAGAGCACACTAAGAGTGCGGTACTCTTAACTCATCGCACTCACTGAGTGCGGCGGTTTTGTACGTTATTGCCATCTATGGCATTAACGTTGCCACCAGTGGCAGTCATGTTGCCACTGGTGGCACGATTTTGGATGTAAAGAAAAAAAGAACTTCCACAGTTCAGCACCGAGCGAAAATTCACTCCTTACACAAGTTATATAAATTTATAATTGTTATGATCGTTATAATAGTTATACCACATTTTTAATCATATTTAAATTGAAACTTAGATTTAAACTTCAACAAAATCAAGATTAACAAATTTTAATACTAAAAAATTTTAGAATGTCAGGCTGAACTATCATTTAAATTAGTCGCACTACCAGAGTGCGGGACACTTAGAAAACAACTCCTCCTCACACACCCCAACCATCGTACTTATTATAACTTAAATAATTGATTTTAAAGAATATATTGTCAAAATCCTGAATGCATACTATAACATTCATAGTTTGAGGTTTAGTAATTATATGGGGTTAAAAATGAACGCTGTCCGCGACGCTGCTAAAGAAATCGCAAAGCTCTATAATGAGTCCAAAACTTATCCTGAACAGGCTTTTTGTCTTAAGTTCGATTTTCTTGAGCTAGAAATCAGAGCACCTAATACCTTCCCTCCTCTTATTGCAAACGCTATCTATAAACTGAGAAAAAAGAAGCGCTCTGCGCAAAGTTTCACTGAATGGCAAAATATCCTGAGATCTTGTCCTGCGATTGGGTTGATTTATTTGCACCCCGATTATCGACGTAAAGGTTTTTTTAAATATCTCGTATCGGAATTATTGCAGTTAGAAAATGTTCAATTTGTCTGCGTCAACAATGTTAATAGCGATGTGTTAACTCATTACTTGCAGAGAAACGCAAATTGGAGATATACGTTCCCGATGCTGGACAACTCTCAACTGAAGAGGCTCACTTCATATTGTCAACAGAAGCCCGCCGCAAAACAATCCGTTCTAGATGTATTTAATGACTATATCGATACTCATGGAATCTACACAGATAGTGCGGCTTATGAAAAGCAAATGTTTATTAGCATGCTCAAAGATGAAACAACAGATAGCAACAATACGCATTCAACCAACCAATACGAAAATAATGACAGTGGTATATCAAATCAGAAACTCCACTTTCTGACGGTAATGAATAATTACTACACTGATGCCGACCCTTTCTAACTGAAGTGGCATCAAAAAACATCCGTTTATCGATACCCTGCAAATTCTGACCATTCGGTATCACAAAAATAGCTTTTTCATTTATGATACCAATGCTATAGTGATACTAGAATTTATGATACTAGAAAAGCTATGACAGGACGAATTTTTGCATACTGCCGTGTATCTACCACGGAACAAACTACAGACAATCAAATATTGGCTATACGTCAAGCTGGGCACAATGTAATTAACTCTCGCGTAATTAGCGAAACAGTCTCAGGCAGTACAAAAGCAACTGACCGTGAGCAGTTTTCTAATCTTCTCAAACACAAGCTGGAAATAGGCGACACGTTAGTCGTACTAAAACTCGATCGCCTTGGTCGAGATAATATAGATGTACAACAAACGATAGAACTTCTCTCGAAAAACGGAATCCGAATTATCTGCCTAGATTTACCAGTTGCAGACCTAAGCTCACCTGAAGGTAAACTTATGCTGCAAATGTTTTCCGCATTCGCAGAATTCGAAAGAAATAGAATCAGAGAGCGTACGCAGGAAGGACTAGCGAGAGCGAAACTTGAAGGTAAGAAGCTTGGTCGCCCTCAAGCGAAGGCAACAACACACAAAGTTCAAGGGTGCAAATCTCTTGGTATGTCACAAAGCAAAACAGCAATTCATCTGCACCTTGGAATAGCTACAGTTAAGCGCCATTGGAACAAATCAGGCGAATAATGGATATAACCAGTTTGACAGAGAAAAGGCTTTATATGAGCTCGCTAACTGTGTATCACTTGGAGCAAAATATCTCTTATGTGCTTGAAGAAGAGTTACGTATGCAATTAAGAAAAGTCACGGAGAACTCTTAGACTCTATTACAAAATAAAAGAGTAGAAGCTCGCTTGTTCGCATGACATGCGGGTAATCGATGATAATCTAATGTGAGTTGCCCAGTGACAAGAGCGAGATAATTGATAGGAACACTCCCATAGTAGGATACCCTACTTTTCAGAATAACATTAAAACTAGAGATCTAGTTTTCGGTTGTGAACCTTAAAGGAACCAGTGATACCACTTGTTATAAAGCAGAGCGATATGATAGAAGTTTTGCCATGGTAGAATTGGGGGCCGTATTAAAATTAGAGTCCTAATTTTCACTTATCAGCCTAAACCTATTATATAAGCAAAAACGCCCTCTATAATGAGGGCGTTTTCTATCCAAATTACCTTTTTATACGCTTTTCGCGGTCGCTCTACTTTTAAACTTCTCCCGAAATATCTATATAAATAGACAGCAGCGCGGGTGGAAGGGCTTTTTCAATTCGACTAATCCTTCTCTTATCTGGGTCTCATTTTAGACTAAGTTACACTTATAGACAATCTAGACATCCAGAGAAAGTAACAATGACATCAGTCCTAATAACTAATGGATAAAACCTTGTAACAAGCATCAGCTACTGAAAAACCTTCCAAGCAGAATCAGTTTTACCCAGCTACTACATGTCAACCAATTCCTTATCACTACTGTATCTAAGTGGAAGCTAACATTTGTAAAAACTACTCATTCAAATACAACTCAGCCATACCATCCAGTTTGCTTTTTACTTCCTTCCAATGCGGCATTACGCTGGTTAACAAGCGCCAGAAACGCTCACTGTGGTTGTGCTCAGCGATATGGCAAAGCTCATGTAGAATCACATAATCAATACACTCTTTTGGTGCTTTGATTAAGTGAGGGTTGAGCATCAAGTTACCTTTTGCTGAACAGCTACCCCACTGCTTCGCCATGGGAAGAACACGAAAGCTGGGTATGCCTTCAACCCATGTTGCTTGTGGAAGCAGCTTTGCCAGGCGCTCATGAAAGACACGTTCAGCACGAACTTTGTACCAGTTCCTTACCAAGGCTCGAACCATAGCCGTCTTGTCATCATTAAAACGAGTTAAGGTTACCGAGAGCTTACCTCGATTCATTTTTACCGAAGGTAAAGCCTCAATGTCTTCCACAACTTTGAGTACATATCTGCGCCCTAGGTAAAACTGCATTTCACCGCTGACATAATGCTTGGGCTGAACATACTCTAAGTGAGCACGAAACTCTTTGAGTGCGTCATATATCCATTTAGCACGTTTCATTACCGCTTCATGAATATCTCCACGTTCGGTATCTTCTGGTGCGGTAATTGCCACTTCACAGTTAGGATGAACTTTGATGGTTATCTTTCGCTTTTGGCCTTCCGTGAGCGGCTTGCGAACGACTTCGTAGGTAACAGCCTCATCACCATAGATGAAGCTGTATTCCTCTTTATTACCTTCATTTGAACTTACCGAAGTCATTAATGATGACCTGCCACACCCAGACGAGTGATTTGGATAATATCGGTAATAATTACCTTAGCTGTGTCCATTCCGACAGCCTTAAACAGCACAGGTAATAACTTGCGACGAATATGGTTTTCGATCTCTTGTGGGTTAATTGAAAATTCAGCCACAGATGCCGTCACCACTTCATCGATTTGCATTGCATAATCGAAGCGTTCATCTTCACTTAGAGCATTGTTATCGGCTAGGTTTTTCAGGAATAACCCGTAGTAAGCTTGGACGTGACGTTTGATTTTTGGGTCAAGTTCAGAGAAGCGGTCGGTAGGCATACCTTCGACATTTCGCTCTTTAACTTGCTCTTCAAAATCAGCAAACAACAAGTATTGCTTCACTGGGGCATCAAACATCTCTTTAGCTTGTTCAATGGCTTGTTTTAGCAATTTAGAAAAGTATTCTTGAGCATATGGGTCATCAGCAAGCTCCTGATCTATCATCTTAGTGACACGACCAGTGATAGCATCTTTTTTGTTACGAGCTTCATCGTCAGTCATCTCTTCAGGTTTGACATCTTTACCCATGTTACCAACTAAGTAGACGCCTTGAGACTCTTGGATCTCTACACCGCCAATATGCTTATCCAGCATGGTGCGAATGTTTTCAGCATACTCATCGTAGTCAACGGTTTCTTCCGCATCTTCACGGACTTGGCGACGTAACTCAGACATCGATTTCAACGTCTTTTTGTACAGCTCACGCTTATCATCAAAACTCTTATCTTCAAAATATGTAGCTGATTGCAAAGCTACTTTCAGGCAGTTAGCAAACGTTGTGAGTGATGCATAAAAGTCCTCACGTTTTTTCAAATTGGTGTCGGTAAGCTGACCATCAATCGTGTCAATCTTGGGTGCTAGTACTTGACGAAGCGCTTGACCATCTTGCTTGTTCTGTACACCTTCAAACGTTGCCCACAGGTCACTATAGAAACCTGGTAGCTTCTTATATTCAGTGTCCATGCGGCTATAGAGACCTTTCAGGTCATCAATATCAAATCCGCCTTTGATACGCTCTTCCAGCTCTTGATAGCTGGCAATCGACGCATCCAACTCTTTCAAGATGCCGCGATAATCAATCAAGTAACCAAATTGTTTTTTCTGATGGAGACGGTTTACACGAGCAATCGCCTGAATCAAGTTGTGTTGTTTCATCGGCTTATCGATGTAAAGCACGGTATTCTTGGGTTCATCAAAACCTGTAAGCAGTTTATCCACCACTATCATGATGTCAGGGCCGTCATCTTTACCAAACTCATCAATGATGTGCTGGGTATAGGCTTTTTCATCTTGACCAAAGTCAGAATTAAGGACGTTTTCCTTCCACCAGTTTTGCACTATGTCTTTGCTTTCACCATCGACAGTATCGTGGCCTTCACGAGTATCAGGCGCAGACATTGCGACAACGGAAGTCACTTTACCTATTTGGTCTAAAAGCTTCTTATATTGAATAGCAGAGGCTTTTGAGTCACAAGCAAGTTGACCTTTTAAGCCTTGGCGTTTGAAGTTTTGAAAGTGATCGGAAATATCATGGGCGATGAGTTCCAATCGACCTTCGGTTTGATAGATTTGACCTTTCTGAGCAAACTTTTTCTTCAAGTCTGTTCGCTGTTTTTCAGACAGCTTATCGGTGATACGGTCAAACCACGCATCAATAGCTTTGTCATTAGTGCTGAGATCAGGAATGCGCTCTTCGTACAATAGAGGTGTTACCGTTTTATCTTCTACAGCTTGTTGCATCGTATACGAGTGGATGATCTTACCGAATTTATTTTCAGTCTTGTCATCTTGTAGCAATGGAGTCCCCGTAAAGCCAATGTAAGCGGCTTTCGGCAGGGCTTGTTGCATTCGAATGTTGTTCTCACCGTTTTGACTACGGTGGCCTTCATCAACTAACACGATAATATCAGGGCTATTGTTGTAGCACTCTGGTAGCTCTATAGCTGTACCGAATTTGTTGATGATGGAGAAGATAATACGCTCGTTACCTTTACCGATTTGTTCAGCTAAACGGCGACCTGTCGTCGCCATAGCCGATTTTTTATCTTTATCCGATAATGCACCGCCTGAAGCGAAAGTACGGGCAAGTTGATCTTCAAGGTCAACACGGTCAGTCACTACAACGACACGGCATTTGGCTAACTCTTTAAGCCAAATAAGGGCTTTGGATAAGAAGACCATAGTGAACGACTTACCTGAGCCTGTTGTATGCCAGATCACGCCACCGTTACGTGCGCCCTGCTCATCAAAAGATGTGACACGTTCTATTAATGCTTTAATGCCGAAGACTTGCTGATAACGAGCGACAATTTTACCAGCCTTTTTATCAAACAAAGTAAAAAGCTGAGTCATCTCCAATAGGCGGTCATGACGTAAGAGTGAGACTAATAAGCGGTCTTGGTCGGTCACCATTAAATCGCCACCCGCGATGAGTGACAGGTACTCATCACGCACTTTGGCTGAGCGGTGGTTGAAGATAAGGTCGAGTTTATCTTGTGCTAATGGAGTGTTCTTCAAACGTGCAAACGTCGGTTCGGTGATCTCTTCTTCTTTCCATTTCGCCCAGAATTTTTCAGGCGTTCCGCAGGTAGCGTATAGACCTTCGTGACCATTCACAGAGACCAATAGTTGGCTATAAGCGAACAGATGAGGGATCTCATCTACCTTTTGGTTACGGATGTTCTGCGAGATACCTTCCGATACAGTTGGTTTCCCTTCAGAAGAGGAATCAGGGCGTTTCGCTTCTATCACTACCCAAGGAAGGCCATTTACAAAACACACTACATCAGGAATACGCTTGCCTGTCCCATAAGCATTTTCAACTTCAAGCTCTTCGGTGAAGTGGTATTGATTGTTTTTTGGGGTTTTCCAATCAATGATGTCGATGGTTGGGTTGGCTTTCTTTCCATCAACAAACTCAGTCACACTAATGCCGTAGGTAAGTGCGTTATACAGTTTCTCATTAGCCGCTTTTAAGCCTTCATTCATAGCTGGGTTAGCCAGCTCATGAATAATTTTATCGATAGCGGCTTCTGACAGTTTGTGCTCTGCTCCCATGAAGGTGTAAGTTTTGTGTTTGAGCACATCACGCAATATACCAGGAAGAATAACCACTGATTGGCTTCCACGTTTAGCCAAACATTCATTGGGTGGGATAAAGGTGTAGCCTAGATTACTCAGTAGCGTCAGTGCAGGGATCTTAGCACTCTGCTCTTCTCGGAAGTTAGGTACGTTATTGGAATTATTCATTATGCAATCCATTGCTTTAGCACATTTACGACGACAGGCGAGAAAGCTTCTAGCTTGCCATCGGCTGGAGTAGACAAATCGTCAATCATCATTTCGATTATTTCATCATCTTCCAGTTCAGGATCTGCATCAGGGTCAATGCTGTATTGCCAAAGTAGAGAGTGAACGGCAGCTTTACGCTTTGCAATAAGCGATTTATTATTGCTATCTCTATCACCCAGATTTAGAACCCTGATAGTTTCAATAGCATCAGGGCTTTTACCTGAAACACGACCACTGAGTTTAAAGACTAAGTCAGTCTCACATTCATCCATAAACGGGGTGAGTGGCAGAGCTTGAGATTTATGTGAATCACCGCATTGGTTCAATGTGTTACAGCTAGCAATGATATTGCTGAAATCCAAAGTTCGATTTTGATTAAGGTCTTGTGCTTCAACATGCTCATTATGGCAATCGCCATCACCAGATAAAGCCTGACAACAATGACCACATAAGAAATGTTGTTCCACGAGTGCTTCCATGCGGATTGCTTGACGAACACCTCCATCTTTAAGCTGTGGATATCGCTTATTCGGATTGGCTCGCTTCCAATCCGTCAATTGTTGCGGCTCATACCCTGCTCGTTTAGTTATCTTTCGCAATTCTTAGCTCCTTCTTACGAAGCAATAGTTTTGCTTTAGATAGTTCTAAGTTACCCGCTGGCAAGTCGGCTTGTAAGTCCGCTAGTAGTTGTTTTGCCGTCTTGATATTTGAATCATGGATAGCATCAAGCAAATCCCCGATTTGCGCATTCACTTCAGCATTTCGAACATCAGTATCCATGATATCGAGAAGAACAGAGTTAGCATCTTGACCATACAGATCAGGCACAGGTGTCGCTTTCTCTGGGTTATCCAACAAGCTCACATGAATGCCTTTGCTATCACTGATCACTAATGGCGAGTGAGTGGTAACGATAAACTGAATCTTTGGGAAAGCTCGTTTTAAGCTTTCAAGGATTGTCCGCTGCCACTGAGGGTGTAAGTGCATATCGACTTCATCAATAAGCACAATGCCGTGGCTATCCTGTACAGCATGAGTTCCCATGTGAGGGTTGAGTTGAATTGCTCTTCGAGCAATATCTGCAATCATGCCTATCATATTGCGCACGCCATCACTGAGCAGTGAAATCGGCACATTACCTTGTTCTTTGTGCGTAGCAACTACTTGCTTTGCAGTGGCTGAGTAATGAACATTCGACCAGCCAGAAGGCTCAAGAATAATATTGAGTGCTTTCTGTAATGAAGTTAAACGGTCAGCATGTATGTTCCCTTTTACAAGGTTCCCAGACATTCTTTGTTCTTGCTGCTGCATCCCACGTTCGAAGCTTGCCATCGTCTCTTGGTGAAGCCAACTAGCAAATGTTCTGTAGCTACTTGCGGGTTTATCCCAATCTCGATAACCCTCTAATCGGCTTGTTTTAGATAGCTTTGGTGACTCACTTGATGGATCAAAACTTTGATTCCATAGTCGCTCAGTACCGTAAACCGCAATAACTGGAAGTGTTGGGTGAGCGCCATCTTGTACGATTTTTTGTAAACGCTTTGCAACGTTGATCAACTCTGAAACTTTAGTTCCAGTACTCTTTAGCGTATTACGAGAACGAGACCATTCAGAAGGAAAGTCATCAACGTAGTCATTATATGCCTGAGCTGAAACTTGAACAGGGAATTGATATTCCATGGTAAAACCTTGGTCTTGAGAACCAATTTTACCAAGGTGAATATCATTATCTCGAATAGCTCGGTCTGTGCTTGTACCAAAGCCACTCAGGAACTGGCCATAAGCAACAGAAATTGCATCTAGCAGTGAGGTTTTACCGTAACCATTAAGACCAACCAATACATTAATGCCAGGCTGAAAATCGCACTCAAACCGTTTGAAGCCACGGAAGTTTTCTAAAGTTAGTGTTTTTAATTTCATGTCATTATGAACCCGTTAAATTTATCCCTTACTCGAAACCAAAGTTGTTAATCCCCTCTCATGGAGAGGGGAACCCTCGATTAAGCGGCTTCAACCTCATCGATTTTCACTCGGCGCTTACCCGTCAACAACTGCTGCATCAATGCCTTTTTCTCTTGTTTGAAGTGCGCAAGTTTAGCTTTCAACACTTCGATTTCTTTATCGGCAGCCGTGAGGACTGAAGCTATTTTTTGTTGTTCTTGCAGAGGAGGTAAGCAAAAGTGAGCTTTATTTATGCCTCCAATCGATAAACCAAATCTTGTTGCCCCTGTAGCTAATGTGAAGAAGTAATATCTTGTTTTAGGCATGGAAAACAAATAGTTGATAAATGCGCCATCAGCTTGCTGCTTCTCCGTTCTGACAATAGCCAAGTGGTAGCCACAAACGACCCCGTTTAAGTCCTCACTAACTAAGGCTGGGACGGCTATATCTCCAGGTGTTTCTGAGTCTTTGGTTATAATCACATCATCAACTTCAAGCGTAAACTTATCTATTTCTGACTGCTTGGCTGTAGCCTTCATAAAAGTAAGTTTTTGGGTGATGTTGGTGTTGTAGTAAACGTCTGTGTAATTACACAGTTCTACAGGTATTTCACCTTCAACCGTTTTTTTATCAACAGGACTTACAATCACTTTCGAAAAGTCATTTAAGTACCTATCTTCCCACTCCCCCTCAAACGCGTTACCCGTTTCAGGATTGACCAAACGCTTCTTACCCGTCAAAAGCTGTTGCATCAGAGCTTTTTTCTGCTGCTTACTGGTTTCAATCAAATTCTCTGTGGTGGCAATCGCTTTGTCCCATGTTGAGAGAATTTTGGCGATTTTGCGTTGTTCGTCGTATGAAGGAAGTGCTATTTTTAGTTTCTTAAAGTAGGGTAGACCAATCGTTTTAATCGTAGAACCAACGGCTTGTCGTTCAAACTCGTGTTTATTAAGTTGCAGCCAGTTATACAAAAACCAGTTATGGGTTTTCTTATTAAAATCACATTTCCAAGCAATAAAATGCTGACTAACTGCCATAGGTTCTGCCATTACACCACTCTTACCTATACCAGCATCACGAGACAGGACGACGGTTCCAGCAGGATGTATTTGCGCTGAGGAGTTTTCAGTACCCAGTTGGGATATTTCTTTGTCTGTGTCTTTCACTAACCCTTTATCTAAGCGGAAGCTATCAGCTAATGATATCCACTTAATTCCTCCGTTCCAGTATTCTGGAAAGGACTTGCTGGGTGTATGACCACTACATCTCTCAGCGTAATTATCTAGTAATCCATAAGACCAACCTTTTGGAATCTGAGATGGATTTAAATCACGCGCCATAACCCAACTCCTTCAAGTAATCTGTCATTTCAACTTCAAGGTTGGCTAGCTCACTCTGCAATGCCAAACGTTCACTACGTACCGCAACTAAATCAATCTCGTCTTCTTCCTCAAAAGTATCAACATAGCGAGGGATATTTAGGTTGTAATCGTTCTCGGCAATCTCTTCTAGCGAAGCTAGGTATGAGTATTTGTCTGTAGTTTCACGTGCTTTATAGGTATCAACAATCTTCTGAATGTTCTCAGGCGTAAGCTGGTTCTGGTTCTTACCAGACTTAAACTCGCGAGACGCATCAATAAACAGCACCTTATTATCATCCTTCTGTTTTTTGAACAAAAGAATTGCCGCAGGGATGCCAGTACCAAAGAACAGCTTTTCAGGCAGACCGATTACGGCATCTAGCAGGTTTTCATCAATAAGCTGCTTACGAATTTTACCTTCACTTGAAGCGCGGAATAGCACACCGTGAGGCACAACTACCCCCATTCTTCCTGAATGCGGCTTTAGCGTTTCAATCATGTGCGAGATAAACGCATAGTCACCTTTGGTTTTAGGTGGAATACCACGACGGAAGCGGGCAAAGTGATCATTACCTGCGTCTTCAAAGCCCCATTTATCAAGAGAGAATGGAGGGTTAGCGGTTACTACATCAAAGTGCAATAGGCCGCCTTCTTTGTCTTGTAGCTTAGGGTTACGGATGGTATCGCCCCACTCAATACGGTGGTTATCTTCACCGTGCAGGAACATGTTCATTTTCGCCAGTGACCATGTTGAGCCAATCGCTTCTTGACCAAACAGAGCATACTGCTTTGAGCCTGCAAAGTTGTTCTGTACTTGCTTACCACACTTCATCAATAGTGAGCCTGAGCCACATGCAGGGTCACAAATGCTATCGCCTTGTTGTGGCTCTAGGATGATAGAAAGTAGATCAGACACCTCTGGTGGGGTATAAAATTCACCCGCCGATTTGCCGCTGCCAGCAGCGAAGTGTTTGATGAGGTACTCGTAAGCGTTACCAATCACATCTAGCGAACCAACGCGGCTTGGGCGTAGGTTTAAGGTCTCTTTACCGAAGTCTTCTAGTAGATGGCGCAGAATGTCGTTTTTCTGCTTTTCGTCACCTAGTTTATCGGTGTTGAAGCTAATGTCTTGGAAGACATTCTTTAGCTTAGTGCCGTTAGCTTCTTCAATAGCATGGAGAGCTTGGTCGATACGAGAACCATTACCAGGCTCATGGCGAGCTTCGTACAAATCCCAGAATGTTGAACCTACAGGGATTTTGAAAGACTGGCTTTCCATCATTTCTGAGATCAGTTCAGGGATGTCACCATACTCTTCTTTCAGTTCATCGTACTTGTCTTGGTGAACATCAGAGATGTATTTAAGGAACAAAGTAGTAAGGATGAAGTCTTTGTAGATAGACGGATCAACCGTACCTCGGAAGGTGTCACATGCTCCCCATACCGCTTTGTTGATGTCATCTTGATTTATTTTAGTGTGTGGCATGATTTCCTAGCCCTTAAATTGTTCAGAATTCTGGATTAAGTCAGTAGCTATAGCATTAAGCTGCTGCTGACGATTATTTATAAGTTTATAAAGCAATGCGTTTTCTTTAATGCTTGCTGCATAGAGCTTGGCAATAGTGTTCTGTTTTTCTATATCTGGTATCGCTAGCTCAACATCGGCCAATACTGGTTTTCTAATGTTTGTTTGTGTGCTGCCTTCAGCACTCTTTCTAAAGTACTGCTGCACAGGCTTTTGATTGAGCTGCCAAGCCAAGAACATTGGGGCTATTTTATCGCGTTGCGATGACTTGATACGGATCTGAAACAGGCTAGGAGAACTAATCACGTTTTCTAGTTGGTCAGGAACGTAGGCTGCATAGGTTCTCATTCCCTTAGCAATGAACAGAACATCGCCTTGTTCAAGCCACATAGGCTGCTTCTTACCTGTTAATTCCGTTCTCACCAACTCGGTGCTTTGCAACTCACCTAGGTCACTGATGTCTTTTGCTTGCACTACTTGGACGGAAGCATTTGGGTCATGTTTGATTGACCCGCGAAATGGGTAGCCAGCATGAATATCCGCTACCTCTGATAGTCGTAGTCTCATTCCAACACCTCAAATTTTAACTTGCACCCATTGTGGTTACTTTAAGCAAATACGTCAAGAAAAAATGCAGGAATAAAAAACTGCAAATTTTAAGTTGACTAAATTTCAAACCGATCATAAGATTATTTGCAGTAAATGAATGGAGCAAAAATCATGAGCAGACAAAAAGCGGTACAAAATGGTAAAGCATTTGAGTCAAAGATCTTTGCAGTACTTAAGCAAATCCCAGGCGTAAATGTGATTAAAGATATTCCTTATCCATCTATCTACAGTGCTTATTCAACCAAGCACAAAACCAAGATGGAGTTCAGAGCGGAGAATATATCTCTGACATTTGAAACCTTGGATTTCCAAGGTAACAAAATCACCAAAACTCGCTTGTTCAACACATTGAACATTGAGTGTAAGTATCAGGAAGACTCGGGGACGACAGATGAAAAGTACCCACTGGTCTATGAGAACGCACTGATCAGTGATGCTGAAGCCACTCTATTTGTTTACGAAGATCCGTTGAAGAACATTAAGCGTGGTGCGTTGGAGTTTATGTACGACAAGGCACTGAACTCAGGTGAGCGATTAATAGTGATGGACTTTGATAGCTTCCTTGCGAATGTGAATAAGCAATATGCATTGGAGCTTGTTGCGGCAAGGTTTGAGCAAGGTTCTGAGCTATTTCAAGCTAATCACCCTGGGCTGAAAATGCTGGATTCATACTCTCGAAAGCGCTTCAACCAAGCGATGAGAAAGAATGAACAGTGTGGAGAGTTCTTTGACGAGTACCTAGATTGCCAACGTGATTTCCACAATTTTATCGCAAGGCATGGGGTACAAAGCCGTGATTACCTGCCGTATTTAAACAATTTAAGAACCTTACGAGCAGGGATCACTGAATGTTTACCAAACTTAAATTAAGGAGATTTAATCTATGACTGTAACTGAGAAACTATTGGCTGCTCTACTAGAGCGTGGTGTCTTTGATAACGAAGAGCAGAAAGTGTCAGGCATTGCTAAATTAGCTATTGAGAAGAGTTTCGATAGCCTGAGCCATGCTCAGAAGTATGTTCTATCACCATGGCTGTCGCAGCACTGTACAGGATCAACTGACCCTGGTGGTCATCATAATGGTTGTTGTGTGGAGTTAGATGGTGATGAACTGCTCGAAGCTATCGAATTGGCAGATGACACCGAGTGTTTACAGTGTGATAGCTGCCGTAATGATGATTCGTATTACGCACATCAGTACGACAAACTAATGGCTGAGTAGCCTACGCTGTTCCGTTGGCATAAGCCGTCATTTTTCGATGGCTTGCCTTCGGCAAAAGAAGGCGATAATTGCTGTTATGAACTGTTTATGTTGATAGTAAAGAGCGTCATCAATAGTTGATTTGGTATTTAGCTTAAATGGACATTGAGCCTTGTTAGATTATCAATGGTGCTAGATGGGGTTTGCTAACAGAAAATCAAAAACCAGATCTGGTTTTCATTAAGTGCATCCACACAAATCAATATGAGTGGCAGTAGTAAACAGTAGCATTTTCATTTTAACCCTAAGTTTTAGCCCAGATATAGACAGGAAAACTGAGGAATAAACTGACTCTAACCTTTATATGACCATGTAGCTTCCTGAGTTTCCATAATAACTAAAAGCCAGCACGGACGAGCAACGACTAATAATTTAATCTGACGTTTTTCCTAAACGAGCCCGTTAATCTGACGTTTTTCCCAAACGAGCCCGTTAATCTGACGTTTTTCCAAATGAGCAATTGCTCTGATGCACTTCAACAAAAGCTAAATTCATCCAAAATTGGCAAAGACGTAACCACAAGGCTTGTGCTATTGCGTTTCACGGCAAGGGCTAGTGAAAAACGCAGATATAACTTTAAGCAGCGCCGCTTTTTGCTTTCAAGCAAAATGACCTATCTATACAGAAATAGTCATCACGTTGACTAGCCTATTACAATCCCCCCTGGCAGGATAATTGTTACTTTTGACTAAAAAACAGTCTAATTCTTAATTTTATACGTTAGTTTTAAGAATTCTTAAAGCCATTAAGAATGGATAAGAAACTTGAAAATCACTCTTCAATCAAAGCTCGTGATTTAATTAATTTAAGAACTATTGGACGCCAGTTCAACTCCCAAAATAGGAACTGAACCACTAACTAATTCCCAACTAAAAGAACCACTATTCACCTAAAAAAAGCATTGAAATAGGTACTAACATGGTACAAGATATGGGTACTAAAAGCTGATTTTCAAACCAAAACCACACACTTCAACCTGTTGATTTTGATGAAAAAACAAGGACGACGGGTTCACTTCCCGCCAGCTCCACCAAACGTTTGGAAAGGGCGGTAAGTCACTGATTTACCGCCATTTTTGTATCTAAAACTTCGATATTAGGCTGTTTGTACTACGTTTTGGTACTAAAGCATGCGCTATTTATCTATCTCCAAATCTGGCATTTGGCAGTTCCGATATCAGATCCCCTCTGAACATCGACACCTATTCAATGGACTTCGTGAAGTCAAACGTTCACTGAAAACATCAAACAAAGATAAGGCGATTCTCTTAGCATTAGAACTAGAGATAGAAGTTCGTCGCACCATTTCATCTCCAACTACCACCGCCAATTCAAGGCAAGTAAAACCTGTTCACCATAAAAAACAGCATCTATCAGCACAACCGAAACAAACAAAGGTACTTCTCCCAGAAAAGCTGCTAGAGCGTTTTTGCCTCTATAAGGCTCAACATATATCGCCAAAAGCCGTTGAAATGCTGAAAGCGAAGTGTCAAACCGTTCTTGATTTGCTTGGGAAATCCGATCTTCCTGAGATTCGCAGACGTGATGCTGAAGATGCAGTGCAGCTATTACGACAATACCCCGTCAACATGAAGAAACGGCCTCAGTTCAGAGGATTAACAGCAAAAGAAGCTATTGAACTCAATAACAGTCTCAAAATGCCTACACTCAGTGAAGAATCAGTAAAAGACTATTGTCAGAAGACATCGGGATTCTTTGAGTGGTGCCACTTGAACGAATTCACTGACATCAACCCATTTAAGGCAATCCGCTTTCGCAAACAGCGTAGAGACAGTGAAGCAAAAAACGCATACACAAAAACAGACTTACAGAAAATCTTTCGTACCGAGATTCATACTAAGCGACAGTTCAGACACGCCTACTATTATTGGCTCCCTCTCTTAGCTTACTTTACAGGTGCTAGACAAAATGAGCTTTGCCAGCTATACAAAGCAGACATTTACCAACTGGAGGGAATCTGGGTTATTCAAATCGATGGCAGGTATAAGGGGCAGAAACTCAAAAACTTAACAAGCCGTCGAATTATACCAATTCACCAACAGTTACTAGAACTCGGTTTCATTGAGTACCTTCATTCCGTTAAACACGACAGAGTATTCCCTGAGCTGAAGGATTCAAGGGACGGCTTTGGTAGTGCTGCTTCTAAATGGTATGCCCGGTTTAAAACCAAGCTCGGTTTTGGAAAAGGCCATGACTTTCATTCCTTCCGTCATACCGTTGCCACGCAGTTCAAACGCAAACAGGTTTCTCATGTTGCCGCAGGTGCGATCTTGGGACATACCTTGAATAACATCACGTACGATCGCTACGGAAAAGAACTCGACCTAAGTCAACTTAAAGAGGTTATTGACTTAATCGAAACAGAAACAGTAGCAAAGTTGGTTAATAAAACGACGTAAACCTAAGAAATTTCAACAAATAATATTTTTTCCAAATTTCGGGCGTGAATTCACGCCCAAAGTTTTTTACAGAGTCTATGTAAAACACACACTTGCAACAGGATAATAAGAAAGATAATTATTGATTTTTAAAAACACTTAAAAATCAACAACTTAAACACACTTGTTAACCTATTTACAGCTTACACCCCTTCACTTTACATTAATTGGAGAAACATTAATTAAGTAAATTTAAGGATAAGCAATGTCTTTAACGACTTCATCTTCGGCTAGTGATGCTTCACATCAAGTAATCCACAACTACAACATCATGACCAATTCAGGAACTGAATCGGTAACATTCGAGCGTCCAACTCGCAAAACTCAAAGGGTGGTGAAACGTAAGACATGCTTTGAGATTCTGGATGAATACACTAAATACCGTCTTAAACTCAAAAAATCAAAGCCTAAAAACATCCATCAAGATAGTAGTATCATCAAGATTATTCTCCATTTTATGGGGTTTCTAGATCTCAATGAGCTTGATCGCTTAGGCGCAGAACAAATTGCCCACGCCTATTGCTATAGACCTAAAAACCCCAAAAAGTATCAGGAGTTTAGTGGGTTAGATGGTTTTGATCTAATCGCAAAAAACGAATCTCTATTAGAGCCAAAAGCCTATATTTCACTAGCTACTGCTAAAGGGCACTTCCAAAAAATGTCGACCTTTTTGAGCTGGGCAAAGGCTCGAGGTTATGTTTCTGATAATGTTTTTTACAAGCTAGCGACTAAAAGGGTCAGTAAGGAGAAAAAGCGCTTTCCTTTCACAGAGAAGCACTTACTCGATATTTTTTCAATGCCTGACTACACGAACCATCAGTACCTACATCCGTATTACTACTGGATTCCTCTGTTATTGAGGTATACAGGGGCAAGACTCAATGAACTGTGCCAGATTCAAGTCGAAGACATCGTTATTGTTGACGGATTCTATTGCATCATCATTCGTGAAATTTCAACAGATCAGAGCGTAAAAACAGGTGTAACTAGACTTGTTCCTTTGCATGATGAGCTGCTAAGGAAAGGCTTTATTGAGTTTGTTAATTCGAAAAAGATTGGTCAGGTATTTTCTGAGCTAACACCTACTAGTGGGTACTTTTCACACAATGCCTCAAAGTGGTTTTCTCGCCGTCGTGAAAAGCTCGGTATCCAAGCAGGAGAAGGGTTTACTGCTCACTCATTCCGTCATAATTTTGTGAATGAACTGAAACAAAATTTAGTCTCGAAGGAACTTGTAGAATCTATTGTTGGGCATGAAAACGCAGAAAAACTAGCCAAAGTATCAAACGAACTGGTTAAGTCTGTCGTTGGCCTCGAACACAATTCAGAGTCATTTGACACATATAGCTATCAATACAACCCAGCCATACTCGCACCTATTGTGAATATGATCGATACATCACATACAGCTTCTGTACTTCCTTACGCACAAAAGAAAGTAGCCGCTTAACTCTTAATTTAAATCCTCAATTACGCCTCCCCAGATAACAGGGGAGGCGTCTTCACAAATAGACAAATTGAAGCCACTTTATGACCAAAATGAAAATCAATCATAATCAAACAAACACGATGAAATTGCTTACTACTTTTTCTATTAACGAAGACCTAGCACAAATCAAACAAGAAGTAGCTGAAAGCTCCTTTGTTTTTGATCGCTTCGTCCTCAAGGGGCAATCAAACATCCTGTTCGCACCACCGAATGCAGGTAAAACACTACTAATCATCCATCACCTAAAGCAAGCCCATTGCGCTGGTCACCTCCATGGCTTATCTGTCTTCTACGTCAATGCTGATGACTCTCAGAATGGTATCATTGAGAAAACCGAAATCTTAGCCAGTATTGGGGTTCACTCGCTCGTTCCCGGCTACAACGGCTTCAAATCGCATTCACTACTTGGTGTTTTGGATGGATTGGCTGCTGATAATGACGCAAAGAATGTCGTTATCATTGTCGATACACTGAAAAAGTTTGCCGATACCATGGATAAAAAGAACATGCGTACATTTGGTATCAAAGTGAGCGAATTCATTCTCAAAGGTGGCACATTTATCGGCCTAGGCCATACCAACAAAAATCGAGATATGAATAACAATCTTGTCTACTCTGGAACATCAGATCTCATGGAAGATGTCGATTGTATCTACATGATGGACATTGAAGATGAAAAAATGGATCACTCTGGACAACAAACGAAGTACATCAAACTCACTAACCAAAAGCTCCGAGGTAATAACGCATTAGAACTCACTTACGCCTATGATAAGTCTGAGAGTATGTCTTACATTGACATGGTTAACTCTGTCTACAGTGTCGACTCTGATACCTACTCTAAAGAGAAGTTTTTACGTGACGAAGAGAGCAAGTTCAATCACTTTATCAATCAGTATCAAGATGCCGTTTCACTCATTACAAAACTATTATGCAGTACAGAAACAGACAAAACCGAGCTAAGGGACTATTTAGTCAAACATACCGACTACGGTCGTGACAAGTGCATTGAAATCATTGATAAACTTTCAGGTAAGCTCATTGATTTTAAGATGGGTGGCAAAACTGGGCGGAAAAAAGTCTACTCTCTTATCACCAAAGCCTAACTTTAGTATCCGTTGATTCCGTTTTTTACGTTTATTCAATAAACTGAAAGAACGGAATGTCCTAGAGCTTGAGCCAGCGATAAAGGCTGGCTCACCTTCTCCTCCAAAATACCATTCCTTTCCCCCTTCTAACCCCTTACTCCAAACAACCTCTCACTGCTACTTATAACTCTCTGTCCCAAAAAGTTTTCACGCTGTGATTATGCAAGGCGATAAAAGACAAAAACCTAGATTTTGGGTAAGATATTGGCAATTAACATCATAACCAAACCCATAGGCACATAATGGTTCAACAACACCAACAAGAACTTCAAAAACAGCTCTGGAACATCGCCAACACACTACGTGGCAATATGTCGGCAGACGACTTCCGTGACTACATTCTGGGGCTTATCTTCTACAAGTATCTCTCAGACAAGCTAAACCGCTACGGTGATGAGCTACTTGCAGAAGATGGCATTACCTTTGTTGGTGCTGCTGATGATAAAGAGCTGCTCAATGACCTTCGTGAAGAGTGTGTCGAGAACCTTGGCTACTTTATTGCGCCTAAACAGCTTTTCTCAAGCCTAGCGGAGCGAGGCAAGAAACAAGAGTTCATTATCGATGAGCTTGAACGCACTCTCGCTGACATTGAACAATCCACCACAGCGGCGGATTCTGCTGACGACTTCAACGGTTTGTTTGAAGAGTTAGACCTTAACTCAAGCAAGTTAGGTAAAAACCCAGACGCACGAAACAAGCTAATCAGTCAGGTTTTGGTTCACCTCGATAACATCGATTTTCACCTAGAAAATACCGAGATTGATTTGCTGGGTGATGCTTATGAATACCTTATCGGTCAATTTGCCTCTGGTGCGGGTAAAAAGGCAGGAGAGTTCTACACCCCGCAACAGGTCAGCAAGATCCTCGCTAAGCTTGTTAGCCTAGATGGGAATGTGAAATCGGTATATGACCCTACTTGTGGTTCAGGCTCATTACTACTGCGTGTTGCTCGTGAAGTAGGTAGCCACAACCTTGAGTTTTGTGGTCAGGAGCAAAACCCAAGCACTTATAACCTAGCTCGTATGAACATGCTGATGCACGGTGTGCGTTACGATAAGTTTGATATAAAAAACGATGACACCCTAGAGCACCCAATGCACCTAGAGCAACGTTTTGATGCGGTAGTAGCGAACCCTCCGTTTTCTGCCAAATGGAGTGCTAACGAACTGCACCTAAACAGTGAGCGCTTCGCCGATTACGGCAAGCTTGCTCCTAAATCGAAAGCTGATTTCGCTTTTGTGCTTCACATGATCCACCAATTGAATGAAACGGGCACACTAGCGGTGGTTGTCCCTCACGGCATCTTATTCCGTGGTGCGGCAGAAGGACATATCCGTAAGCACCTTATAGAGAAAAAGAACTACCTAGATGCTGTGATTGGCTTACCTGCGGGTATCTTCTTCGGTACAGGAATTCCAACTTGTATATTGGTATTCAAAAAAAACCGTAAAAACGATGACAACGTGCTGTTTATCGATGCATCTAACCACTTCGAAAAAGGCAAAGCGCAAAACTTTATGCGCAATGAAGACGTTGAGCGCATTGTTGAAGCCTACAGCAATCGTGAATCTATCGATAAGTTTGCTCATGTTGCCAAGTTGTCTGAGATTGAAGAGAACGACTACAACCTTAATATCCCTCGATATGTGGATACCTTTGAAGAGGAAGATCCGGTTGATCTAGATGCTGTGGCGTCTGACCTTGCCGAGCTAGAAACGAAGATGCACTCAGTGGATGCAGATATTGCTGACTTTTGCTCCCAGCTCAACATTAAAGCACCGTTCTAAGGTAGGTATGTTATGACAGAACAGATGAATGTTCCGACGTTAAGGTTCGGTGAGTTCGACGGAGAATGGATAAATAATATTTTTAATGATATATCCTCCATTACTCGATTAGCTGGATATGAATATTCAACTTACTGGGAAGAAGACCCTAACCAAGAAATTATAGCTTTACGAGGTTATAACGTAGGCTCTAACAAGCTGGTTTTAAGAGACCTTAGTTATATCTCAGACAAACTATCAAAGCAGCTTAATCGTTCAAGACTTTCTAAAGGTGACATTGTTTACCCTTGTGTTGGGACTATCGGTAACTCAGTTGTTATTGAAGAGGATGACAAATATCACATACAACAGAACATAGCCAAAATTACGTGTGACAATAATACATCCCCGTATTTTGTTAGTCAGTTCTTGTCTAGTTTTTGGGGGATGAGAGAAGTATATAGATTTAATGCAACTTCAAGCCAACCAAATGTACTTGTTGGTAGTTTACGAAATTTCAAAATATCACTCCCTCAACTGTTAGAACAACAAAAAATCGTCTCGTTCTTGTCAAAGGTCGATGAGAAGATTTCACTACTCACAGAGAAAAAAGACAAGCTCATCGAGTGCAAAAAAGGTGTGATGCAGCAGTTGTTTAACGGTAAGTGGGAAGAGCAAGATGGTCAGCTAAACTTTATCCCACCGACACTACGCTTTAAAGCGGATGAAGGTAGTGACTTTCCTGATTGGAAGAAAAGTACATTGGGAGACATCGGTAAAGTTAAAATGTGCAAACGCATCATGGCAAACCAAACATCAGAGAATGGGGACATCCCATTTTTCAAAATAGGCACGTTTGGTAGAGAGCCAGATGCATTCATATCGCAAGAGCTATATGACGAATATCGTCACAAATTCTCATTTCCAAATGTTGGTGATATTTTGATGTCGGCATCTGGTACTCTCGGTAGAACGGTTGTTTATGATGGTAGCCCTGCATACTTTCAGGACTCCAATATTGTCTGGATAGAGAATGACGGCAGCTATACAACTAACGAGTTCCTTTTTTACGTATATCAGATAGTTAAGTATCAGTCTGAAGGTGGAACGATACAAAGGCTTTATAACAACATCATTATGAGTGCTGTGTTCGACAACCCATCACTTAAAGAACAGAAAAAGATCGTGAAGTTTTTATCCGCAATCGACCAGAAGATCGACCTTGCCAATTTAGAGCTTGAGAAAGCTAAAGAGTGGAAGAAGGGATTATTACAGCAAATGTTCGTGTAGTTAGAGTCGTCAGTTGGATTTATAAAAAGAAGAATTATGAGCACACAATCAGAAGCACAACTTGAAAAAGAGCTAATCGATCAGCTTGTCGCAACCGATTTCAAACCTGTCGATATTGGTAATGCAGAGGCACTAAAAGCGAACCTCAAAGCTCAGCTTGAGAAAGCCAATGGCGTAACGCTAACCGAGCGTGAATTTGAAAGTGTGCTCATCAAGCTAGAAAAGGGCAATATCTTCGACAAATCCAAACGCTTGAAAGGCAGGGTTGATGTCACTCGTGAAGACGGCAAAACTGATTATCTGACTTTATTGTTTGATGATGCCAGCAAGAACCACTTCCAAGTCACCAACCAAATCACCATTCAAGGGACGTACGAAAATCGCTACGACGTTACCATCTTAGTGAATGGCTTACCTCTGATTCAAATTGAACTAAAACGTCGAGGCATTGAACTAGCGGAAGCATTCAATCAGATTAAGCGTTACGACAAACATACCTATGGTGCGCAAGGTGGGCTGTTCAACTATGTACAGTTGTTTGTTATATCGAACGGCGTAAACACCAAATATTTCTCTAATAATCGTGATCTTTCGTTTAAGCAGACTTTCCACTGGACGGATGTTGAAAACAACAAGATTAACTCGCTGCCTCAGTTTGCGGATTCTTTCTTAAATCAACCGCACCTGACTAAGATGTTGAGCCGCTACATCGTACAGAACGAATCAGGTAAGTTTTTGATGGTGCTGCGCCCCTACCAATTCTATGCGGTAGAAGCGATCGTTAATCAGGTTAAGACCAACAATAATCACGGTTACATTTGGCACACCACTGGCAGTGGCAAGACGCTGACCAGCTTCAAAACCGCTCAGATCCTCTCTACGCTTGAAGATGTGGATAGAGTGGTATTCGTGGTCGACCGTAAAGATCTCGATTACCAAACCGCAAAAGAGTTTGATGCGTTTTTAAGAGGCAGTGTCGACAGCACAGGTGACACTAAAAGCCTTCTGAATCAGTTCCTTGGTTCACGACCTGTACCGAAGAAAGCGCTAAACACGAAAGATAGTAGTGCCAACGATGGTGAAGAACTGCCACAAGTCGCAGAGTATGCGCCTATCTACAGTAATAAAGTTAATCGGATCAACAAGCTAACCATCACCACGATTCAAAAACTTAATAACCTGATCACCAAACCTCGCTTTAAAGGACAGGTTGAGCACTTACGCCAAGAGCGTGTGGTCTTCATCTTTGATGAATGCCACCGCAGCCAATTTGGCGAAACGCACCAAAACATCGTCGACTTCTTCGAAAAAGCACAGCTATTTGGTTTTACGGGGACACCTATCTTTGCCGACAATGCGACCGCTAAAAAAGTCGAAGGTAAAGGCAAAGGCACACAGAAGCGAACTACAAAAGATCTGTTTGGTGAACGCCTTCATAGCTATGTGATTGTTGATGCCATCAAAGATGACAACGTGCTTCCATTTGCTATTGAGTATTACGGCAAGCTAAAACATAAAAATGACAGCATGGATGTCGACGTAAGCAGTATCGATGTCGCCGAGTTCTTTAGCTCTCCAAAGCGCATTAAACAAGTGTGTGAGCACATCATCGGTATCCACGGTCATAAGACCAAACGCAAGTTTAACGCCATGCTGTGTGTGGCAAGTGTGCCTGATCTCATCACCTACTACGACACATTCAAAGCCCTTAAAGAAGAGGGCAAACATAAGCTCAATATCGGCACCATCTTTAGCTACGGTGTAAATGAGGAAGAAGAGTTCGAAGGTGAGGTCAATGTCAAAGGCTTAGCGGAAGCCAACGCCAAAGTTCATAGCCGAGACAAGCTAGATGCTTACATCGAAGACTATAACCGACAGTTTGGTACGAGCTACTCAACCCAAGATACCGACAGTTTCTACAACTACTACAAGGATCTATCGAATCGCACGAAGAACGGTGAAGTGGATATCTTGCTAGTGGTGAATATGTTCCTTACAGGTTTTGATGCCCCCGGCTTAAACACCATCTATGTCGATAAAAACCTTAAATATCATGGTTTGGTGCAAGCTTTCTCCCGCACCAACCGCTTAAATGGCACAGTGAAGTCGCATGGTAATGTTATGTGTTACCGCAACCTTAAGCCACAAGCGGACGAAGCATTTACCCTGTTCTCAAATAAACAGCCAATCGAGTTTATTGAAGTTCCAGACCTTAACGGCTTGACCGAGGACTTTGCTAAAGCACTTGAAGCGTTGAAAGCAATTGCTCCTGACGTGCAAAGTGTCGATGACTTGCCTGACGAAGACATGCAAGCAGGCTTTATTAAGCAGTTCCGCATCTTGATGCGGTTAAAGAACCAACTTGAGACATATAGCGATTTCGACATTGAAACGCTTGGTATGTCTGAGCAAGAATTCGTTGACTACGCCTCTAAATACAGCGATTTAGCCCGTGAACTCAAGAAAGGGCCTACTGATAAAGAATCTATCTTAGCGGACATCGATTTTGAGCTAGAGCTACTTCAGAGGGATGAAGTTAACGTTGGCTACATTCGTCACCTCTTAATGACAATGTTCGAAGAGTCTTGTGATGAAGCCAGAGAGAAGAAGCGCCAAGTTATCGCTAACTTACTGGCGACTGAACCTACTTTGTATAGCAAACGTTCTCTCATTGAAGATTTTATTGAGAAGAGTATGCAAGGCTTAGTGCAAGGTGCTGAGTTTGATGAGTACATCGAAGAGCGGAAGCAAAAAGAGCTAAGCCAGATAGCAGAAGAAGAGAAGTTGGACACCGATAAGTTCAGCGAAATGGTGACAAACATCGAGAACGGTATGAATGTAGACAGCTTGAAGTCAGATGATATCGCCCAGCTAACAACTGAGAAGATGACCTTCAGAACACGCCGCACGATCCTTCCTCGTATTGCTGAGAAGCTCAAAGGTTTTGCTGAAACTTTTATCGTCGGTTTCCATTAACAAAGCAAGCTTGTCGAGAAAGAGAATAGTCTGAGGGAGTAACTCCCTCAGACTATTGTATCAACTAACCTATTAAGCTCTATAAGGAGGGATTGCTAACATAACTTTCTTAGCTATTATCTCGACAATTTCATCAGCCTGTTTCTTCTTACTTGCCATAATAGAATCCCAATTTGAGGAATTGAGAGGCTCACTAACCTCCCCTTCTATCACGTCTTCCAACGCCATCGCATCTTTACAGTGCTCTGTGAGTTTGACAATCCATTGGTATCGGCCTGAGTTTTTTTTGATATCTTGATTAGTTAAGAACTCAGCTTCGATACACAAATTGATAACTAAATCGTCTATTGTTGTTTGTCGGCATTCTTCCAGCTTTACAGCCAGTGCTATTGGAGAATTATGATTCATAGTTTTTCTTCAAGTGTAATAACATAAATGATCAACTACAAATGAAGGGTAGTTAAGAAGGGAAGCCCCTTCTTACCAGTGGACAACGAAGGAACGAAGTGGGTTGTCCTATCTGGAACCAACCATCTGGTATAAAGGTTAAGTGCTGGTTGTTTGAAATCACTGAATTTAGTTTTTAAGCTTATAGAAAACATATCAATATGCTTAAAAACTGGACTGTAACGACACAACCCGTGCGCCTCGCTAGCGACGGTGTGTTAATCAGAGAGCGTTATTATTTAAACCCGAAACACGTGAACCACAAACACACTGAAGCACTCATTTCCCTTTTCGGCTGCACCGAGACTTCAAACCGAATTGCAATTTCTGGTGAGCAATTTCGACTTAACCAACAACTCTACAACCGTCGTGGAGGACGGCCTCTAGCGACCTATTCGATGGAATATTGCCTCACACTACCAAAAGGCTACCGACCTACTAAAACTCAGTGGCAGTCCATTGTAAAAGAGTGCGCATTGGCTTTAGCCAAACTTTGTCGACTCAACAAATCTGAATTTGCCCAATACAGACAACAAATTCGAGCAGTATTGCATCAGCAGGAGCAACAAGGAAACAAAGGTAGTGGCGACCATGTGCATTTAATGATTGGTAAAGTTGTCGGTAATCGTGTCCTCACTGAGCTACAACAGAAAAAAGCTACAAAAGTCATTAAACAAGTATTCAACAGTGCAGTGCTGGAACATGTCGGCATAGACTACCGGAGCTATGAGCCAATTGAAAAAGAAAAAGGACGCAGACTATCAACTTGGCAATACCAACACGAAAAAGCCACTGAGGCCCTCGAAATTGAGAAACTCATCAAGCAAATGCAAACACAGTTTGAAAAGTGGTTAAACGCAAAAGAAGAGAGAAATGAGCGACAAATTCGACGCCAACAAAACAGGCTATTAAAAAGCTATGAACAATTGAAGCAGCGCTCACTCAGTGCGTCGCAGTTGGAAAGGATTAACATCGTTAAGAGTCAGATTAAATGATCCGCTCAGTATAGATATCGATTCAACTCCCAAATGAGGAACTGAACTGGCATCCATATTTTTGAATATGCGCTTGGGTATTGATACTAACTTTATATGGTACTAAGATGCGGTACTAAAGGGTAATTCTCAAAAAACACAAACACCCTAACCTATTGAAGTCACTGTTTTTTAAGGGACTTGAAGGCGACTCCCGCCAGCTCCACCAATTCATAGAGAAAGACGTCCTAGGGCGTCTTTTTTTATACCCAAAGAAAAGTAAATCAATAACTTAGCGTGCACACTAGTCCTATCTCGTTCTGGACAGCTCATTTTTTTAGCAGTACGCTTAGCAGTACCGATTCGATAATGCTAACTTTGGTACTGCTATGGCGAGAACAACGAAACCTCTAACCAATACGGAAATTAAACAAGCGAAGCCAAAAGATAAGGTTTATGACCTGCGAGATGGTCAAGGGCTTGTCCTCCGTATAAAGCCTAATTCATCAAAACTATGGCTATTTGATTACTATCGACCATACACCAAAAAGCGCACCACCCTTAGCTTTGGTAGCTACCCTGAAGTCTCTCTAGCTGAAGCTCGTGAACTTAGGGCACAATCACGGAAGCTACTATCGGATAATATCGATCCAAAAGAACACCGAGAACAAATCGCTTTAGAGCAACAAGGCCACCGTAGTGCAACACTCGAAGTTGTCGCTAAAGATTGGTTCGAAATAAAAAGAAAAAAAGTAACACCAAACTATGCCGATGATATTTGGAGCTCTCTTAAGCTTCATATCTTCCCCACTCTTGGACCGTATCCAGTATCAGAGCTACGCCCTCAGCATGCTATCGATACAATGAAGCCTCTAGCCCACAAAGGTAACTTAGAGACCATCAAGCGGCTTTCTCAACGTCTCAATGAGATTATGACCTTTGCATTGAATACAGGGCTGGTGGATGCAAACCGCCTAACCGGTATAAAGGCGGCATTTGAAACACCGAAGAAAAAACACATGCCGACAATAACACCGAAAGAGTTACCTGGTTTAATGCTCGCCATTAACAAAGCCAATATAAAACTCACGACTCGATGTCTTATTGAATGGCAACTTCACACTATGTCGCGCCCAAATGAAGCTGCTGGAGCTAAGTGGGATGAAATTGATTTTGATAATAAATGTTGGGTGGTACCTGTCGAGCGTATGAAAATGCGCAAAGAACACGTGATACCGCTCACAGAGCAAACCTTGGGATTATTGGATGTAATGAAACCAATCAGTGGTCATCGAGAGTTTATCTTTCCTTCAGACAGAAACCCAAAGACTCATATCAACCCTCAAACAGCGAATATGGCATTGAAGCGTATGAACTACAAAGGGAAGCTAGTTGCCCATGGACTCAGAGCTTTAGCAAGTACGACGCTCAATGAACAAGGGTTTGATTCAGATGTTATCGAGGCTGCACTCTCTCATATTGATTCAAATGAAGTGCGTAAAGCGTACAACAGAGCTGACTACTTAGACCGACGTAAAAAGCTCATGGCTTGGTGGAGCAAGCACATCTCGAAAGCATCTCAGGGTGACCTTTCAGTTACAGGTACTCGTACACTTCGCGCTGTCGGGTAAAAAATAAAAAAAGAGCTAACCACCAAGGTTAGCTCAAATATTCACACTTCACGTCGGCTTTCTTGAACTCGCTGATCAATCCATTGCTGAACTTCACTTTCTACCCATGCTACACAGCGATAGCCCAGTGATATTTGTGCAGGAAATCTATCCTCACTCACAAATTTATAGACACTCGCTCTCGAAAGCCCAGTCATGGCTATGACCTCTTTTAACCTGATTAGTCGTGTTGATTGCTCTTGCATATATTCACCTTCATGGCAGTTAATGTCACTGGGTAATATATGTTCCAAAATAGTTTAGGTCGCATCGTCTTATTATTAAACTCAAAGTAAAAGTCTAGTCACATTATTGACACCAGCCTATGGATATAGGTGCACATGAGTTTTAATTTAGTCTCAATAACTTATATGAGACCTAACAATGACTATCAATTTCAACCAAAAAGTACGTGGAACAAGAGTCTATCACAACGGAAAAGCTACTAGAGCTCGTCCACTTGAAGAACCAAACAAAATAGCTCAACAAGGAAACTTTGAAAGCGACCGGGGTCGTATCCTCAATTCAGCTGCAATTCGAAGGCTTCAGCAAAAAACTCAAGTATTCCCTTTAGAACGAAATGCTGCTGTACGCAGCCGATTAACTCACTCCTTAGAAGTCCAACAAGTTGGCCGTTACATCACTCAACTAATTTTCAATAAGCTACCCGAAAAGGATCTTGAGCAATACAAGCTGGCTGGATTAGATCGCCAAATAGAATCAATTGTTGAAATGTCTTGTTTGATGCATGATGTTGGAAATCCACCTTTTGGTCACTTTGGAGAACAGGCAATAAATGACTGGTTTTCTAGAAACTTAGTATCTTTAACCACAGATGAAAAAGGTAAACCAAGAGTTGATTTACCAGCACCTATCCACCAAGATCTTATTAATTTCGAAGGTAATGCACAAGCAATCCGCTTAGTTCATACCCTTTTAGGCCTTAATCTTACCTACTCTCAAGTATCTGGAATTTTCAAATATACTCGCCGTGGTGATCAAGAAGCTTCAGAAGAACAGCAGAGTGAATTCGACTACTTGATGAAAAAAGTAGGATACTATTTAAGTGAACATCGCTACGTTGAATCTATGAAACTAGTCTTGTCTATGGATTCCCATTGCCGCTCACCATTCTCTTATATCATGGAAGCCGCAGACGATATTTCTTATGGTATCGCTGATATCGAAGACGCGGTCGAAAAAGGCATCCTTACTATTGAGCAGTTAAAAAGTGTTCTAGATAAAGAGTTCCAATTACTCGTTAAAAAATATGATTTAACTAATAGTAATGTGATGAAAGAAATCGTCGACATTGCTTATGAAAGTGCTTCAAAAGCTGAGAACTGTGCTAATAGCCATTTTTTTGTGACTCTACGTGTAGAAATCAACAAACGCTTACCACAACACGCTTGCAAACAATTTATTGAAAACATTGAAGACGTATTTAATGGAACATTTAATCGGGCATTAATTGAAGATAAAAGTGTCAATCACGCTCTTGTTAAAACACTAAAAAATGTAGCAAAAAAATATGCCTTTTGTGACCCTGAAGTAGAAAAAAGTGAGTTACAAGGATATCGAATTCTCACTGGACTATTAGATGCCTATAAACCGCTACTCTTACTAGACAATAAAACATTTAATAACATCGATGATGCTCCACTTTATGAGCGAAGGCTTCACAAGAAGCTACCGAATAAGCACTTGAGGGCATATCAAATAGCAATACAGACTCTAGAAGATGAAAAACGAAAGTCACCAGATGTCGCCTACCTACCGTATGATTATGACGATGACATCTGGGAGTTTTATTTCCGAGTCCGTTTGATTCAGGATTATATTAGTGGCATGACCGATCAATATGCTTTTGATGAATACCGCTCTCTAAACGTCTTAGAGTAGCTTTTCTCATAACTAAAAAAAGAGCTCGAATGAGCTCTTTTTGCGTTCTAATCCATAGTCTGTACAGAGTTAGCCAAACGCTTTTCATGCCCTAGCGGTGTGGTGTAAAAACGCTGCTCAATACCGTAGAGCAAATATTTCAGCTCATCGTCTGAGTTGATTTCAAACTTACTGTTTTCTTTATCGAACGTTAACTTTTGCTCGCAGTAACTATGAATATACGAGTACATTTGGTCTCGTTCTTCCACTGGTAATGCCGCCAGTGTATCCATTGCCAATGCGATACGTTTGCGATTGGGCTTCGATACTTTAGAAGTATCATAGCCATCAGAAAGCTCAATAAAGTCCTCTTCTAAGAACTTTTCAACCTCTTCTTTTGTAGCTTCTTTGTAGAGCTCATCAATACCTTTAAAGATGCTTGATATTGTCGCTAGACTCTTAAATACTAACTTGTCCTGCGCTTTGTAGTAGACAGCATCAGCCACTTGATTAACAACCAAACGCTTTTCAGTACTTTCAAGCTCCGCCGCTTCGCCGAATGCAATCATCTTCTTGGTAACAAAAAGAGAAGGCGTTATTTTTTGAAAATAGAAATTATTGCCTTGAATCGCATAAAGCTGAGCAATGTCTTTAAACTTAGCTTTTGGAAGGCCGTCATAATCTTTTGAATCAAAATCGACTTTAAGAATATCAAGACAGTATGGCTGTTGACTAAAGTTATCGATTTTAAACCACGAATCTTCGTCTAGGTTGTGGTCAGGGGCATAATCAACACTGGCATCATCAGTAACGACCAACTCCTCGAACAGTGTTTCGTCGGAAAGCAACTTAAAGACATTCTTTTTATTGCGACCTTTAACTTTAGTCAGTACTGAATCCACGATTACCCTCGCTCAATAAATGTATAATTATTAATACGATAAGCTTTATCTATCACTATATCACCAGGTGTTTTATAGCACTCTTGGCTTATCAAAAAGATGGTTGCACCATTTTTCGTTTTGATGTTGTAGAACTCAAATCCAAACAATAAAAACAGCGGGTTGAAGTAAAGCGCCTGTGATAAGAAGGTAAACACGAACAGAACACCATAGACAAAAAACAAGGTTTCCCAGTTGCCAATACTTAGTGCAACAAAGAAGTAGCCTAGGTAGCTAGGAAGAAAGCTGTTATTGGCATGCTCAACCTCAACCACCTGACCCGCTTTGAACTCATCTTTACCAAGGTATCGACTGAGGTAAATACTCAGCCCACTTAACGCTATTGGCACCAATAGATAAAGGACATATGAAATTGCGCTCGGCAAGGTGGCTAAGTTGGTGCACTTGTCAAAAAAATAACCTAACGTGTAGCCCTTCTGCACCACAAAGATTATCAACAGCAGTGATGTTGCCGTAACGGTTAATAATAGCCGATACGCAATGTTCATCATTTTACCGTAACTTGCCCATTCATAAGCATTGGGAGAAGCCAGTCTCTCAGTTCCATGAGTAATTGACTCTCTTTGTTGACGATATTGGTCTTCTCAAACAGCTCTTTAGTCACTTGTTCATAATGCTCAAACATACCACTTTGCTCCAACCCTGGCTTCAATACTGGTATTTTACGAAGAAGCTGAATACCGATCGCTGGTCGAGTTGTGCCAGAGGAATTCTTTAGAACGTGCTTATAAAACTCCTCACTTTTCATGACGTTATAAACGTACCCTGCAAATTCAGGCTTCTTTGCGTTGATTACAGACAACGTTGGTGATAACGCATAACGAAACTTTTGTTTCTTTAAACGAACTACTTTTCCTACTGTTCCAACACGCCCATAACCAAGAGAGTAATCTCCTATGTGATAGTCTTTTTCTTGTTTAAGAACAAACTCTTCATCAATTTTTCGGGCTTTTGACAGTGAAATATTACCAGCCTCATCAATATCCCCAATTCCAGCAAAAGGAAAGCCTGAATCCACTTCTTTGGGAGCTCGATGGCTTGGGTGTGGGTCTATCACATCAGCGAAGTACTCTATAGGTACCAGCTCCCACCCCGCCGGGATTTCACGCTTTAAAACCTCGTTATAGACCATCTTCCCGCCATACTCTTTATATGGCTTACCCTCAGCGTTTGGAAAATCAAACTGTACAAACCAGTAATCATATAGAGCCTTCGCCATGCCTTCCAAATCAGCAAAAATACGATAATTAATATCAAGCTTTTTATCAATTAAAGCCAAAAGATTTCCACGTGCATGCCTATCTTCAGGAAAGTTGATTTTTAGATTTACAATCACATCTTTTGTTAATGCATTTCTTGTTCCACCAACTTTACATATTTGCAAAAGGTGTTTTTTTAGAAATTGAAGGTAGTATGCCAAGTACCTAGCGTCATTCGAATTTTTGCATCTAATAATAGCTACGTGCTGATTTACCCGAGCAGGCAGCACCTCATCCGGAACAAGGCAACTCCGGGCAATAGAGTCCCCAGTGATGTTCAGTAAAACATCAGAAGCCTCTACCGTTACGCCTTTAAGCTTATCCGCTTGAACGTCATTCAAGTACACCAGACCTGAATTTGAAAAGTACATATCTTGAACATTTTGGCTTCGTATAAATGAAATACCATCGTCTTCATAGACATTACTACCTCCCCTTGGGGTTGCTCCACTGCCAACCTTAGACGTTATACTTTTTATTGTTACTAGTTTACTCATACTTGAGTCCCGCTAACTGATTTTTAAGTTCTGCTTCAAGGTCACGAGACTGCTCAAATAACTCATTTAAGTTATTTGTGAAAGCATCCATTTTGTTGGCAAACTGCTCTTGTGTAATATCAACATAATCAATTTTTACATCGAAATACTGCCCAGCACTCAGACTATAATTTTGGGCTTCAATTTCGTCATAACTCACAGAAACAGAAAAGTCATCGACAGTATCTCTCGCAGTAAACGTATCAATAATTTTTTGTTCTTCTTCAGAAGAAAGAACTATCTTCTGATTTTTACCTTCCTTAACTTTACTACCAAGATTGGAGGCGTCTATCAGAACGACCTTCTCTTCGTTACTTCTATCAATAATCAGGATCGAAACATTAGTACCGGTTGTGGCAAATATATTGGATGGCATAGACACTACGCCAGCCAACATTTTATTTTCAACTAAGTACTGACGAATATTCTTATCTATTCCAGACTGAGCAGTAATAAACCCTGTTGGTAATACCACCGCAGCCTTACCTTCAGGCTTCAAAGAATGAATAATATGCTGCAAAAACAATTGGTAAATTGCCATTTTATCTTTAGCTTTAGCAGGCACGTTTGGCACCCCAGCAAAAAAACGTTTTTTATGCTCTTTGCCATCTAACTCTTCATGGATTTCACTAAAATCAAGCTTAAACGGTGGGTTAGAAACAATGTAATCAAACTGCTTTAAGGCTGCGCCATCTTTGTGGTGAGGATTCCGCATGGTATCACCTTCAATCACATTAGGAATTGAATGTACCAAGTTGTTTAAGATTAAGTTCAATCGTAAAAGGTTCGATGACTTCTTCGAGATATCCTGCGTAAAGATAGAACAGCGACTTTCTCCTATTGCGTGTGCAACGTTCATCAATAAAGTACCTGAACCAGCTGAGGGATCGTAACAACTTACGTTACTGACTTTTCCTTGCTGCTCCTCTGGTACAAGAATACTAGCCATAATGCGAGCCACGGCATGAGGTGTGTAGTACTCGGCATATTTGCCACCTGAATTACTGTTGTAGTCTTTGATTAGGTATTCAAAGATCACTGCATAGAAGTCGTACTTTTGGGTAAAAATGCGCTCAAAGCTAAACTCTGCAATGCTGTTAATGATTGCACGGCAAAAGTCATCACGCTTACTAACGGTCACGTATTCACTGATCGATTCGAACAGTGCAACCTTCTCACCAGAATCGGTCATTACTGAGAAGGTATCACTGTTGAGCATCGAGATATCGCGTAGTGTGTCATCGAACAACTTAGCGAAGTCGGCTTCATTTTGTTTTGCAAATAAGGTGGAGATGAAGTGCTCTTGTTTTAGCTCTGCAGCATCAGCAGGCAACTGCATTGCCAGCATTTCTCGCTCATCATCGCTGAGTGCGATAAACGCTTGTTCCCAGTTATCACAGCTTGCTAACTTGGGTTCAATCTGTTTCGTTTCATAAGCGAACTTATCATTCAATAACTTATACAAAAATACCTGAGTAATGATCTTAAACTCACTCGCGTCATTACCTAAACCATTACGTGCACAGGTTGATTTTAAATCATCAATCAGTTGTTTGGTTTTACTTTGAAAGTCTTGTTCTACCATTTTGTCCTACCACGGCGCTCGGCCATTAAATTCGTTTAAATACTCACGTACCACCAACATATTGATATGCTTGGCAGCTACGGGAGTTAAATTGATTTTTTGCTCCATTTTGAACTGTTTGATGGTGTTAGGCATCACTGTACGTTCAAAATAGCTTTCGTTATTAAGCAACTGCTGATTATTCAACACCTGATCATCAGTTAGCTGCTTGATTGCTGCTAGAGCTTCAAAAATACGGCGTTCAATAAGGTTTTCCGCACTCTCAAACAGCTTACTATGCTGTCCTTCCCCTCGTTTCCCTTCAAGGATTCGCTTGTGGGTTCTTGCGTACTTTTCATCTCCTAAGTACTTAGACTTAAGGCGGCTATTTTCTAAGTTAAGTACCTTCACTCGCTCATGAATTTTTCGCAATACACCAATATTCTTGTCCATCTCTTCCTGAGTGACTTCACTTAAATTCTTGGTTTTGAAAAGACGTTCTAACTCTTCTTTTAAGGCGATAAACTTAGGGTCAGCTTGATCTATGTTACCAGCCAAAGCCTCACGGGTTTTACGTAAGGTGTTTTTGAGTTCGTCAGCTAACTTGAGTTCACTTTCACCGACCTTAGTAAACATAAATACGACATCTTCTAGCGCCGCGTTTAATAAGTTGGTGGTATCAGTACTGTTCTCTATTTGCAGTTTTAGATTCAAATTACCTAAGTGGTCATTGGTATATCGATACAGCACGTTAAGCTTAGCGAAATCTAGCTCTTGCAGCTGCTCAGTATCCCCTTGAAGGCGGATGAGATTATACAGGTCTTTGGCACTTTCTAATGCTTTCTTTAAGACTAATATTTGTTTGCGATCTGAGATTTGGCTAATCTGCTGTTGGAACAGTTCTGCATTCTCAGTATCAAATTGAAATAGTACATCTTTTATGTGCTCTATCTCTTGATGCACTTCTTCATGACTTTTGAACAGATTTGAATAGCTGTCCATTTCATCACCAAGCTCGCCCTTTAATTCATCAAAATAGGCTTTGTTGGTTGCATCAAACTCAGCGCTGATATCAGCAAAATCGACTACGTAACCATAGCGGAAGTCTTTATAAGTACGATTAACACGCGTTAACGCTTGAAGTAAGTTGTGCTTTTTAATAACTCGACCTAAGTACAGCTTTTTCAATCGTTTCGCATCAAAGCCGGTAAGCAGCATGTTGTAGACAAACACAAAATCTATCTCACCCGCTTTAAATTTTCCCACCCAGTCTTTACGGTCTTCTTTATTGCCAAACTTATCTAAAATTAAAGCGGCCGAATGCACTTGACTATCGCGTTTTAGCTTTTCGTTATAACTAGCTTTGGGCTCATAAATGGCGCTTTCTTTTACTACATCCTCTTCATGCTTTGAGCTCGCAGGCAAAACAGGATTGGTGGCATAAATAGCATTGAACTGCTTAAACAGTTCTTTTGCTTGCTCAGAGCTATCACAAATCACCATTCCACCAATGCTGTTATCTCCCCAGGTTGAACGGCTTTTCTCAAAGTCCTGAACTATATAGTTCAGCATCGGCTCTACGAACTTAGGATGAGCATAGGCTTGCTTTTTGTCGATACTGCCTTGCTGTAACTCGACCTCTTGCAATGCTTCACGCATTGCCATTACATAGTTGCTAGCAATCTCTTCACGAATTAAACGTAAGGTATAGCCATCTGCAATTGACGCGTTGTAGTAATACTTGTGGATGTAATTACCAAAGATCTGTTTTGAGCTAAATACTTTTGACTCTTTCGTCGGATCTTTATCTTTTTCCGCCAGCAGTAACGGTGTGCCTGTTAAGCCTATCTTAATTGCATTGGGATCTGACTGAGTGAGGTTGGCTAAGAAACTCCCTTTAGGGTTATAACTACGATGCACTTCATCTAAAAAATAAACACGTTGGATATTGACGTCATAATCTACTGTTCGTACAACGCTAGGGTCATCCTCGAACTTTTGAATATTAACAACGGTGATCTCCGGCTTACCTGAGTCATTATGGATCACCTTAGTTGCCTTGATGCTCTGAGCAAAAGCTTCTCTAGAATTGACTGTATGAACCATTAACCCACGGCTCGTAAATTCACGCTGTGCTTGAACAAGTAGATCTATCCGGTCAACAATAAAATAAAACTTAGGGATGATGTCTTGCTTTTGATAGTAGTCGGTTAAGTGCCTTACGTTGTAATAAGCTAGAGCCGTTTTTCCACTTCCCTGAGTATGCCAAATAATGCCTTTCTTAATGCCTTCACTTAACTTTTTTTCAATCGCTTTGGTCGCAAACAGCTGTGGATAGCGCATCACGTGTTTTTGTAGACCATCGGTTTCTTTAACATACGCTAGCGAATATCTCAGCATGAACACAAGGCGCTCTGGGTTAAGAAGTGACGTGCATATTCTATTGGTTGGCGCATCATGGTCTTTGTTGGTGATGAACTCAGGACTATGTTTAATAACGGTATAGTTATTGTCTTTTAGAACAAAACTCTCAGTATCATCGGCTAAAGGCTTAAGCAGTTTAGTAAGATTAAGAACTTCCTCTTCTCGGAAGTAGTTGAAGATAGGCTTTGTATAAGACGAACTTGCATAGAACGCTCCTTGGATAGGCTCCGAGCTGCCATCATCGTATTCCATGTTATTAGAAAACAGCATGAGCTGAGTAATATTAACGAAACGTCTAAACTTTGGATTCTGAAAACGAGTGTTGATTCGATTTCTCTCAGCTATAACACCGTCTTTATTGTTTGGTTTTTTAACCTCAATAAAGACTAAAGGCATACCGTTAATGAGCAAAATGATGTCTGGACGAAACTCTTCATCACCGTTCTTGTATGTAAGCTCTGTTACTACGTGTAGGCTATTTTTTGAGAAGTCATCAAAATCGATGAGTTTTGTACCGGAACGACTCGTCAGTTTTTCATAAAAAGCACGGCCTAGATCTTCATTGTCTAAGCTTAACTTCAAGTCATCCAAACAACGCTCAACATCCCCACCATCCATTCCAGGATTAATACTCTCTATCGACTCTTTGAAGATATCAGGGAAAATGTTGGTATCAGTGCACCAAGTGGCTTGCTTTAATGACAAGTACTTATACCCTAAGCGCGTTAGGTGCAATATGGTTGGTATCTTTACCCGTGTATCTTCGTTTTGTTTGGTCATTAAATACCTAAGCTCTGTGTTGTGATTTTATTTTTAGTTATTTTTGTTCCACTGGTACCGCACTGGTCGTGTTGATTTAGTCACCAAATTTTGCTCTAGAGCAAGAGCTAGCCAGCTTTTTACCTGCCCTTTATGCAATTCTGATACTTCAACAAGTTCTGTTTCTGATATTGGTTCACTGGCTAAAGTTTGTAGATACTGAACAAACAATTGATAAAAGCTGTCTTTGGTAACAGCATCAGGCTCTGCCTTTGTCAGTAAAGCGGATTCTTTGTTCTCTACTAGCACTTCATTATTTTTCATTTCTTGCTCAGAACTGCCTTCTACAGCCTTCTCATCGTTATATTCACTCTGAGATATTTCATTTGACTGTGCGAACAAATCTGCTTGTGCTCGGCTAAACAAGTCCGTTTGGTTGTTAACGTTAGAATTGGAACTGTTGACTAATAGTGATTGAACATCCAGCTCTACAATGTTCTCGCTACACCAGCTTGCTCCTGCTGCAACAATTCCAGCATTACCAGCTGCAGCGTCTTGAGTTTGCTTTACCCAAGTAGGAACCCAACCTTTCTTTATGTTCTGAATAGCCCCTTCCCATGTACCGCCTTTAGTTCCTGAGTGAACCACTACAGAAGTATCCGCAAGACAATAAATGTACTTATTGCGGTCCATTGCATTAAAACGGTTAAAGCCAGCTTCAGGATTGAAAGGGGAGACCAACACAACGTTGCCGTTCATTAGACCGCTTCGATATTTGGCCGAAGTAGAGGTTTTCAGTAAACTATCAGCGAGTATGCCAATAACAACACCTCCAGCACTCATAGCACCTAGCATTGAAGTTTCATCGACACCTCTAGCCCCACCAGAAACAGTCCCTAGACCAGCATTCGCGGATTTACATCCAACCAGTTCGGCATAAGCAAGATCTGCAGGAGAAGCATTGCGTGAGCCTACGACGGCAATACCACCAGCCTTAAGCAACTCTCTGTCTCCACATCCGTACAGCACAGGAGGAGCCTGGTTACCAAGCTTATGGAGTAAACGTTTAGGGTAGCTATCTTTGTCGGCACGAGTAATCACCCACAAGCCTGAGCGACTCCATTTTTCAAGCGCTAGTGCCATGCTGTGACCTCGCTTTAAGAGGGCTTCAATTCGCTCTTGAGTCACTTTGTTTTTAGGATCTCGCCACTGAGATAGCAACGCTTTCTTGTCGTTATCCAGCAAGTCAGCTGGACTGAGTTGACTATCCCTCAACCACATAGCGAAACGTGCCCATTCCGCATTAGTGAGCGGCTTTGCTGCATCTTTATCCTGCTTGCCAAAGTAACTGGTAAGCAAGATTATCGCTTGTGCTGTTGTTGTTAAATTCATTAATCATTTACCGATGTGGAAGCTAGTGCGACTGGGTATACTTTACCACTGCCAGCTTGCTGAAGCTTCGCAGCGAGAACAGTTAACGTCCAACCCGAATCAACAATGTCATCAACTAAGAAGCAAGGCCCTTCTGGTATCGATCCCTCGACTTCAAAAGCACCATCTAGATTACGACATTGATGAAAGCGGTTTTGCTGGAACTTTTGTTGTTCATTGTCTCTAACTTTTTGTATCACGTCGACAAATTCTAAACCTAACCGTATAGCTAGCCTTCTAGCATAATCAGGAACTAGTTCAGGGTGATTACGGGACGGGACGCAACATAACCAAGTTGGTCTTTCTTCTAACTCCCAACGTTCAAGTATCATTTCAGCCATTGCATCAACTAACTCATCTCGGAAATGATTGTCATGTTTATCATCTCTTACCATTTGCCCCCAACCAGCATCCCCCCAACGAGACAGTACTCTGCCCTCTTGAGCTCTTCGCTCAATAGGTAAGTTACCTCTAAACCCTTCTTCAACAAATGCTCCTGCTGCTACCTGAACATTTGGTTTTATTGTCATTTCTGCATGACGCAAAAAAATCGCTGCATCGTGGGCTAATGCAGACTCTATTGCACTAGTCACTATTTCTTCTTCGAGACAAACTGCACATCGTCCACAAGGCTGTGCTTCCTCATCATCAAGAGCTTGGCGAAGGTATAGCATTAAACAAGTATCACTCACTTGGTAATCTAGAACCTCTTGCCATTCTAACTCCCGCTGATGAGTCAGGTGTTCGATTCTATCCTGATCCAAGTTGAACCTAACCGGTGTCCGCTTCCATTGTGAACCTTCTTTAATTACAGGTGCAGGGTTCTCTACACTGAGTAACTTCAACACTTTCTCAATTTGCCCAAAACGAAGGTTGGTTAGCTCTTCCAATTGACGCATTGTTAGACCATCGACACTAGCGAGTGCTTCAAGTATCTCATTGATTTGCTCAAGGCTGGGAAATGCTGAAGATCGGAAATACTCATGGATATCAGAATCCTCGACACCGGATAAAAGTACCCCCTTCGCATCTGAAATCCTTCGCCCTGCCCGACCAACTTGTTGATAGTAAGCTACTATTGAGCCTGGTGATTGGTAGTGGATAACAAAACTAAGGTCAGGTTTGTCATAACCCATTCCTAAAGCGGTAGTGGCTACCAACACGTCAATTTGATTATTTAATAGCAGGGTTTCTAAATGCTGACGATAAGCATTTGAATCAGGATTACCTGCCGGGGTAATAAAATCTGAGTGAGTAACTTTGCCATGATAAGCACGAGCATTAATATCATTGCGAACTAGCCATTCTGCGACTTGCTCAGCATCACGAGTAGTTAATGTGTAGACAATCCCTGTACCGTCCAATTGCGGAATTACTCTTGCAAGCCAAGCTAATCTGGACGCCTGATCAGGTAATCGAATATTTTGCAATGCCAAACTATCACGACCTAATTGTCCGCGTAGCGTCTGAATGTCACCCAACTGTGCTTCAATATCTTCAACAACTCGTCTATTTGCAGTCGCTGTAGTTCCAAGAACCGGGGTATTTTCTGGAAGTTGCCTTAGAATACTAACAATTCGGCGATAATCTGGACGGAAATCATGCCCCCAATCAGAGATACAATGAGCCTCATCTACAACCATTAAGGATATTCTGTCAGCGATTGGACGAAGAACAGTCTCAACAAAATTGTCATTCGCGAGTCGCTCGGGAGAAATCAATAAACAATCAACTTGATCATTTAAGATGTCACGAGTAACAGCCTCCCAATCCTCATTGTTAGATGAGTTCATTGTAACTGCACGTATACCCAACCTCTCAGCAGACTCTATTTGGTTACGCATTAACGCAAGCAAAGGCGATACAATGATTGTAGGTCCTTGCTCTCTATCCCTGAAAATTTTTGTGCTAATGAAATAGACCGAACTCTTTCCCCAACCAGTTCGTTGAACAACCAACAACTTTTGATTGTGGTTAACTAATGCATCAATAGCTTCCCACTGGCCTTCTCTAAACTGCGCATCCTCGTCATCAATTGCTGTTTTGAGTAATTGTTCTGCCGCTTGTCTATTCATCTAGCCCACCTATGTAATTAGTTTTGTATAAGCACCAAAGAGATTACTTAATAAAATAATTTAAAACAATGAGATAGATTCCATTTAAGGCAACGTATTGAATATACTGGTTGGGATAAAAATAGCAGCCATTAGGGTATTTGTATCATTGAAGTATATCTTTAGTGAGAGTAGATAAAATCAGCCTCATTAGTTTATTCCTCGAATGAGATCGAGTAGCGCTCAGCTATACCCTTTAACTAAGCGCTTTAGCTACATTCGACGCTCGCCACTCTCTTATCAAGCGTTCAATATCGACTCGTTGACCAGTACGTGAATCAATACAGGTATCTTGAAAGTTAGCCTGATACTGTTTTGAATCTATCATAGCCTCCACCAGCTCAGCTTCATCAAGTTCAATCGCTAACATCAATGGTGTGTATCCAAGCATAGCAGTGTCATGCTTGGCATTGGGATCTGCCCCTTCCTCTATAAGCAATTTCGCTATTTGCCGAAACCCATCTGCTGAAGTGTATTTTAGGATATTACCGATCTCAGTTTTCTTCACTACCTCGTGTATACTTTGAAAAACTGGGTCGCTGTCTTGTTTAGCCATTACTGTTTTTAAATGCTCAAGATCATGAGGTAATAGTCCTGCAGAGTGAGCGCGTACCGATTGCAAGTTCATTTTAGAATATTTCATCTTTTCCCAATGCCCTGCATTGAGATGAGGCCGAGTATGATGTGCTATTAAACCTATGGCTGTGAATAGCGGGGTTTCCCCAATAGTGTCATGTCTTCTATCAACTGAAGCCCCCATCTCAATTAGTTTCCTGACAACACCTATTCGACCAGTCTGAATAGCGCAACCGAGGGGAGACAGTTTTTTCTTTTCCGTTAGAGTATCCAGTACACTTCTCTTATGTGGCTTCTGGCTCAGTAGCTGGAATAATTCTTCCTTCATTGAATTCAAAGGCATCACGTTAGCTTGCATTGATTGGATAGCTAACAGAATTGCCGACTCATTGCGTGATGACAGTCGGTTAACGTCTGCACTTGAATTTAGAAGAGTCGAGATAGCATTTACATCCTCAAGCATCGAGAAATAAACCAACTGTGGCATTTGTTTTACTAACCCACCTTCCATTCCAACCGATAATACTTTGTCTGGTTTTTCAATATCTAATTGGTGAGTCGTTTCATCCACCATCCATACCCCATTTGTGTCATGTGGATTTGTAGGATATGACGCACCTGGGAAGAACGAGTCTCTAGTAAAGAAAGCACTGAAATACTGACTAAATGCAGCAATTTCCCAACTTTCAATCTCTTGTGGTTTCGCTTTGTCCTCATCACCACTATGCTCTGGTGGCATTAGATCTATCTTCAACACCACAGCCATTCGTCTCAAACGGTTAATGAACCTTTTGTTTGGTTTAGGGCATCGACATGCTGTAACGATCGCCTCGATAATAATCTTCTCGGCATTTTCCCCTTGCCTATAGATCACCTGTTCAAATGCTAGCTTATACTCATCAACCGCTGCGAGTAGCTCTCCTGAATGCAACAAGTAACGAGCATTCATCCAATGGTAGTAGTATGTCGCTTCTTTATTGATATCGAGCTTCTCTTGTTGCGACCTAAGTTGATCCAGCAATTCGAAACAGCGCCCTTGGCTATCTGCAACTTTAGGTATTCTTAACCTAAGTAAATCAAACAACCCCAATGCTAAAGGAGATGTAGCTTCATATTTTATCGTTCCTTGCTGAAGCAGGTTGAGTAGTTGACTAACCAGTTTCTCTAAGCACTGTTTGGGGGAGCTATGTCTAAGTAGAGCGAGGTCGGTATAACCACTACGATAAAAAAAGTAATCCCACAGGCGAGCTGTTATCAGTCTGGCCTTAAAAGCCCCCCAACTATTTCCTCGTTGCCAACTTTCCCCAAGAGAAGTAATACTGGAGAGTTTAGGTAACTCAGCTCCAGGGCCTAGTGCCCATGCCCTCAAACACTCCTTTTGAGACTCTGTGCTATTTATTAGGAACTGCTGCCACTCCATTGAATCCTCAAGGTTCTCTAAAACAAGTGACATCAAGGTCTTGTCGCTCCAAGCAATATCTCTCGATGTAAGCCTCATACCATTTAAAGAACTAGAACAAATCTCAGCGACAGCGAATGTCATAAAGTAGCGATCAATAAACTGTTGAGCTAGATTGGCATCTACCCCGTCGAGAGGTACTGACTTTATCAAGTTTAAATAAAACTCTGTAACCCTCTCAAATTGCTCCAGCACATGATCGGCAAAGTAAATATTGACACATTTTGTAAGGGGATCGTGGATTAGGCTTTTCTTCAAAGCCTCCAAATGAAATGGATTTATTTCTGTGTTTTTACATGCATCATCAATCTTCTTACCTGCTAAAGCTTTGGTTCCTAGACCTTTAGCAAATTCTCTAAGTAAATGCTGTACAGAGTAATACGGCGTGTTATTTGTTTTATTAGTCATACTGAACGTTGAATATCTTTATTAAAGTTTTGAAAAGCTCGTCTATCACTTGGCGTACTTGGCACTGTGAATCGCTTCCCTGCTGGCGAGAAAATAGAGCCATGTTTTTTACAGCGTTGGAACCGCCAGTTATTTTTCACCAAATGGCAAACCAACTTCTGTATATCTTTGTTATTGCTATATCTTTTCATAATTGATGAGGGGGAAATGTTATCTCCCCCGCACTCCCTACGACTGACTGTTTTTCGCAGCGGCTGATTGAGCTCTCGCAGCAAAACTTCCTTTGGCTACTTGACCACCATTTGCTTTCGCTTGTCCGCCTTGAATACGTGCAGCGGCTGACGGGGTCATTGGTGTTGATTTCGCTTTAGACATGTTCATTTCTCCTTGTGTGTTTGAACACAAACAAGTTAACAATCGCAGCTTAAAAACGCACGGGGGCAACTGGAGAGTTTTTTAATTACTACCCTACCACGCTAAAAACATAAATAATTTCAGATATATATCATCTTCGTGCACCTACTACTCAACTCATTCTAAGGAGTGTTTCATGCACGATAACAACTACTATTTTGATGGTCCTGTCACCGCCGACAGGGTGCTCGACGCAGCCGCAGAAATCCTTGCAGCACGGGGCCTCCGAGGCGATCAACATTGCAATCCAGAACTCACTAAAACCTACCTTTCTTGCAAATTAAAAGCCTATGAGAGAGAGGTCTTTGCTGTAATGTTTCTTGATAACCAACATCACCTTATTTCATTTGAAGAGCTTTTCTTTGGCACCATTGACTCAGCCAGTGTCTACCCTAGAGAAGTGGTAAAAGCCGCATTAAAGACAAATGCCGCAGCAGTCATCTTTGCTCACAATCACCCTTCAGGGGATGCAACACCATCACAAGCTGATAAGCGAATCACTCAAAGACTAAAAGATGCATTAGCTCTGGTGGATATCCGGGTTCTCGATCATATTGTCATTGGAGATAGCGCCGTCTCTTTTGCAGAAAGGGGGCTACTATGATTCAGAAAAGATATGGAGACATTGCCTTACACGATACCTTTCATCATGGCTTACTCGCGATTATCAAGCAGTATGATATCCCTAGTCATACTCAGCGAATTATTCTTAACTTTAGAGAAACAAGCTACTACAGAACCAAAGAAGGGCTACACCCGGTTGAAATTCAACTCTACCGAATATCCCTTTCCACTCCTTGGCAGCTTATCTGTCTAACAAGCTTTTCCTACTCAGATACTCAAAGCCACGAACTAGAACCTGAACTCTATTTTCACTTGCCTAACCTTTGGTGTTATCAGCCCGATTGTGGGGCGGTAAGTCTTGAGCACCCCAAAATTAAAACGCTATTAGAAGCGTGGATGCAAACCTTAGCCTGTCATTTAACGCAGTGTAGTTATGATGATATCCAACTAACAATGACCAGTACCTTTGACGCCACTTCATAGATCGATACCCCATTATCACCAACACTAGGAGACGTAATATGTCGACTCTAAACTTTGCCCCGCCATCTCTACCAGTATCAAAACAACTCCAAACTTTACTTAGTCAGTACTGCCAGAATTTCTTTTCTTCAGAAGAGACCAAAGCCACCAGTCCTACAGTCACGATTAACTTTCGAGACAAGAGTTATAGTGCAGAGGAAGGGGGTTACCATCCTGTAGAAATAAGCCTCAACATTAAGGAAGACCACACGCTAGACATTCTCTACATCACTGACTTTGCCTATATGGGTAACTACTACCCAGAACTAGAACGCTGCATAGACTTTGATTTTGGGAATCAAGTGGTCTTTACAGTGGCAACCGGATGGCAAAGCATTCGCTCTGAAGGAATTGATGAACTGTACAAAATGTGGGAACAAAATTTTCTGTATTACGTTAAATCTGAATGCTTCGACAACATCGAGCTTACCCACTAACCCCTACCTTTCTAGCCAGACTTCCACTTGTTGCTTTGCTTCTTCCTTATGCTCTTGTTTTACATGGGCCCCAACAGAAGCTAACGCAGCCATCAATACACTAATGTCATCACTGTAGCCTACACCCACCAACACATCCGGTATAGCGTCAATAGGGAAGACAAGGTAACCCAGAGCACTCAATATCGCCGTTTTAGCCCAACGTGGTGTATCGCTATCTTTCGCACAGTAATAAAGGGTTAAGGCTGTTTCAATAACCTCGCGTCCTGATTTTCTGGCGTAGCGTTTGAGCTTATTCCAAAACGAGTGCTCATTAAAATGTCTTTGGTGCTGGGTGTCTTGCATCGTATGCCCTCCATTAAAGCTTCAGGATACTGGCTAGCACATTCATTTTTAAGACCAACCTTTAGCGAAGGCGACATAAGTTAACGCATCAATTTGTATTATGCATTGGCACTCAACACTTAATAAAAAGGATCACCAAATGGGATTTTGGGACAACGTTGGAAAGCTTGCGAAAGCAGGCGCACAAGTAGGAGCTAAAGTAGCTTCTGACACGTACGGTGACATGAAAGAGGCACAAGCCGATGCGGCAAGTAAGGGGGATGATCAGTTGGCACGTACCCTTGCAAATCGTTCAGGCGGTACATGGGCTATAGGAGCCGCTCGTCAGGAGCTTAAAAATCGCGGATATAGTGATGATGCGATTCAAAGCATGATAAGTCGTCACCGCTAGTGATAACTAAGGGACACGGTAAACTTCCGTGTCCGATTCTTTCTTTATTTTAGTCAAAAACACTGCGACACAAGTCAACGCAGCGCCTCGTAAACTCTCTTCAATCAATTCGTTAGCTCATTGTCTTTACTCATTTCATACATGAGCGGAGAGGTGTGCGCTTAAAAAAAATAAAGCCATCTATGGACGATACCAAGCTTAATCGCTCACAACATTACATACAGCTGGTTCTTGAGATTTATAAGCGTATTCCTAACAGTCGCAAGATCACAGCAAAAGAGATCCAACTGCAACTCAGTGAAATCGGCATTACTCGTTCAGAGCGGACCATTCAGCGTAATCTCACCGATATTGCTCAGTTCTTTGATGATGTCGATGTAGATACGCGCGATAAACCTTTTGGTTACAGTCGCCGCTCACAGAACTTGTTATCACATGGACCACAGGAGGCTGTACTGCTTAGCCTAGCTGAAAACTATCTACGCTACCTTCTTCCTGTCAATTTAATGAAAACACTCGACAGTGTTTTCAATGATGCTAAACAACACCTTTTCCCAACCACCAGCAATATGAAAGAACGCCAATGGTTAAGAAAAGTGTGCTTTGTTAATGAGGGCGTACCACTACTCCCTCCCCATATCGACAACGAAATATTTGAGAAGGTTAGTTATGCTCTCTTCCACAATCGTTATCTATCTATTTGTTATACCAATGCCAACTTAGAGTACAAAAGCAAAGACGTCATGCCATTGGGTCTAGCACAACAAGGCAGTCGTCTGTATCTGGTGTGCCGCTTCCATGGTCACACCAACGAACGCTCTCTGGTATTACATCGAATCAATAAAGTCAATGTATCTACTTTTGATTTTACTTACCCAAGTGACTTTGACCTAGAACGGTATGAGCTAGATGGCCGCTTTTACTTTGGTGAAGGAAATGAAGTAAACCTATCTTTTTGCATTACCCATGAAAGCGGGTATCACCTACTTGAAACACCCTTGTCGTTGAAACAATGTGCTGAGTTAGTGGACGGAGGATATCAAATCACTGCAACGGTGATCGATTCACCTCAACTTGATAGATGGTTACGTGGTTTTGGGGATGATGTTTGGGACATTACTAAACAGAAAAGTTCTGAGAAAACCGCTTAGGCTATCCTCTCTTGAGCCAATATTGGTGAGCGTACACCTAAGCGCTCATCACGATCCGCCACTCTCTCTATCACCCAATCTTGAACCTCACTTTCTACCCATGCCACACATCGATAGCCAAGCGAGACAGACTTAGGAAACTGGTCTGCATCCATCAGCTTATATACATACGAACGGCTCAAGCCCGTCATTTCAATTACTTCTTTTAATCGAATTAGTCTCATTTTTCTTTCCTCATGAATTACTCGTCATAAGGAGAGAGCTAGTTGTAAATTTTCCGCACTCTAACCAAGGAGCACCTATGCCTGAACATCACGACCTATTCACCACGCTTGAAAGCGAGATACGTCAAGCACCGCTTAATGAACAAACGCGAACTAAGCTACTCGATAACCTTGAACAAATGAAAACCACAGAACTCAACATTCTGATCACGGGAGCTACTGGAGCTGGAAAAAGTTCTACGATAAATGCCCTTTTCGACATGGCGATTGCAGAAGTAGGTACAAGCTGTGAGCCACACACACTAGGAATCAGTCAGTACCGCTTGAACAACCTAATTCTTTGGGACAGTCCGGGCTTAGGGGATGGAGTCGAAGAAGATGAGCAACACGCTCGCTTACTAGAAAAGACATTGAAAGCCAAAGATGACCAAAAACGTTTTGTGATCGATTTAGTCCTTGTCGTTCTTGATGGGGGTTCACGTGACTTAGGGACACCCACCACTTTAATCAACGACGTACTTATTCCGGCATTGGGAAAAGAAGCTCAGCACCGTCTAATGATTGCCATCAATCAAGCAGATAATGCTTTGAAAGGGAACCAAGCCTGGAACCATGAAAGTAATACTCCAACTTCCGCAGCAAAAGCTCACCTAGAAGCCATGGTGAACTCCATTCATCGTCGTGTACTGCGGGCTACAGGGGTTTATTTAAAACCGATTTACTACGTCGCTGGTCACTGTGATGGCACAACCAAACAACGTCCCTATAACCTTTCCAAGCTGTTGTATCTGATTGTTGAACGCCTACCAAAAAATAAACGGCTCATACTGGCGAATCGTACGCTTTCCCCTCGACATGAGAATTGGGAAGACAACGATGCCAGTGATTACAACAACAAAACCAGTTTTAGCTTATGGGAAGCCATCTTCGATACGACAACTAAAGGTGCAGAGTATGGGGGGGAGATAGGAAGCATCTTTGGCTCGACAGGCCAACACATTGGGAAAGTCATAGGAGGCGCGCTAGGAGCCTGCCTAGGTGGCTTGCGTTACATCTTCGGCTGGTAGGTAGTCTCATACAGCCCAACCTCACAAACCAACACTCTCTTCGACACAAGTTGTCGTAGCCATCTTTTAGTATCAACTCATTGAATAATAGATAAAGGATATCTCTCATGAAACCTATTGTAATTACCGCAGCACTAACACTACTTATGACCTTTACTGCATCTGCTGAGGGCTACAAAGTCGAATACAAAGACATCAACACCCGATGGGGACCAAAGACGAAAATATATGTAACGTCTCTCTTTGACTACTCGACTGTCTTCGGTATCGAAGTTAACCGAGGTAACTGTGAAGTCGCTAGACCAGAAACCCCAAAGATTACCGTCAACAAGAATAAGTACAGCCAATCTGAAGAGTTACTCAAAAACATGAGCAACCCTGATTACAAAAAGCCATCCAATAATAGCAAGTCTGGTGGTGTGGAATGGCTTCCTTATCCCGAAGTGGATTTGAAGTACGGAGAGTCTACTGGTTATGTCACTACAACGCCCTGTAGAGTCCTACAGATTGATATTCACTCTAGTGAAGGGAGTTACCGCTTTAATGCGGATTAAATAACTGAAAGGCCACTAGGGCCTTTCTTTTTTGTCTTCTCACTTACGACTACTTCCAAAGTTTTTCTCTCTGCTTCCATACTGTTTACTTTCTCCCTTAGCAAAGTAACTGACTCGATAGAAAGCTTGCTTGTATTGTTCCTCAAAGGTCTTGCTATCGTTCCGCCTATTAATTTCATAGCGACCATTATCTGGGAAGTTAATAACACTATTTACTTGTTCGACCTTAAGACCTGTAGCACTTGCCCAAGCTTTAGAAATCATGCCTGAAATATAATCACTCGTAATGTTGTCATAAGGCCCGATACTTTGAAAAACATCACCGTTAAGCAATACAGCAACATGGTAATGAGGATGCTCAGAAGACACTACTTCCTTGCACCAAATAAATCTTGGCTTACATTGTCGTTTGTTACCCTTCCGCTTTAAGTAGGCAGATAACATCTCTTTAAAGGATTCTTGAAATTTAGTGATTTGCTTACTTGATACTCCCCCTGTTGAAAGCACAATGGGGTACTTTAAATCCACACGTAGTAACAACGTTCGCGGGTGTTGGCCCAGAGCATTATCAAACGCTTTCTTGATTGAAGAGAGATAGGATACTTTTAGCTGTCCTTTCTTGGAGTATACCGGTAAGTCCATATCATCAATGGTGAGTATTTTTGCATGTTCAAGATGGTTGTTCATTTCTATCATTCCTATTGGTTAGTGTTCTCAATAGGTAGATAGGTTGTTGTAATTAATTAGATAAGATTAAAGGTAATAATATTATTACCGACAGTTTTCGCCCCCGACCTTTAGTAAGGTTCCTTTGCATAATAAGGGATTATCTTAGGTATAAACTTGCAATTGTCACTCTGATAAAAACTAATCGAAAAAGACTAAAAACCTCTCCATGGGAGACTTATAACTTAACTCAATGTTATCCAATGATAACTCGGTAATGGCGTCCTGTTGTCTAAGAACAAAATGACAAATCCTGATTGCCCTCTTTACCATAAACTCTAGCAATTGCCTCTGATACTCATTAGTAATATCCAACCTCTCGAAAACAGTTGTAATTGCATTTCGATAGTCCTCTATGCAAGTTTCCTTAGATATTTTTTTACAATTTATTAGCCCCAGAACTAACACTTCTAACTTGTAATCAATCTGACGCAGTAAACTATGAGTTAATTGTTGCTCCAAGACAACATAGTAAGCAAATCTGCCTAACGTCCTTCTATCAGATTTAGGTTTATTGTTTCTATGATACTCTCTATCAACATCAACCAGAGAGGCGATACTCCCCCCTTCTGAAAATAGGATCTCTGTACCTTGGGGACGTTTTATTCCTAACGTCTGTAAATCCAAAAAGTACACTGCTTTACATTTACCCAGGTAGTGATGACAAACTCCGGGAATATAATGCTTGATGGTTTCCATCTGCTTCAATTTCTTCACCATCGATTGAACTCTCTTTTCAGTGCACCCCATCCAATGAGCGATTTCGACAACACCGACGTTATCTACAGCCCCCACTCCATTTGATACCCCTACCAATATTGTAGCTAGCATCCTATAACCGGGAGCGAGAATGCTCTTACTACGAATTAGCTTTCTAATTCTGGATAAAGCTAAGGAGCTCAACTCCACCGAACTTTTTTCGATAAGGCTGTCCAAAACCTGTTGTTCGATTTGATAACTCGATACTTGTCTTCCTCGCGATCGCTTATCATCGGTTTTAACATTCGGAACAATAACTCCCAAGTCCAGCAGTTGCTTTTTACTCTTCACAATCTGAGTTCTAGAGAAACCATAATCTTCAACCATATCTATTAGTCTCTTGCTGTAATTTTGTGTTGGTGACATGTCCCTACACATAAAAATAAGCAACATTTTGCTTTCAGCACTTAAACCTTTAATGCGTGAATAAACTATCTTTGCGTATATCAAACTATTTAAATCCATACTCAGGGGTATTATTTCCAGACTTTATTATAAATCTGGACTATGTACTGTGACTAAGTCCTCAGACATAACTACAACAAAGGCTGTACAATTCTCAAACAAAAAAAGCAAGAAATGTGTGGTTAGGAAATTGAAAATACTGAAAGACTTTAGCTTTAAAAATGAAAAGCATACCGCTTGGCTCACCCAATACTTAAAGAACTCCCGTGAAAAATCTAATCCGCGTCAACAAAGTTTTTTTCAATTATTACCAATCTTTGAAGATGTAAATGGAGAGATATTTGAGCAATTTGTAAGCTCACTGCCGAAGGACGATGCCGAAGCAATGGTATTAATGAAGAGACTAAAAGCAGCTTGGACAAAACAACTAACTAGAAGTAAAGATAAGAGTAATGGTGCAACATATTACAACTTAGAGTTGACCTCACAGCTTAAAACAGAGTTAAAAAAATTAGCAGGAAAGAATAGCTACAAAGAAACAATAGAAGGCCTAATAACTAGTGCTTTTCAGGAAGAACAGAAAATACGAAAAAAGAAAAATCAAGAAGAAACTCTGACACTCCAAAACCTTAAAGCCATTGAGCTAAGTAACGAGCTAAAAGCGAAAAACCTTCAAATTATTGAACTGAACGACGAGTTGAAGTCGAAAAATGAAGAGGTTGTAAAACTACATACAGAGCTAGAAGCACTTAGGCTAACTTCTAATAAGCCAAGGAAGCCTAGCCCCCCAGAGGATGACCTACCAGTTAAGCTGACACTATCTCGCCGTACCAGAGCTACTCTTTATGTGAATTCTAAAGAAAAAAGCAATTAGTAGAATTTAATTCTTCAGGGTTGACATTTAGCAGTACCATTAGCAGTATTTAAATAATCAAATTGACTTTAAATCAAATAAAAACAAAAAGATAAAACACCAATTCAGATGACGCCAGCCCACCAAACGTTTGGAAAGGGCGGTAAGTCACTGATTTACCGCCCTTTTTGTATTTGTAACTTCGATATTAGGCTGTTTGTACTACATTTTGGTACTAAGACATGCACTATTTATCTATCTCGAAATCCGGTATTTGGCAGTTCCGATATCAGATCCCCTCTGAGCATCGACATCGGTTTAATGGATTCCATGAGATCAAGCGCTCGCTGAAAACATCCAACAAAGACAAAGCTATTATTTTGGCGTTAGAGCTAGAGATACAGGTTCGTCGTACCATTTTAGCGCCAACTACTAACGCAACATCACCTCAAGTAAAACCTCTAAACCAAGATAAAACACATACCGCAACCAAAGCCAAACAAACTAAAACGCTATCGCCTGAAAAGATACTGGAACGCTTTTGTCTCTACAAAGCCCAACATATATCGCCAAAGGCCGTCGGAATGCTGAAAGCTAAGTGCCAAACCGTTCTAGGGTTAATAGGAAAGACAAGCCTTACCGATATACGGAGAGGTAACGCCGAGGATGCCGTGCGCCTCTTACGAATGTATCCCGTCAATATGAGAAAGCACTCCCAATTTAAGGGTCTAACGGCAAAGGGAGCGATTGAACTCAATAAGAATCTTGATATGCCGACACTGAGCGAAGAGTCCGTAAAAGATTACTGCCAGAAAATGTCAGGCTTCTTCGAGTGGTGTCTCTTAAACGAACTCACCGATATCAACCCATTCAAAGCAATCCGCTTTCGCAAACAGCGCAAAGACAGTGACGCCAAAAACGCATATACGAAAACAGACTTACAAAAAATCTTTAGTTCCGAGATTCATACTAAGCGACAGTTCAAACATCCGCAATGGACAGCATCAATCCTTATGTAATTTCAGTCTCACTCAACTACTCGGATGCAGTATCTACAGGCAAGTCTAATGAAGGCTGATGCCCACGTCCTTGGAATTCCTCTTCAAAACCAAGGGCTTTATAACCTTTCTCTCGCTTCTTAAACATTCGTTGTAACATTGGCAATTTAGTATCTACGTAGTCAATCACCTTCACTTCCATTTTACCTTGATATTGCCTTTGAATTCGCCCTACATACTGTATTAGCGAGCCTTTCCACGATACAGGTAACGCTAAGATCAATGTATCCAGTCTCGGTAAATCAAACCCTTCACCGATAAACTTTCCTGTGGCAACAAGTACCTGAGCTGAGTCGAGCTGATCCATCACTTGTTTCAGAGACTTCTTTTTCATAGCTCCAACAAGTAGCTGAACTTGAACCCCCTCTTCAACCAAAGTATTATAAATAGTGGCTGCATGCTCTCTTCTCTCAGTCAAAATGATAGGAACTCGACCTTTCAATATTTCAGATTGAGTATCAGATAAGATTTGCTTGTTTCTCTCAGGATGTTCCATAAGCCAACGATAGACTTCTGATATATGTGGCTTTGATTCATCATTAGTCAGAACAAGCGGTGGTACATACGCGAGTTTTCTGCAATGCAGTATCTGTTGGAATTGAGATGTTTTATCAATCTTGATCGTGTGTCTCACCCTACCTAATTGCATAAAAATAATGGGTTGATGCCCATCTCTACGTTCTAAAGTCGCACTTACCCCATAGACATATTTCGCATGAGCCTCTGACAACACACGTTCATATTGCGGTGCAGATAAATGATGACATTCATCAACAATGATCTGACCATACTCCTGAATCATTGGGTTTACAGTATTATCACCTCGGTTTATCAGGCTTTGATAGGTAGCAATATCGACTTGAGCTGTTGGGTTTTTCCTTGCCCCAGTATAAATACCGATATCAATGCCGTCAGAGAAGGCTGTTAGACGTTCCTTCCATTGGTCTGCGAGTTGCTTGCTATGCACTAAAATCAGCGTATTAACTTTGCGTTGAGCTATCAGACCGATAGCCGTCACCGTCTTACCGAAAGCAGTTGGAGCATGTAGCACACCACAATCAAACTTAAGCAAGGAATCCACTGCTTTTTGCTGTGATTGTCGTAACTCACCCTGAAAGTTAACTAACTCCAATTTCTGCCCAAGCGTTCTTTTATCAACGAGATCTACCTTGATATGCAGATCCGCCAAGATTTCCTGTACATCATCAAGGCAGCCTCTAGGTAAGCTTAAATAGCCATTATCTAACTCCGCTAAGCATATAAAGCGAGCTATACCATTAGTTGAAAGACGCATGCCCTGCGCTTTAAAAAACTTGGGGTTAGAAAATGATGCTAACTTTTTGAGCCTAGCGACTAATGGATTTGGAAGCTCAGAGAGAGTTAAATAAATTCGGTTTGCCAATACTACGGTTACGTTTGACGGACACCCATCAATGCCCGATGTTGGCAATACGTTACGTTCCCAAGGTTTCAAATCGCTAACGTCTGGTTGTTTAGCTTTTTTCTCTATAGCCGATATCAGATTTTCAAGTTTAGATACAGCTACTTTCTGAACTGATTTTAATGCCAACCATTGGTCGCTATAGGGCTGACCAAAACGATCCAAAAACACTGAATTTTGATTAGCCCTTGCTTGTTTTTGTAAGGGTAAGGCTATTAGATTGCCGATACCGCCAGTGGGTAAAACATCTTGATTAGGGAAGAGTCGGTCATAAGAATCAAAAGCTAATGCACTATGGATTTGCATCGCTTTGTCTAAGAGAAGAAAGCCTAATTCTCTTGCGTCCTTTGCTGTTGTTGCGGATTCAAAGAAAATCCAGACATGCGCTCCTTTACCTGAACGAGAGCGCTCCCACAAACAATCCAGATCATAAAACTCACACGCTTCAACATAAGCTTGAGATGCCTGAAGCCAGTCGCTTTTATCAAAATCTATGGCTAATAAGAAACACGAATTGTCAGGCTGTATAGGATATAAGCCAATGACTTCAGCGCCAGTTAAGTGACGATAGATCGCATCTCTATCCAGAGGTCTAAAAGCTTGATTCAAGCACTCTAAACACTTTACCTTCGGCTTTTCACATACCCCTTTCTGCCACTCATTGGAGCAAGCTATTGAGTAACCATTTCGACCTGCCGAGTTTTGCCAACGATTAGCGTAACAGTGATGATTTCCTCGGAAGTAACTTTGAAATAGTTCAATTTTCTGTCCTGGAGTTAACAGAGTTTGCTCTGGATTCACAGTACTAGACAGTAACTCATTTCGTCTTTTCTCAAGCTGAGATAGCTCGGATTTCAACTGTTCAATTCTTTGATTTACTGACTCAAGCTCATCCATGCTAAATATCATCCTGTATATAGATAAGTCAAAGCCAAGGGCTTTGATTGTTCTACTTTATTCCCTACTTGGTTTTATCCCAACAAAGGTATAATGTTAATAATATACCCTAGTAGGGATAGTGCTGCTTGAATCCCTTGTGAAAAGTAAGCATCAATAACCGTAAGGAATGACGAATTGTGATTTATAGTCCACAGCAACTCGCTAATAGTTTACTGCTAATACGACAAAAAAATAAATGGACTCAGTCCGAAGTGGCAAAGAGAGTCGGCATAAAGCAAGCTACCATTTCTAACTTTGAAAATAGACCAGATAAAGCCACGCTCTCTACCATGTTTAAAATCATTCAAGCCTTAGATCTGACAGTAAAGATTGAAACAAGAAATGAGAGCAACGGCATTCTTGATGAGGAAGATTGGTAATATCGCAAATTCCCTGTATCAAATCATAAATCAACATTTTAATGCGCATACAAAAGAGAACTTACCACACTTTTATGCGCATAAAAGTGTAAAATCAATACACAAACAAGCGCATTAATATGATAATGTGAGATTAAGCGTAACCAAAATACGAGCAACATGGTATGAAACGATCAATCTTAGACAAACTGCTGAGCTGGAAAAATAAACTATCAAGAAAACCACTCTTGATCGATGGTGCCAGACAGACGGGTAAAACTTATCTGTTACAGGAACTACTAGGTCAAAATTTTAACAAAGTTATAAGAATTGATTTCTTAGAAGAGCCGCAGTTCAGAGAAGCATTTTCTAACTCTCTAAATCCTGACGATATCATTACCAATATTGAACTATTAACGGGAGAGGTATTTGACCTCGCCACTGATCTACTGATCCTCGATGAGATAGGTGAGTGTCCAAAAGCAGTCACTGCCTTGAAGTATTTTGCCGAAAAAGCACCACAAGCTTATATTGCAGCAAGTGGCTCTAACATTGGTTTACTTACATCCTTTCCTGTCGGTAAGGTTGAACAACACAACTTAAGACCATTAACATTTAAAGAGTTTCTTTGGGCAAGTGAAGAAAAGCCACTCATTAAAGCATTTGAGCAGCAAGTGAACTCTGAAGTTGCACATACAAAGCTATTCGGCATGCTTACTGATTATTACTTTGTGGGCGGAATGCCTGAAGCTGTTGATGCCTGGTTTACTCATTCAGACAGAAGTATCATTGAACGAACGGAGCTTGTTTCAGACGTTCAAAGCAACTTAATTCAAGGTTACTTACGAGACTTTGGCAAGTACTCGGATAAAGTCGATGCCACACTTATAGAGTCCGTATTCAGAAACATTCCTTCACAGTTATCGTCAGTATTTTATGATTCAGTAAAACGTTTCAAGTTTAAAGGCGTCCATCAGCGTAAATCTCGATATGCTGAATACGAAAGTGCCATTACATGGCTACATAAATGCAGACTAACCTTGAAGAATTACCCTATCGATGGGCAACCTAGATCGCCCTTATCAGCCTATCAAAAAGAAAATGCTATAAAGCTGTTTCTATTTGATGTAGGACTACTTAATCACATGCTCGCAACAAGTTACCGTGAAATAAAGCAACAGGGGTACGAATACAAAGGCTACGTTGCTGAAAACTTTGTTCAACAAGAACTTGCAGCACTAGGCTACGAACCGACTTTTTCATGGGGGGATGCTAGAGCTGAGATTGAGTTTGTCATTGCCGATGAGGTTGGTCGTATAATTCCTATAGAAGTAAAGAGTGGCAAAAGGACTCGTGCTAGGTCACTGCAATCCTATATATCGAAGTGTAAGCCACACAAGACAATCAAGCTAACAGGAACACAAGGCTCCAATGCACTAGAGCAAGACAATGTTGTAATGCCTTTGTATTACACACAATACTTGAACGACCACCTTAAGGTTCCGATAGAGAGTTAGCCATACTTTAGGTATCTCAAAGCCCCATGGCTTTGAGTTCTCTATTATTCTTTCGTTATATAAAGTAAACCACACTAGACTTTAAATAAGATCGCCAAGTTTATAAGCATAAAAGTTCGCTACTGTAGACTTTTATGCAGTGGCTCAATACACTTACCATAAAAGTTAACTTTAATAGACTTTTACTTAAAATCTACGTATAAATAATTTAAAAGTCTATCAAGGCATACTTTATTGCATCATGCTATATGGAGGTTCCATGGTTAAGAAAGTAAAAGCAACTGAGTCACCAGATCTAAGCCAGGTGTTCACACCATCACTACTTGGTGAGGCGATCAAAGCAAAAAGAACTCAAAGTAAAATCACCCAGCAAGATGCAGCATTGCTTTCTGGTGTTTCAAAACAAACCTACATAAAAATTGAACAAGGCAGCTCCGATATTAAACTAACCTCTTTAATGAAAGTTGTGTCTGCTCTAGGGATAAAGATATCGATACAACCATGGCAAGACTTAGATGCTTCAGTCCCATCACAGGAGAAAGGTAATGACGTCTGGGTCTAATCATCAATACATCCTCGATATAGTTTATAGCCAGCAAGTCATAGGTAAGCTATCACTGAGTAAAGAAAGTGATGCTCTATCTGTAATCTACAAGCAAGATTGGATTGATAATGGGTTTCCCATATCGCCACACCTTCCATTTAACTCTGATATACCATCAGTCAATATCAGGAGGTTCTTACAGAATTTGCTCCCTGAAAATAAAGGGTTAGATTATTTGATCGACTTTCTTGGCGTATCACGTTCAAACGTATTTTCACAAGTTGGTGGTATTGGAACAGATACATCAGGTGCAATGATGTTCTTATCCGAAGGTGTTTCTCCAGTTCAAACTGAAACCTCTTTCAACCCAATCAATGATAGTGAATTAATTAAGAAACTATCTGACCCTGAACTTTGGTATTTAGAAGTATGGGAAGGAAAACCAAGACTATCAGTAGCGGGGGTTCAATCTAAGCTAAACGTTTTATCTATCGATGGAAACTTAGGGTTTGGAGAGGGTGAACTATGCTCAACTCATATTGTGAAGTTCGAAAAAAATGACCAACAACACCTTGTCATAAATGAATTTGTGACGATGAAATTAGCGAAGCTAGTTGGACTAGATGTTGCTGACGTTGAGTTGCGGTACTTTGACCAATTTCCAGCCTTAATTGTAGAGAGGTTTGATCGAAAGCTATTTAGTTCAACAAGTGTGAAACGAAGGCATATGATCGATGCCTGTCAAGCTTGTAACCTAGGTGTCGATAGAAAGTATGAACGAAACTTAGGCAAACAAAGAGATGTCAGTCATATTCGTGATGGTATCAGCTTCGCCCGACTTTTTTCGGTAACAGAGCAATGTGAAAACCCATTAGCGGCAAAACTAGCGATCCTAAAGTGGGCAATGTTCAATCTCTGTATTTATAACGCAGATGCACATGGCAAAAACTTCAGTTTCTTTGTCCAAAAATCGGGCTTAACACCAACGCCACTTTACGATCTAGTCAATGTAAGAATGTACCCTGAATTTGAGCAGGATCTTGCGATGGCAATTGGGGATGAATTTGACTCAGATTCTATTAATGCCTACCAACTTGTAGAGTTTGCTGACGATTGTGGTATTTCACCAAAATTGCTTCAACAGAGCCTAGTAAAGATCGCAAATGACGTTATAAACAACATTGATGATGCTATATCTCTCGTCACTCCTACTTCTGATTCACAATTACCTTATTTAAACCGATACCGTGAAATCGTTGTGGCTAGATGTGAACACTTTCTTGAAGAATCTGATGTTATCCCTGAAATAGAGTTATAAGTACACAACTACTTGTTTGTTAAACCTTGAGACCGCGAACTTGAAAGTGGGGACTGATATGAGTACGAACACAGATAATTTAAGTAAACAATACCTAAATAATTCATCAGAATCAGTCTATGACGCCATATCTCGACTTCGTTTAAACAAGGAACGCTTAAGTAAATCCATTTCAATACAAAAAGCTCATGTACAAACATCGGTTGAACAGATTGAAAAAGTGGCAAAGCGTACGCCTAAAAATGCACAACCAATATCAGTATCCGAAAGAAAACATAAGATAAATAGAGTTATTAGATCGTTGCTTATGAATGAACTAACACAAGGATTAGCTCTCAAGGAACTTAGGATAAACGTGTTAGGTGTCAAACAAGATACCTTTGCCAAAATGGTTGGGGTTTCCAGAAAAACTATATCTGAGATTGAGAATGATCGAGGTACTTTCAAAACTGATATTCTCGATAAAGTATTCAAGCCATTTGGACTAAAAGTAGGGCTAGTGCGTATTTCGGTGATTGCGATCGGCTGT
>NZ_AJZD02000175.1 GCF_000272105.2 Vibrio splendidus 12E03
GAATAGTTTACTTTTAGGGTAATTGTTTGCGCTACGTGGTGTTTTTAGAGCTAAATGTTAAATTAATGTATTTTGATTGAGCTATAAATCTACAAAATGACATTTAATAGACTCAATATACTGTAAATTTGGAAATGTAAACGACTATTTGTAAGAACATTGTGTGCATAAATAGTCACACTAAGACCAAATTGAAACAAAAAAACCCACGTGTTTAACACTATGGGGCTAAGCTTGTCTCAAATACAACTTATAGTCGTTAACTTAAAGGTTTAGTCAGAAGCTTTTTTAAGATTTCGACTTTCTGATTGAACGGTTTTGTACATCTTCGAAAGTTGCTTACTGTTAGCACGTTGCTCTGCCAATGAGGCACCATTTCTTGCTTGCTCTCGCAATAGCTTTTGATAGTTATTAAATCGTCTTTCAGACAACTCTCCACTCTCAATGGCTTTGCGTATTTTGCATCCAGGTTCCGATTCGTGATGGCAATCAGAGAAGCGACAGTGCATGGCTAACTCTTCGACATCAGAAAAGGTTTCACTTACCCCTTCGGCGCAGTCTGCAAGTTGCAGCTCTCTCATTCCTGGCGTATCAAGCAGTAAGCCGCCCGATGTCAGTAAATGCAGTGAGCGCGACGTCGTTGTGTGTCGGCCTTTGCTGTCGTCTTCACGAATGCCACCGGTGGCTTGCTGAGTCTCCCCAAGCAGCGAGTTGACTAGTGTAGATTTCCCGACACCAGACGACCCCATCAAAGCCACCGTTTTGCCCGTTTTACACCAAGGTGATAATACTTGAGTAGAGTCTTGGTCTAGGCTATTAACGGCTTCGATCATCAGCATCGGATCTAGGCTTTGCACTTGTTGTACTTTGTCTTGGTAGTCGTCACACAAGTCTTTCTTGGTCAGTACGATAACGGCTTCAACTTGCGCTTCATTAGCGAGAGCGAGATAACGCTCGATGCGGCTTAGATTAAAGTCGTTATTTAACGAAACCACGATAAAAACCGTGTCGATATTGGCTGAAATATATTGTTCAGCTACGCGACTGCCGGCAGCTTTACGGCGGAAGAGCGATTGACGGTCTAGTAAACGCTCGAATTGTAGGTCAGAGTTCAAAATCACCCAGTCGCCAACGGTCATTGTCGGTTGGTTTTGGTGGATGGGTAGAACAATTTCACCTTGCTCTGACGCTAATGTATAGCCACTACGGTGATGTGCGACGATACGAGCAATGACGGAGTGGTCATAGTCTTCGAGTGTCAGTTGTTGTTGGAATACAGGTTGCCATCCAAGTTGTTGAAGTGACATTGGATGAGAAAATGCGTTTTGTGAATTCATGTCTATTTACCCAGACGTGCGAGCTTTCTTTTCTTATGAGAGCATTAACGTCTTGTAAGATATCAGGTTGTTGATGAGATCGAAAAGCGTTAGTCATATCAAAAAGCGTCGAGACGTCAAAAATTTTTTGTGCTTGGGTCGAATTCAAATAGATAGGACCCCGGATTTAGTCATGCGTTGTTGGGCATGCAGGTATTGATCACTTGTGATCAACAGTAAACCGGGTAAAAGTGTGCGGTCGTCAATGGATGACGATAAGTTGGTAGATCGGTGTTTAAGTTTGATTAACCAAACAAATTAACGCGTTACTTTTACTGCCAGTTTTAGTGTGTTCATTACAATCATCTTCTATTCTCCTTGGTTTATTAATGTGTTCAGGCTTTGAATAAAAAGCGAGCTCAGTTTAACAAAAAGCCACGATGGCGAGAAGTCATCGTGGCTTAAATTATTTTATCAATTGTGAAGACGATTAATGATGGTCGTGATTCATCTTTTTCATGCCGCTCATTACTTTCTTAACCGGCGCATCGAAGGTCTGCGTTTCACCATTAGCGAAAGTCAGTGTCATCTCGATTTTCTCACCTTCTTTTAGGCTGCTTGCTAGGTCGAACAACATGATGTGTAGGCTGCCAGGTTTAAGTACCGTTTCACCATTTGCTGGGATTGTGATCTCTTGAACTTGGCGCATCTTCATGACGTCGCCGTCAACGATAACATCATGAAGTTCTACCTTTCCTGCTGCTGGCGTTGTCGCAGAAACAATAGCGCGATCTTTATCGCTGTGGTTTATCAGAGTCGTGAACACCGCGCTGTTCACTGCTGAAGGCGGGGTTGCACGAGCGTACACGTCATGAACCATAATATCGCTACTAGCCTGAGCAAAAGGGGTGAGCAATAAGCCTGCTAGAGCAAGTGCTTTTAACTTCATGTTGTTGTCCTTAATTTTTATGTTTTTGGTCTGGGACCTGACTTTTTGTTCGAACTTTATTAGTTAAGTTCTTTGTTTTTACGTTTTACTGCGTCAGCTTGTTGATAGCCTCAACAATTGGTGCTGGCGTTAACGTATGCGGCACTTTGGTAATCAAGGTACCGTCGGGCTTTAAAAAATAAAAATATGAGCTGTGGTCAAGGGTGTATTCCAACTCTGAACCTTCCAGCTTGGTCTTTCTGAAAATAACACCGTAGTTGTGTGCAAGCGTGGTTGTCACATCCAAAGGACCACTTAATCCTTCCATCATTGGGTGGAAGTATTGTGCGTATTCGTATGAGGCTTCTGCTGCATCACGCTCAGGGTCGAGAGAGACAAACATCGGGCGAATCTTGGCTTTTGCTTCATCAGAAACTTGGTTAAGTGCTCCGGCCAACATAGCCAAAGAAGTAGGGCATACATCTGGGCAACGTGTGAAACCGAAGTAAACGATACGAATTCTGTCATCGGTTTGGTCAAAGATTTCCGTTGGTTGGTTGTCTTTGCCGAAAAGAGTCGTTGCGGAGAACTCTTGTTTTGCAGCGTGTTGTTCTTGAACTTCGTTTTGCCCATCAAGATAGCTTTTGACACCAAAGCCAAGTACAAAAGCGACAACCAATGCTAACGACCAATTTCTACTCATCTTGCCATCCTTATTGCAGGGTTTACAGTATCGACACCATCAGTGAGTTCACCGATCCATGTCATTTTATCTAAAGTACATACAGGTAAAATCACTTCACCTTCATAGGTATTATTGCCAATGCTCTTCAATTGAAAACGCGCTGATCCCATTTCCATTTCTAAACCTGTGAGCGATAACATCAGTGTCTCAGATGCAGCACCTTCCCAAACGACCTTTATCTTTGTGGGTAGAAGAGGTTGCGCGGTTTCGCGATCAAGCGACATTGAAATGGATTCCTGCTCACACGATATGGTTGAAAGCATGCAGTAGTCATCCAAGTTGACTTCGGCAGTTGAGTGCTCCATCGCTGATTTAAACTGCTGAATTGCTTGCGGCCCATAAAAACCTGCCACGAGAGCAATGCCAAGAGCCACCACCTTTAATGCTGGGTGCATGTCGTGTTCTCATCTAATTTTATAAGAGCGGCGATGTTATCATACCCCTCAATACGTGCTTGTATCAAAAAGCAATTTTGTGCGTATGGTAGAACTAAAAAAGCGAAGCCATTGGCTTCGCTTTTGTCTATTTCATCGAGAGGTGAGCTTAGTATTTCTAAGCATTATCCGTTCTAAACGCTTTCCAGAAGCTGGCTGAATGATTAGTCAGCATTACGCTCTGCAAACTTCTCTAGTCCTAGAACCAAGGCAATCGCAACAAACATCATCACAATAGCCATTGCCAGCTGAGAAGGCTGAGAGGTTACGGCTTCAAAATCAAACGGTGATAGGTTTTCTTGAATCAGAGGAACTTGTTCGCCTTTTGAGTTTGTGCGCCAGCTGATGGTCTCTTTCCACGGCCAGATCTTAGGTAGCGTACCGATCATCAAACCGGTTAAGAATACCAATGTGAAGTCGCGGAATGAGCGCAGTAACCAAGAGAGTACGTGCGAGAAAGTCAGTAGGCCGATCACACAGCCCGCAAGGAATAGCGCAAGTACATCGACTTGAAATGATTTAACGGCGCCAAGCACCGGGCCATACATGCCAATCAGGAGCAGAATAAAGCTGCCTGAAATACCGGGTAAAATCATCGCGCAGATAGCAATCGCACCCGCAATCAATACGTTGATGCTGGTTGGCTCCATTTGCAGCGGTTTAAGCACGGTAATGCTATAAGCGAAAGCAACGCCAAGCAGTAAAAACACGAAGCGAATCATATCGCGTTTCTCTACTTGCTTAAGAATATGGAAAACCGACACCAATATCAGGCCGAAGAAGAAAGACCACAGTGGAACAGGGTGGGTGACTAATAACCAAGAAATCAATTTTGCGAATGTCGCAATGCTGGTGAATACGCCCGCGAACAGTGAAATTAGGAAGAAACCATTGATGTGATTAAACGCGGCTTTGAAGCCTTCGCGTTTCCATAAGCCAAGTACGCTAGGGTTAATTCTGCGAATGCTTTCTAGCAGCGTATCGTAGATACCAGTGATGAATGCGATGGTTCCGCCCGACACGCCAGGAACAACGTCTGCTGCGCCCATAGCCATGCCTTTGAAAAAAGTACTTAAGTAGTTCATTGCTTCATAGAGTTGAGGATGATTTTGTGCAGTATACAAACTTTAGTGTAAAAAAAGTATGAATATGCTTTTGGGGAAAGGCTTTTATTACTCTATTAATTGTAACGCAATAAGTTGAAGTGAATATTTGCCTAACATTTATATAACAACCACTTAGTGATTTGTCATTAAGAGCAGAGATGAAACTGATCGCTTATCGATATTGCATCTTGATTGCATTATGCAAATGCACTTTGCAATTCGCATGACAAATTCATGGTTTTTATGCGATGCAGGGCTTATAAAACGTCGAATAAAAGTTGGCACGCTAACTGCATTATGTACATTGACCCTTCTTAAGCCGAGGGTCACCTAGCCAACTGACGTTGTTAGTGAACTTATGATTTGTTCACAAATATATAGAGCCAATCGCGATTATTGCGGTTGGCTATTTTTTTGCCTGTCATTTGGTGATTGTCTTTTTTCATTTCCCGTTCCTACATTTTTAGACTCTAAACTTCAGATGAAAAAAAAGCCAGCCACCATCGGTGACTAGCTTAAGTTTGTCTCGAATCTCGAATCCGCTTTAGTATCCCATCAACTGCAGCAAGTTCTCCGCTGTGCTGATTGCTTCTTTACGGTTAGCAATGTTGAGCTTTTGGTAAAGGTTACGGATGTGAGTCTTGATTGTGGTACCCGCTACATCGAGTTCTTGAGCGATCTGCTCATTACTGAACCCAGAATAGATCAGACCAAGCACTTGCCATTCACGCTGGGTGAGTGGGCTAGTGCGCACCAGCTCAGGAATGTTCGGGTGATTAACCAAGTTCTCAACAAAGTCTTCATCGAAGTGAACGGAGCGGCTGCGTTGGGTCGTGGAGATATCCTTCATGATTTGTTGTGCGCGGTGACGTTCTAAATCACCGAGACCAGGCTTATTGCTCAACTTATCTAAGATATGCCCGATAGTCCCACCGTCGACTAAGAAGTTACCGACCATACCGGTTTGGTTAGTCATATGAAGCGCTTCTTCAAGCAGTACTCGTGCGCTGTCTTCATCGTTAATTTGTGTACGTAACACGGCTTCAACGATCAAGTTGCGGTTGGTGTCGGTAATCAGGTGCGAACGCTGGGCTTCACTCTTAAGGAAGGTCAGCGCTTCTTCCGCGTCTTCATACTGCTCAAGGATGATGTGAGCACGAACGATGTTTCGCCATTGAAGTTGGCAGAAGTGGTTGCTTGCCGATTCAGGTCGAACCGCCACACTCAGCCAATCACGTATCGCTTCTTTATCGCCTTTTACTTGCCAGAATAGAATCAAAGAAAGAGAGGCGTTCGCCGTCCAATCTACGTGGTACGTTGATTGGCGCAATAGGTGTTGAATCTGGTCGATAAATTTCGACGCTTTATCTATCTCGCCGCGGCTCAATGAAATACGAGCCAACATTGAATAGCTGTGCAGGTGCTTACTTGGCGAGTGGTGCCCAAGAATATCTAAGCCCTTGTAGCAACACTCTTCCGCTTCATCTAGTCGGTTCCAACACCAGAAGATCTGAGCGCGAACACGTAGCAAAAATTCATGCAGAGGCACGTATTGAAGCTGATGCTCTTCAATCAATTTGAATGCACTGTCTTGTAGCTCAAATGCAGCTTGAACATAACCTTGAGCAATCAAGATTTCGCTTTGTTGCAGAATCGCCCACAGAGCCTGATGATAAACCTGATACTGACGTGCCAGTTTTTCTGTTTGTTGCATCATCGGTAGCGCACGACTGAGGTTACCCATTACGTGATTCACTTCGCCAACAACCGAGGTTGCGACAATACGGCTACGATAAACAGTGGTGTTCAGTTGGCTTAACGAAAGCTCAGCCAGTTCTAACGCTTTTTCAGGTTCATTGCTGTTGATGGCAACTTGGGCGCGCAAGGCGTTGTATTGCCCTTGCTGCTGAGTATCGAGTTCAATGTTTCGCGCTTGATATTGAGTCTCAGCTTCTTCCAGCAAAGTACCCACTTGGTCATAACGGTGCTGACTTTGTGCAAGCCAAGCGCGTAGCATCGAAAGCTTTGGCTCACTGTATAGTTGATCTGTGGTTAGCTGTTTGATCGCCATTTCTAATGACGAAAGCTCACCTTGGTTGAACATCGGCCAACCGTGCTCAGTCAGGATTTGAATGATCAGTTCTGGATCTTCAGCGCGCTGTGCGTGACGTAGTGCTTGGTGTGGTGTGTTTTGCTTGAGCCACGCTTTTGCAGCACTTCGATGCAGTTCAGCTTCTTGCTGAGGAATTCGAGCTTGGCGCTCATGTGCGAGGAATTCACCAAACAAGTTATGGAAGCGATACCAGTTCTTTTCACCTTCAAGCGGGTAGATGAACAAACCAAAACGGTTGAGTGATTCGATCATACCTAACGCATCTTCACGCTGTGTAAGTGCACACACAAGCTCATCGTTGAAGTGATCAAGCACAGAACATTGCATCAAGAACTGTCGGGTTTCTTTGTCTAGCAGGTCGAATACTTCTTCAACCAAGTAGTCCCAAAGATGGGCGTGGTTAAAGTGAGAGAATGACTCTGCGGACTGTGCAAGAGTGCGTTTTTGGTGTTGTGCTTGTAGCGCGATAAGTTGTAGTGCAGAAGGCCAACCTTCTACATAACTACAAATGCTGTCTGCCGTGGTGTCATCAATGCCGTCGGCTACGCGTTGGTTGAAAAAGCGTGTGGTTTCTTCGGTATCAAACGCCAACGAGTCATTACCTAATTCGATCATTAAGTCACGAACGCGCAGGTTTGCTGTACCAAGTGGTGGCGTACCACGACTGGTGACAACCAACGTTAGGTTATCGGGCATGTGTTTGAGGAAGAAGCGCATGGCTTCGTGGATGTCGTCATTGTTGACCAAGTGATAGTCATCCAACACCAGAAAGCACTCGTGATGGAATTCCGACATCTCGGCAAATACTTCACTTAATAAAGAATGCAGCGATGAAAACTGTCGCTTTTCTGCCAGTTTTTGGGCATTTGGACAGGCATTTTGAGTCGCTTTATTAAGTGATTGAAGTAGGTAGTTGATAAAGCGGAAGGCATCATTGTCGCTATCATCAATGCTGTACCAACCCACATTAGGTTTATCTACCAACCATTGTGCAGCCATGGTGGTTTTGCCGTAGCCCGCTGGAGAGCGGAACAACACAAGCTTATAGCAATCTGCATTGTGAAGCAGATCGAGAACCCTAGGTCGTAGGATTGCATTATGTAAGCGGCCGGGACGAGTCAGTTTCGAAGGGATCCACATATCGAAGTTTTACACCTATTCCGTGGCTATGTTCTGAAATATCCCAATCTATCGTTGAGTGCACTCCAATGACATGAGCCTAATTACTTAAGTCTTTACTCATATTACGTGAAGCAAAACGGCACCGACTATGATCCTCCTCAGAAACCTTGCGCTTCTGCATGTTTTTGGATGTCTACGCCCTTTATTTGAGACTTTGATCACGCTACGGGTTGGTTTGGGAATGTGACTTTGTTCTTTTCTACACGGGAATCTATGCAAAAGATGAGGGCTGGAAATTATTTTCGTGATCTGAAACTCAGATTTGACAATGACTTTAATCTGGTTAAATAAAAGTCACATCAATTGAAGTTAAGTTATCGAACGGGAGCTTGTGATCTTAGTCACTCCAGGTTTTTGTTCGAAGTCAGAACATGAGAGTCAGATCACTAACCCTATGTCGGTACGCCCCCTACGCCCTCCCATCTACTCCTAGTCAGTCGCGTTAGCGGGAGGATGTTTAGTTTATGGTGACCATGCACGATATGTCACAGATGAATTAGAACTATTAAAAGCGAGATTTCTGAAATGAAACCAACTCAGCAAAAAACTTTCGATAAAGTGTCATTCCAAGAGAGTGTTAAGAAACATTTATCTGCAACCTACGCAACAACCGTTGAAACAGCAGACAGCCGTTCATGGTATCTAGCAATGGGTCGTGCTCTTGCAGAGCTAACGACTTTTGACCTGCTAGAAACTGAAAATGATGAAAAAATTAAGAACGCGAAGAGCGTTAACTACCTATCACTTGAGTTTTTGATTGGCCGTCTAACAGGTAACAACCTGATCAGCATGGGTCTTTACGAACAGATCACTCATGCAATGGAAGAGCTAGGTCAAAACCTAACTGACCTTCTAGAAGAAGAACGCGACCCATCACTAGGTAATGGTGGTCTTGGTCGTCTAGCTGCTTGTTTCATGGATTCTTGTGCCGCTCAAGAATACCCAACAGTAGGTTACGGTCTTCACTACGAGTACGGTCTATTCAAACAATCTTTCCAAGACGGTCGTCAACAAGAAGCACCTGACGCATGGCGTGGTGTTGAAGGTTACCCATGGGAAGTAGCTCGTCCAGAACTAGCACAACAAATTGGTTTTTACGGTCATGTAGACGTTGAATTCATCGACGGTAAAGAAGTTCGTACTTGGGTTCCAGGTATGGAAGTAAAAGCAATGCCTTGGGATCTACCTATCGTAGGTTACGAGTCAAACACGGTTTACCCGCTGCGTCTTTGGGAATGTCAGGCAATTGCACCATTCTCACTAGCTAGCTTTAACAACGGTGATTACTTCGAAGCGCAACACTCGCTAATCGATGCAGGTAACATCACGAAAGTTCTTTACCCGAACGACAACCACGAGAAAGGTAAGACTCTGCGCCTAATGCAGCAGTACTTCCACTCAGCAGCGTCTGTTCGCGATATTCTACGTCGTCACGAAGCCGCTGGTTTCTCTCTAGAAGATCTGCCTAAGCAAGAAACGATTCAGCTTAACGATACGCACCCAACGATTGCGATTCCTGAGCTAATGCGCATCCTGATTGACGAGAAAGGTCTATCTTGGGATCAAGCATGGGAAATCAGTGCTCACACGTTCGCTTACACGAACCACACACTACTTCCAGAAGCGCTAGAGACTTGGTCTGAATCTTTGATCAATCGTCTTCTTCCACGTCACATGGAAATCATCTTTGAAATCAACCACCGCTTCATGCAAGAAGTTCGCAAGATGTGGCCTGGTGACGGTGAGAAGCAAGCGAAGCTTTCTATCATCCAAGAGGGTTTCCACCGAATGGTTCGTATGGCAAACCTATGTGTGATTGGTTCTTACAAAGTAAACGGCGTAGCTGCGCTTCACTCTCAACTGGTTAAGAAAGACTTGTTCCCTGAGTTCAACGAAATCTTCCCTGGCAAACTGACTAACGTAACGAACGGCATCACGCCCCGTCGTTGGTTGAAGTTCTGTAACCCAGGCCTATCTACGCTAATCACAGGTAAGATCGGTACTGAATGGCCAGCAAAACTTGAGCAGCTAGAAGGCATCGCTAAGTTTGCAACAGACGCGAAATTCCAAAAAGAATTCATGGCTGTTAAGAAAGAAAACAAACAGCGCCTTGCTGATTGGGTTCAAGAGAACATGGGTATCGAGCTAGATACTAACGCTATCTTTGACGTTCAAATCAAACGTCTGCACGAGTACAAGCGTCAGCACCTAGATTTGCTACACATTCTATCTTTGTACCACCGCATTCTTAACGAACCTGGTTTCGAGTGTGAGCCACGCGTATGTTTCTTCGCAGCGAAAGCAGCACCGGGTTACCACCTAGCGAAAGAGATCATCTTCGCGGTTAACAAGATTGCAGAGAAGATCAACAACGACCCGCGCATCGGTAACAAGCTTAAAGTGGTATTCATTCCTGACTACCGTGTAAGCATGGCTGAAATCATCATCCCTGCAGCAGACGTTTCTCAGCAAATCTCATTAGCTGGTAAAGAAGCATCTGGTACGGGCAACATGAAGATGGCTCTAAACGGCGCGCTAACTATCGGTACGATGGATGGTGCAAACGTTGAGATTCGTGAAGAAGTGGGTGATGAAAACATCTACATCTTCGGCCTAGACGTTGATGGTGTTCAAGCACTGAAAGCTCAGGGCTACAACCCTTACGACTACTACAATGCAGACCCACTACTGAAAGCATCCCTAGACCTACTGACTGGCGATGAGTTCACTCCAGGTCAACCAGGCCTTCTACGTGCAACGTTTGATAGCCTGCTAGACGGTGGTGACCCTTACCTATGTCTTGCTGACTTCGCCTCTTACGTGAAAGCGCACGAAGACATGGGCACGCAATACAAAGACCAAGCAGGTTGGGCTAAGAAAGCAATTCTTAATACAGCATTGGTTGGTAAGTTCACATCAGACCGCTCTATCCGCGACTACGTGAACAACATCTGGAAACTTGAAGCGGTTAACCGTTAATACTTCCAAAGTAGCCAAGGCAGTTTCTGCCTTGGCTCAATTAGCTTGTGAGCAAACGAAAGGCTTAAAGGTTTGTCGTTTATCAACAAGCTGCTTACAAACCGATTGTCACAAGCTAATTGATTAGTAAAAATTAAATTAACAACCCTACAAAATAGAAAGCGTCAGAACGTTTTCGGAGAGAGCGATGAAAGAACAAACCGTATTAAAACAAGTCGCAGAAATGGCAAACATTGCCGACAGTTACGTTAGTGCGTGGGGCGATGAAGCACAAGTATCAGACGAGACGATCACGTCTCTATTGGCTTCGTTGGGCTACGATACAAGCAGCGATGATGCACTGCTTAAGTCAGCAGAAAGAAAACACAAAAAAGATGTACTAGACCCAGTTCTTGTCTTGCGTGACGGTGAGCCAGTAGAAGTGGCGCTTAATCTAGGTGTAAGTGCTCGTGAAAGTGAGTTCAGCTGGCGCTTAGAAACCGAGCAAGGAGAGGTACTTGAAGGCTATCTTCAATCTCAAGTCGTTCGTGACGAGCGTGCCGAGGGTGGCCCTTTAGTGTTTGCATTGCCAAGTGATTTGGCATGGGGTTATCACAAGCTTATTGTGAGCCGTAAGCGCCGTAAGAAGCCTTACGAGATGACACTGATTATTACGCCAAAAGCGTGTTTCAAGCAGTCACCAATCGAGCAAGGCAAAAAGCTTTGGGGGCCAAGTGTTCAACTTTACACACTAAGAACTCAGCACAACTGGGGTATTGGTGATTTTGGTGACCTAAAACAGCTTGTTGCGGATATCGCTTCTCGTGGCGGTGACTTCGTTGGTCTAAACCCAATTCACTCATTGTTCCCTGCGAACCCAGAAGGCGCGAGCCCATACAGCCCGTCGTCACGTCGTTGGTTGAACATCCTATACATTGATGTGAGTTCAGTACCTGAATTCGCATTAAGTGCAGAAGCACAACAAACGGTAGGCAGCGCAGAGTTCCAACAGCGTCTACAAAAAGCGCGTGAAGCACACTGGGTAAACTACACCGAAGTGTCTGAGCTTAAGATGAGCATCTTGCCTCTGCTATTCGCAGAATTTAAGACTCGCCATCTAGACAAAAACAGCGACCGTGCACAAGCGTTCTTAGCCTTCGTAGAAGAGGGTGGCGATAGCCTGATGCATCAAGCCGCGTTTGATGCCCTACATGGTGAACTGCACGCTGAAGATTCTGGCATGTGGGGATGGCCGGTATTCCCTGAGAAGTACCGTACATTCGACAGCCCAGCGACACAGAAGTACATCAAAGAGAACCTAGAAAACGTTCATCTGTACATGTACCTGCAATGGCTAGCGGATTGCCAGATCAACGATGCACAGTCTCTTGCTGAAGAGAAAGGCATGGCAGTTGGCCTATACCGTGATTTAGCGGTAGGCGTTGCAGATTCAGGCAGCGAAACTTGGGCTGACGAAGGTAACCTAGTGATGGATGCGAGCATTGGTGCTCCACCTGATATTCTTGGTCCTTTGGGTCAGAACTGGGGTCTACCTCCGCTAAACCCAGAAGTGCTTCAAGAAACAAGCTACGACGCTTATATCAAGCTACTTCGTGCAAACATGAAGCATTGTGGTGCACTGCGTATTGACCACGTTTTAGGTCTACTGCGTTTGTGGTGGATTCCAAAAGGTGAGAACGCAACTAAGGGCGCGTATATCTACTACCCAGTACAAGATATGCTGTCTATTCTGGCGCTTGAGTCTCACCGTTACCAATGTAGCGTTATCGGTGAAGATTTAGGTACGGTACCGGATGAGATTGTCGACATCCTTGCAGATGCTGGCGTGCATTCTTACAAAGTGTTCTTCTTCGAAACATCAGAAGACGACGGTGGTTTCATCTCACCAAAACACTACGCATCACAATCGATGGCGGCACTGTGTACTCACGATATGCCAACGCTTCGCGGCTTTTGGCACTGTGATGACCTAAAAATGGGCCAAGAGATTGGCTTATACCCAGATGCAGAACAATTAGAAACCTTGTTCGATGACCGCCTAGAGTGCAAGCAAGGTATCTTAGATTCAGTAGCATGGCATGGTTTCCTACCAGAAGGTGTGGGCCGCGATGCGAGCCAAGTACCGATGGACTCTTACCTTGCTGAGGCACTTCAACTGCACGTAGCGGCTGGTGGTTCAACACTACTGAGCGTTCAGCTAGAAGATTGGCTAGAGATGGACAAGCCAGTAAACATTCCTGGTACGGTTGATGAATACCCTAACTGGCGTCGCAAACTATCAATGAACTTGGACGAAATATTTGCTCACGAAGGCGTTAATCGTATCGCTTCTAAGCTGACTGACGTTCGAGAAAAAGCAGGTAAGTAATGACGTGAGTGACTTGAAATTAGGTGGTTTTTTGCTTACGCCGTACGAAACTACAACCTCGGTCACTCAATAATGAATGCTCATCTGGTAGAATAAACCGTCGTTATATTGCCCGCACTAATAGCGGGCATTTTTGTATTATGTTTTTTGGATGTTTGGTTAGGGAGAAACGTTTTGGAACTAAGTTCGATTTCAAAGCAAAAACAAATATATACCCAACTATCACAGGCTTGCTTCACAGACCCATTTGCGTTTTTAGGGCCATACCTACCTTCTGAGCAAGGTGCATTACGGGTGTGGATTCCTGGGGCAGATAAAGTCGAGTTGATTATTGGAAAGGAACCTCGTATTGAGTTAACGCGAGAGGGTGAAAGTGGTTTCATTCTTAAGCAAGAGAGAGACTTACGTTTCACTCACTATAAGCTTGCGGTTGATTGGGCTGGTGTAGAACAGATCATTGATGATCCATACCAGTACCACGATCTATATGCGAGTTATGAAGATCTTCATACACCGAAAGATATGTATCATCACATGGGGGCTCAGTTTATTACGCTAGAGCGTGATGGACAGACGATTTCAGGTACGCGTTTCTTGGTGTACGCACCGCATGCAACTGCGGCAAGCTTGGTGGGTAACTTCAACGCTTGGGATGGTCGCCGCCACCCAATGCAACGCTTAGATTACGGTATGTGGGGTCTATTCATTCCTGAACTGGAAGAAGGCGCTCAATACAAGTTTGAATTAAAAGGACCAAATGGCGAAGGCTTACCACACAAAGCTGACCCATGGGGTTTCTACTCTGAGCAGTACCCATCGTTCTCATCTGTAACTTACGATCACGCTCGTTACGAGTGGCAAGATACTCAATGGCAGAATCGCCCTGTAACACAAAAGCGTAAAGAAGCGCTTTCGTTCTACGAACTTCACGCAGGTTCTTGGAAGCGTAACGCTGAAGGTGAATTTTTAAACTACCGTGAGCTAGCGGCAGAGCTAATCCCATACCTAACGGATCTTGGCTACACGCACGTTGAGCTAATGCCAGTTTCTGAGCACCCATTCTATGGCTCTTGGGGTTACCAACCTGTTGGTCTTTTCGCTCCAACCAGCCGTTTCGGTTCACCGGATGACTTCAAATACTTCGTAGACCAATGTCACCAAGCGGGTCTTGGTGTTGTGCTTGACTGGGTTCCAGCGCACTTCCCAAGCGATGAGCACGGTTTAGCTAATTTCGACGGTACGCCGTTGTTCCATGATCCAGATCCGCGTCGCGGTTGGCATCAAGATTGGAACTCGTACATTTACGATTTAGGCAGAGAGCATGTTCGTCGTTTCTTAGTTTCTAATGCACTGTACTGGTTCGAGCAATTCCACATTGATGGCATTCGTGTTGATGCAGTGGCTTCGATGCTGTACCTCGATTACTCGCGCAGCCATGATCAATGGATTCCGAACGCAGACGGTGGCAACGAAAACTATGACGCCATCGCAACCCTTAAGTGGATGAACGAAGAAGTGTACAAGCACTTCCCGAATGCGATGACGATTGCCGAAGAGTCGACAGCGTTCCCTGGTGTTTCAGCACCGACTTTTATGGGCGGCTTAGGCTTTGGCTTTAAGTGGAACATGGGTTGGATGCACGACAGCTTGTCTTACATTCAAGAAGACCCAATCAACCGTAAATATCACCACGATACGATTACCTTCCCACTGGTTTACGCACACAGTGAGAATTATGTATTGTCTCTGTCTCACGATGAGGTGGTTTACGGTAAAGGCTCTATCCATAACAAGATGCCGGGTGATGAATGGCAGCAAACGGCAAACCTACGTGCTTATATGGGTTACATGTATGCGCAACCAGGTAAGAAGCTGAACTTCATGGGTGCAGAATTTGGTCAGACGGCTGAATGGAACCATGATGACCAACTGCAATGGTTCTTGCTGGATTACGAACGTCATCAAGGTGTTCAGCGTTTAACGAAAGACTTGAATAACCTGTACCGCTCTGAAGCTGCAATGCACGATCTTGATTTTGACCCGAAAGGCTTTGAATGGCGTCTACAGGACTCTGCTGAAGCGAGTATCTTAGCGCACGAACGCATCAGTGAGTCTGGTGAGCGTGTATTAATTGTCTCTAACTTTACACCTGTGCCTCATGAGCATTTCCGTTTAGGTGTTCCTGCAAAAGGTGAGTACTCACTGCTGTTGAATACAGACTCTGTGGACTATGCAGGCAGTGGTTTTGAAGTGAAGCAGACAGTTGAGATTGAATCATTAGAGAGCGAAGGATTAGACACTTCGATTGAGCTACGCTTACCGCCGTTATCGACCGTTTTTTACAAGCTAAATTAGGTCTATAAGTTGAGCAGGTCATCGCTGCTCACTTTTCTGAAAGTCTAAAAAAGGGAACCCTAGGGTTCCCTTTTTCTATTTCAGTAAACTGGTTAGCGTTACTTGAAGTTGGTGAGATAGAACATTGAGCGTCCGACTACCATTTCAAGGATTCGAACTGAGTCGTTGCCGAAACTATCCAACATCTTTTCACGAAATTCGCCGTTCGAGCTGAGGTTAAATTGCTCAGGATTCTTGATTTGCGAAGCATGGAAAAACATCAATTTAATCACGTATCGAAACTGCTCATTATCTAGAGCAGCTTGCCAAGATTGGATAAAAAGCGCTTCCGATGAAAAGTCTAGACTGTCTATAACGATCGATAGCATGTGTTCGTGAAGTACTGAACGAATAGCGCGGGTCGACGGATAATAGCCCTGAAGCGTCGTTAAACTAATGCCAATCTCTTGAGCAATCCTGCATAAGTTAGTGCTTCATGTCCTTCAGCCAGAAAAAGGTTTAGTACGATCTCATCGTAGTTTTTTTGATTTTCTAGTTTCTGTACTTGAGTAATTCGAGCCATTACAAATCTCTATTGAGTGTAACATTCTGTAAACGAGTATATTAAGAGCTTCTGAATTAAATCTCAAACTCCAAGGGTAAATAACTGGTCAATTTATCGTTAAATATAGTCAGTATTGTGTCATTGGTTCAATTATCAATCAGATTTTGGCATAAACAAAAACACCGCCCTATTGAGCGGTGTGTTATTTAAAGCCTTTGTTTATCTATGCTAATTCAGATGACTAGAACGGATACCAAAATAACTGCGGCTCTAGAATGCGTTTCGCAATGGCTAACACCACGATAAAAACGATGACACCTAAACAAACAAAATCGATACGTTTCAAAGGTGCATAGCTATACCAAGTGCGTGCTTTGTGTCGACCAAAACCTCTTAATGTCATTGCGTTAGAGATCTCGTCTGCGCGGTCCAAACTAGAGAAAATGAGCGGGCCTAGAACCTTAGCTACATTTTTGATTCGAGTAATTAGAGGCGCTTTCTTTGAGAGCTCTACACCACGAGCCTGTTGAGCATGCATGATATTGATGAAGTCTTTCTTAACTTCTGGCAAGTAACGCAGTGTTAAGCTGACCGCATAGGCGATCTTGTAGGGAACACCGATACGGTTGAGGCTCGCGGCAAACTCAGTCGGATGCGTTGTGAAGACAAAAATCAACGCTATCGGGAACATGCTCATGTATTTGAGCGTGACAGTGACTAAGTAAAACAGCGTCTCTTGGCTCAACGAGTAGTTACCCGGCAATGTCAGCAATAAGGTTTCGCTGCCGATGAGCTCAGTACCTTGCTGTGGAGCCAGTAGATACATGAACAGAGCATTTAGGCTTAATACACTCGCCGTTCCTAATAACAAAGGCTTGTACACGCGTACAGGTACATTGGTCAGCTTTAGCAGGTATAAACCAGTCACAATAAGCAGTGCAATCAATCTTAGGTCGAACGTAGTCAATACTACGGTCACCCAAGCTAAGAAGAGCGCAAATTTGGTGATGCCGTTGAGAGCATGAAGCGGTGATTTTGTATCAATGTAATTGATGCCGAATTTTACTTTTGATGCGTTCATTGAGCGCTTCTCTCGTAGTCGATGAAGTACTGCATAAACGCATTGGTGTCGTCGATTTTCATCATAGTCGCGAGTTCATAAATGCTGGTGGTACAAAGATTTGCACGTTCTAGAAGTGATGGTTGGCTAAATACTTCCGTCATCGCGGCATTGGCAATCAACTTGCTGTCTGCGATTACGATTGAACGTGTGGTGTACTCGAGAACGAGGTGCATGTCGTGTGAGATGATCACAACGGTAATACCCAAATCACGATTAAGCTTTTGGATGAATGCCAGCATGGATGTGTAGTTACGGTAGTCTTGACCTGCAGTTGGTTCATCCAAGATAAGAAGCTCAGGCTCCAGTACCAAGATAGATGCAATGGTTACACGTTTTTTCTGGCCGTAGCTCAGGGCTTCGATCGGCCAGTGGCGGAACTTGCTCAGCCCACATAGCTCAAGAACATGCTCTACTTTTTCTGTGATCAGCTCTTCTGCAATGTTGCGGTTACGAAGACCAAAAGCAATCTCGTCAAAAATCATATGATGTGAGATCATATGATTTGGGTTCTGCATCACGACGCCGACTTTCTGGCTTCTTTCAAAGATAGAAAGCTCAGATAGGTCTTCACCATTTAGATAGGAAGATCCAGAATCGGCATCGATCACACCCATGATGAGTTTAGTGATGGTAGATTTGCCTGAACCGTTTTTGCCTAGAATCGAAACAAACTCACCTTTGCCAATCTTGAAGCTGACATCTTCGAGTGCGTTCTTCTCGCCGTCGTAAGAATAAGTTAGACCATGAACTTCAAGTAAAGGTGGGTACTGCTTCTCTGCTATCGGGGCAGGGCGCTCAGCAAACCATGCTTGAACAGCAGGGCGGAACCTTTTGTAGTCTAAAGCCTTGAGGTTTGACAGCTTGTCTTCGCTGCTTAGTGGGGCTTTCGCCGCCTTAAGCGCCGACAAGTAAAGCGGTTCACGAATACCGTGTGTATCAAGTAATTCAGAAGCCAAGATTTCATCGGGTGTCGTATCAGCAACGATTTCACCACGTTCCATTAAGATCACGCGGTCGATATCGCGATGTAGGACATCCTCGAGGCGGTGCTCGATAATCACGATGGTCTTGTTGGTTTCTTTATGCAGCTGATCGATGATCTCAATCGTTGCTTTACCCGTTTTCGGGTCAAGGCTTGCTAGAGGCTCATCAAATAGCAAGATATCAACGTCATCAACTAAGATGCCCGCTAACGATACTCGCTGTTTTTGACCACCAGAAAGGTCATGAGGTGAACGCTCAAGCATGTCCGCTAGGTCGACCATTTTTGCCGTCGACTTAACTAACGGGTACATGTCAATGTTCGACATCAACTGGTTTTCGAGTGCGAAAGCGATATCTTCACCGATACTCAAACCCACAAACTGGCTGTCAGTATCTTGTAATACCGTGCCGACTTGCTCGGTATAATCGTGCATCGAAAACTCAGAGATATTCTTGCCGTTTATCTCTAAAGAGCCTGTTACCTCACCTTTAATTGCATGAGGTATCAGACCATTGAGACACTGACCTAGGGTAGATTTACCACTACCACTTGGTCCAATAATGACGATTTTCTCTCCTTTCTCTATCCTTAGATTGATATTTTTTAGCGTCGGTTTATCCAGCGACTCATATCTAAAAGAGAAGTTCGAAAATGCTATAGTCATTATCGCTTATGCCTCAGTCAGGTTGCGGCTTTGTTTGTTGCGTTTAGCGACTGATTTTAGGATCAGGAAGCCCACAACAGCGATCAGAACGGTGTTACCCGCTGCGATGATAGACAGTTGAGTGAAGACTTTAGTAAACGGTTCTGCGTACAGGATGGTGTCGAGGAACGCAGAGCAGCCATAGCCTACAACGTTACCTGCAAGGGCCAGTATCACGAACAATACAAAATCTTTCATTGGCAGTTCACCTTGTTGAAGGCGTTTCTTAGTCATCATTGGGAATAAGCCGATAACCATACCTACGATACCTGAGCCTAAAACCCAAGTTAACCACACGCCCCAGCCTGCGAATAGATCCGTAACCCAGTGACCGATAAAGCCAACTAAGAAGCCAACAATTGGGCCGAACAAAACAGAAAACAGTGCTAGAACTGCCATCGCTGGTTTCAATGTCGTGTTCGCAAACACTGGGACACCAAACATAGGTAAACCACCAATGCCGTACAGTGCCGCGCCAATGGCAATAACGACGACTGTTTTAGCTGAAAAGTTCATAGATAACCTCGAATACTGAAAGATAAAGCTTAATAAAGAACGAATATTCGCCATTATTAATATGCGTCTCAATGAGAACGTTTTTTGGGCAAATATAAAAAATAAGGCGCGCATTATACAGTAGAACCCTTCCATAAGGGAAGGTAAGTGTCTAGATGTCTAAAATTCCATCTGAACACCTAAATATCGTGTAAAAAACGCAATTTTACGGTTAATCAAGCAACAAAAAAGCCAGAGCGGGTCTGGCTTTTTCATTCGCTTTAACAATGTGTTAAGCGGGTTCGTCACATATCTACGACCGTTTAGTGGTCTAGGTATAGATAGTTTTGCCAACTCTTCATGCGAATAAGGACCTTACGCATGATAGACACGTGAGTGAAACTGTCAGAATAAACGGCAACTTCAACCGCAGTACCCATCGGTAAATGGTAGTCAGACAGATCATCAGTGATGCTCAATTTAACGAACACACGACCACTGGTACGCAACGCATCAGTACCTAGAAGCGCGCCTCTAGCTTGGAATTGGCTCTCACCAATAGCTGGAATCACTTCATCAATACGTCCTTTGAATATCTTCCCTGGCAATGCTCTAAACAAGAACTCAGCTTCGTAACCCGGTTGCAGGCGTTGTAAGGAGTTTTGTCTGAACGCAGCGGTATAGAATTGTTCTTCTGTGTGAACAAAGGTCATCACAGGAGCTAAAGGAAGCGGTACTGCCATAACGCCTGGGCGCAATGCTAGTTGCGTAACGTATCCGTCAGTGGGAGCTCGAACCACGGTTTGTTCTAAATCAAACTGAGCTTTACGCAATTCGGCCAATAAGCTTAAAACGGCTGTATTCTCGCCACCAATTTCAGACTCTAGGGCAATTTGTGCTTGTTCTAGATTAGCATCTGCCACTTTCACGGCGGCTTCTGATGCCTTGTAAGCTTGTCTGCGAGTATCTAATTGTTGCTCAGTAAAGGCTCCGCTGTCATAGCCGCGCTTGTAACGAGAGAATTCACGTTGGGCTTTATCTCTCTCTGCGATGGCTTTGATTTTTGCAGCCTCAGCTTCAGCCACTTCAGATTCCATTCCAAGCGCACCTTGGCTTGCTTCCTTTACCTTCGCTTCTAATCTTGCCACTTCAGCTTCGAATGGAACTGGGTCTATTTTGAAAAGAATATCCCCTTTCTTCAGAGGTTTGTTTGCCTCTACAGGCACTTCGATAACTTTACCCCTAACGCCTGAAACGACTGGCGTTGTTGAGTAAACTTGATTACCAATTTGTGTGAAAGGGTGGTTATAGTTCATCAGTAGGATCAAAGTACCTATGATGACGACACCACCAAGAACGGCGGTAGGTACTGTCCATTTATTGAGCGGGATATTAAATACTTTGAAGATGGTGATACAAAGTGCCGCATAGGTCATTATCAGCAGTAAATCCATTACTTAGCCTCCTGATCTTGAACGTTGTTTGTCTCTTTCTCTGGAGTGTTTTGTTCAGCACTAGCTTGCTTGAGCTGTACGATTTCTTCCTGAAGGGTACTCACTTGATCGATGAGAATATCGACGCGATGATGAATATCGTGCTGTTCTTCTTCTAATTTAGCGAAGCCCCAACCACGATCTTTACGCCACAGCGTTGCCCAGATCCAAAGGAAGGGCCAAATAGCGTGTAAGGTGAATAGGCTAACCCAGCCTGAGACATGAATAGCATCTTGATGAGGGTGGTTGCGTTCTTTCGCAATTTCATAGGGAATATCGTGAATAACGATGATGCCGTAAAAGATAACCAATGCTACGAAAATCAGTAGACCGAGTGCAAAGTAGTCTAAAAACATAATAGATCCTTGTAATGTTAGATATTAGTTATAAATATACTACGCTATCATCCAAGTAATTGTTATAAAAATGATTTACCGAGTTGAAAATAATGTGTTGTCGCTTCTAATGCGAATAAAAGCATTGATGAATCTTATAAAATCTCATCGCGTTTGAAGAGGCTATTTCGGCTTTCTGGTTGGTATTTAAGCTGAAATGATGACAGTTAAGATTCTAAATGACGGGCATAACCATAACAACAAAAAATAAAGGACAAATACGGGTGTATATAGGTGAATTGGCGGCCATTGGCGCTGCAATTGTGTGGGCATGTGCGACATGGATCTATGGGCAATTTGGACATCGCTTCTCTGCGATGCAATTGAACATTGTTAAGGGTGTGGTGGCGTCAGGGATGATGTTGCTGGTGATGCCTCTTATTCCGATGCCGGAGTTTGAACTGAGTACCAACCATTTTCTGATATTGGCAATTTCAGGTGTGATTGGCATTGCGATTGGAGATAGCGCCTATTTTGCGGCGTTGAAAAGAATCGGTGCCAATAAGACGCTGTTACTGGAGTCTTTAGCACCGCCTCTTTCTGGTGTGCTGGCATTAATGTTCCTTGGCGCTGTATTGACAGTGCAAAGTTGGCTCGGTGTCGTGATTACAACACTGGCGGTGACCTTCGTTGTCTTCCAGCCATCAAAATCTGCGAGCGGTAAATCGAATGACAAAGCGCAGTGGGGTGGCATTGGTTATGGGCTTGTGGCGAGTGTCTGTCAGGCATCTGGTGTGGTTATCTCTCACTACGCTCTAGTGGCGGGTGACATTCCACCACTGTTAGGTGCACTGATTCGCCTGACGATTGGCGTATTTGCCGTGATGCTGATTATCCCTTTTGTTGAAAAGAAGCCGTATTCATCGATAAAAAGAGATTTATGGGAAATGACCAAGCTCGATAAACTGTGGTTATTAGGAGCAATCTTTGTCGGGACGTTTCTCGCTCTATGGCTTCAACAAGTGGCGTTGAAGAATGCTAACCCTGCGATTGCACAAACGTTGATAGCGACCAGCCCGGTCTTTATTTTGGTGATTTATGCGCTGAAAGGGGAGAAGGTGTCAAAGCAAAGTATCATAGGCACACTTGCCGCCCTTGCTGGTATTTCTCTGTTCTTTTATCAATAAGCTGCTGGCCTGAGCTACAGAGTGTCATGCCATTACTCTGTACACACTTGATTACGGCCGTTGGCTTTAGCTCGGTATAGCGCTTTATCGGCACGGTAGAAGGTACGTTGAGTATTCTCTCCGTCACGATGCAAAGTAATACCAATACTCACGGTCAAACCGCGCTCCCCAAGTATCTCATGCCAACCGAATTGGAAAATGCGCTCTCGATAATTTTCAGAGTGCATTTCTGCCTTCGGAAGATCAGTGTTCTCTAGAATGACGAGGAACTCTTCTCCGCCAAACCTGACACACGATGCGCCTTTAAACTTAAAGTATGAACGCAGCTCTTGAGACACACTAACAATCGCTTTATCACCGACTAAGTGACTCAGTTCATCATTGATAGACTTAAAGTGGTCGATATCAACAACCATCAGTGCGAAAGAGGTATCGTGCAACAGCATGTCTTTCAATTTGACATCTAACCAGCGACGGTTGTGTAACCCTGTTAATGGATCGGTGAACACGTCTTGTTGAAGCTGAGCCACCGCATTCTTGTGTTGTTCCGTTGTCTCTTTCAACTCTTTGTTCTCTTGTTCAGAGAGAATGAGTTTGAGTTGTAATTCAAAACGGGATAGGCGGCGTAGTTGGCTTGCACCGAGTTCACTGATCGGGATCTGCTTCATCAGATCGGTTTCAATTCGGTAGCCTTTTTTCTCATAGCTTAGCGCTTCTTGAAAACGCCCTTGATTCATACACACATCACTTAGCGAATCGTAGAATCGTTTTGCAAGTACTGGCGACGAGTAGGCTTTCACGCGTTTGTCTGTGCTCGACAAAATCATGCTCGCGTAGTCTTGCTTGCCGGTTGCACTTAGGCAATGTGCGAGCTCTAGACGAGTCATGGTTGCAAGCCAGCTTGCTTGAGTGCTGTTGGCTGGGTATTGAACCTTAGACAGACAGCGTAGCGCTTCGTGGTATTTTTTCTTAGCGCGCAGCACCTTTGCTTGGTAAAGCAGTATTTGAGCTGTGAGCAACTTGTCACTCACCAAAATACTCAGTTCTTCGCACTCATTCAGTAAATCGCTGGCTGCTGTAATGCGATTGAGTAGAAGTAGGCTTGCTACCATATGCAGCTTGAATTTGAGGCGAAGTGAGCGACTGCTTATCGCATGGTCTATGCTGCTGATTTTTTGATAGTAGCGAAGAGCTCTGTTGTGATCGCCATAGGAATCACACAGGTTGCCCATGCCTAAAATGGCTAATACATACTCATCGATATGACCGTGTTCAACCGCGATTGTCGATGAACTGACGAATTCATTGAGTGCTGAGGTGTAATCACCAATTTCAACTAAGCGGTCACTTAAGCTAGTTTTGACTGTCAGAAGATCTTCGATATCGGCAGGAAGGTGGAGCAGATCGAGTGCTCGTCTCAACTCTTCGATACTGGTTTGATTTTGTTGTAACTCGGCACGGTATTCAGAGCTAATGATATAGCAGTGCGCTTGCTCTGTTTGCGTTGTCGAAACGTGCTGACGAATGTGGTTCCAGAAGATGATCGCTTCTTCACCTGATACTGATGAAGGGTCTAAACCGGCGTCTGTGATCTTGCTTAATAGAGTTTCCATTATTCTATTACCTCAGCATCGTCTTCTTCGAGTTGTTCAAGCGTGAACGGGAACGTCAAAATATCATTGAGGCTGACGCTTGGTTTCGAACCTTTTAATCCTTTTCTATGCCATGGATAGATATCGAGCATGGTGCTGAGAGTTTGGAAGGTTTGTTCTGCGGCTTCTCCTTTCTCGGAAAGCATAAGAGCCACACGTTCAGAACTTAGCCTTGCGATGAAGTCATTCTGGTTACATAAAGCATGAGCAATCTCGGTACAGACATCTAAGTAATCAGTATCGACATGATGGAACATAATGATGCTGTGGTTTGAACGTTTAAGCTCTGTCTTGAACAGAACTAACTTTTCCCACCAAAAGGTTTCAGAGACAACGTAAGAGAGGTGCTTTTCAGGATCGTACTCGTGCTGACCGCGAATACGGTTAATCAGTTTTCGCGCTCTCTGCTCTAGCTGGCGTTTTGAACTGCGTGCTTTATCTAACCCAACACGTGTCGTTTGCTCTTTGAGCATGCCGATAGAATATTGACGGTACTTTTTAAAGGCGACGAGCGCGGCTTGGAAGTCTTGGTTTTCTTCCGCCACCAAGGATTGTTGGTAACAGATTTGGCTCAGCAACTCGCCATTATCGAACTCGTTTGCGGATTGTTCTGCGAGCCTCAGTAATTCCGCCGCTTGTTCTGGTCTTTTTCTCAGGAGCTCCAATCTAGCTCGGCTGATGTATGAGTGCGCCTTCATCCAAACTAGGTTGTGTTCAACTGCCAGGTTGTGCGCTTTGGCCGTGGCTCGCTCCGCGTCATCTAAGCGTTCAAGACCAAGTAGGGCAAGGCCTCGAAAGTCCCACACCTCTGCATGCCAAGTGTTATCTTTATGGTCTTTTAATGCTTCTTCTGCACCGTCCAATACCGACAGCATTTCAACATAGTTGTTGAGCAGGTAGTAATCCCACGCAAGCAGTATTCTGGCTTTACCCTCTAACCAACCAATGCGGCTGTTGTTAGCCACTTTAACGGCAAGCTGGTGGGTAGAACGTGCAAGTTTATATTCGTGGGTCATTCGCCAAATATTGCCAAGGCCAATGAGGCATTCAATTTGAATTTCGACTTCATCAACCAATGCGGACTGCTCTAAGGCATTGATCCAAAACTGTTGGGCGGAGTAATACTTGGCTTGTCCCCAGAACTGGAGCGCGTGTAAATGGAGGATTTCAGGGAGAAAAAGGTCGGTATCTAATCGGCTTTGGCGCTTGTAGGCTTCCTTGATGTATTTTAAACCTTTTTGATAATCCATCAGGTTCCAGCTACATCTTGCCATTAACATTAATGACTGGATGGCACCCTCTTCAAACAGAACTTGCTCTGATCGGACTAGGCACTGTTGGGCAATCTCTAGGATCACCGATGGCTCAGAGTCGACACGAGTTTTGAGTTTTTCTAATTCTGTTTCAAGAAGGTACTGATTTTTGTCCAAGACTTACATCCATGATTATCGAACATATTGATAACACAATCATTATAAGAGTGTAATTTGAGATAAGCACCAATTATCTTTCGTAGAGCGTCAAAGGAACATCGATCTTTTCTAATTATGGGTGTTACCTCATGTTGTCGCTTTAAAATCAATGAGTTCCCGAATAATTACCTATAGGCTTTGTTGCTATGAAAGTAGTTGCTTTAGAGTTAATGGCAGCTCTGCTACGCCTAAGCGTTGTGCTGCCGTGAGCCCTTGTTTATCTTGGTAGCACAGATTGTGCCAAGCTCTAAATATGTCGAGCAATGGAAGAATGCCCCCAGGACGAAGCTTACGTCTGGGCTCATTAATAAAGCTATCAAATAACAGCTGAAAGCGTTGTTGATAGAACTTAGTTTGTTGAATTGAGGACGTGTTAAACCACTGTTTTGGTTCTGGATTGTTACCGGTTAGGTAGCAGATACCTTTCTGGTTTTCACCTTGATTCGCAATAGCCCAGCGATCTCGCCACCAACTCATATGAACGATGTCGATCTTTTCAAAACTTTGATCGTCTTGCCAGCCTGAATCTTCCTCTACATACATAAGGTCAATATTTTGACTCTGAATGCGCGGCAAACATACGCTTAAAGCGGCAGATCTTAGTAATGGATCTTGTGGCATATAAATGGCGACATGCTTGTCTTCATTGCACATATCCAGAACATGTAGGAAGTGAGCATAAGAGGTATAAGGCGGTCGAATTAGTGCGCCTTTTGAAGGATAGCTAAATGTGGTGAGGTTACCCATAGGGTCCTCAACGTTACCTCTCGCGAGAATCACTTGGTACTGTTGTTCAATTCTCTCTTTTAGTTTGTCAGAGGGCTGAGGAACTTCGAGATTCGCTTCTGAAGAGTGCTCTTTGGATACAAAGCGTGCAACATCATCATAAGGGTTGTGGTCGACATTCCCTGATGGCTCTTCATTTTGAGAGTAGTTAACGTGTTGGCAAAGGATGTAGCCAGAATGCGCCTCGCCAGTCGCTATCCAAACCACACCGTTGTTACTTTGTGGCTGTAGACGCTGGTAGTGAGAGGCGAATTCGTAATCTTTCGCATGGTTAACCCATCGTGCATCGATCATCGCTAATTTACGACGACAACGGCTCGCGATATGGTCAACATGATCATAGAAAGTCTTTGGGTTGATCTCTAATTTTCGGCAGATTTCACGTACGGAATAGCCCATGAACAGTAAGCCCATGAGGTTCTCTTGAAATTGGAGTTTTTTGTTGGATCCAGACCATTTATCAACGAAGGTTGATTGGCAGTCTTTGCATCGATAACGCTGCCTGTCCCCACTGTAGCCGAAGGCATGATAAAGATGTTTATGGGTATGAACCGATAAGCCGAAATTATCGCAATCATCATTACGACAAGCAGGGAGCCCATCGCTGTGAAGTTGTCTTAGGCGATGAAGTTCGCTTAACACTTCACGGTTGTTAAGTAAGGGGGGGAAAGCTCCACATTCACGACAAACCATCGCTGGACGCTTAGGGTTCGCGTGTTGCAAAACATACCGTTTTGCATCGCTCAAGCCAAAGTTGTCACACGCCAATGTTTTACAAAAGTTGAGTTGCAAACCATCCGCATCTTTTGGCAGCTTGTCGTTAGACACGATCTCCCCCTCGGGATTATTTGAGCAGCCAAGCGAGCCTGGCTGCGGGGTAACGCTTTTCAATGTATCTTTTATCAAATCGTTAGATGTTGATTGCTGTCTCTAGAGCAACTTTCATCATGTCGTTGAAAGATTTTTGACGCTCTTCAGAACTTAGTTTTTCACCACGGATGATGTGGTCAGATACTGTTAGGATAGTTAGTGCTTTAGCACCAAGGTCTGCAGCAACGCCGTAGATACCAGCCGCTTCCATATCAACACCTAGGATGCCTAGCTTTTCCATTTTTTCGAAAAGGTCAGCTTCTGGAGTGTAGAAAAGGTCTGCAGAGAATACGTTACCAACTTTAACTGGAACTTCTTGTGCACGAGCTTGGTTTACTGCTTCTTCTAAAAGACCGAAATCAGCGATAGCAGCGAAGTCGTGGTTGTTGAAACGAATACGGTTTACTTTTGAGTCAGTAGATGCACCCATACCGATAACAACGTCCATTAGTTTAACGTCGTCACGTACTGCGCCACAGCTACCTACGCGAATTACGTTTTTCACGCCGAACTCAGCGATTAGCTCGTGTACGTAGATGCAGCATGATGGAATACCCATACCGTGGCCCATTACAGAAACTTTCTTACCTTTGTAAGTGCCTGTGTAGCCAAACATGTTGCGAACGTCACAAACTTGCTTCACGTCATCAAGGAATGTTTCTGCAATGTATTTTGCGCGAAGCGGGTCGCCCGGCATAAGTACTGTTTCTGCGAAATCACCAGCTTGAGCATTAATATGAGGTGTAGCCATGGTTGTTCTCCAAAGTTTAAACGGTAATTATAGGAACAGGATTTAATCAATTACCGATTCTGTTGAATTGAATTCGTTTTGTTGAGGCAATATTAGCGAGTTAGAACGTGGCTCCATGAGACTTTAGTCACAAAATAGGTCTGTCATTATAGTTTTATTAATATTGATAACCAAATGTGTTGAAAGCGTAAAGGCAATCGATTTTGTATGGGTAAATTGCAAGCGAATGAGAGGAAAAGGCTTACATATAAACTTGTTGCCTATTAGTTTCGAGACAACAATACGTTGTAGAGACGTTTGATCAGAGATAATCTAAACTTTGATAAAAGACAAACCAAGGATTTGTATGTCGTATTGCGTTAAACCGACGCCTTTGCCGTCAATGAAAACACGACTTCACAGGGCGGCGTCGCTTGTTGTAAGAACCACTTTGCTTGCCAGCGGGATAGCTTCATCGTGGGTGTCTGCTGCAACCTTTGAATTGCCACCGACAGAAAGCCGCATTGTGGGCAGAATCCAGCAGCATGAAGTGGCGGCGGGCGAAACCTTGGCCATCATTGCCAAGCAATACGATATTGGTTTTCTCTCTTTAATGGCAGCCAACAAAGGGGTGGATCCTTTTCTTCCCGCGGAAGGCTATGTGTTAAGCATTCCAAGCCGCTTGATTTTGCCTGACACCCCAAGAAAGGGGATCGTCATCAATCTTGCTGAGTTAAGGTTGTATTACTTTGAGCCCGAGAAAAATCAGGTGCATGTTTTCCCTGTCGGCATCGGTCGAGTGGGGCGCGATACTCCCGAGATGATCACCAAGATAAGCCAAAAAAGACCGAATCCAACATGGACGCCACCAAATTCAATCCGCAAAGAGTATCTTGAAAAGGGCATTGAATTACCGAGAGTGGTTCCCGCTGGGCCGGAAAATCCATTGGGTGAGTATGCTTTGAGACTTGCTTATGGCGCTGGCGACTATTTGATCCATGGTACTAACAAAGACTTCGGAATAGGTTTACGAGTTAGCTCTGGTTGTATCCGAATGGAACCTAAAGATATTGAGTGGCTATTTGAGCAAGTGAACCGTGGTGAACAGGTCACCATTATCAATGAGCCGATTAAGGTGTCATTAGAACCAGATAGAAGTGTGTTTGTTGAAGCGCACGAGCCATTAACTCGAAGTGATGGTTCAAAGAAATCATTACAGATCCCTGTGGAATTAAAATGGTGGCTTGAAGACGCAGAACTGCCTAATTCAAAAGCGAAAGCGGTTATCTTTGCTCAAAACGGCGTGCCTGTAGAGATAGCACCACCTGTGATTGAGTTCTAATTTGATTGCCTCTTCTGTAACAAGGGGCGGTTTTATCTTTTTTACTCGAATTAATACCTTCTACTCGAATTAGTATCGCCCCAAAAAAAGCACCACATCCGTTAAGAGGTGGTGCTGTCCATATACTGATTTTGCGACTTATTTAAACTACAGCTTAATCGCACTCAGATCTCAAACTATTTAGTGTACGACTCAGCGATGTTGTCGATACGTTCGTTAGCACGATCCGCTTCTTCTTTCGCTGCCATAGCGGCTGCTTCTGCTTCTTGTGCCTTCATTTCTGCGGCTGCTTTGTCACTCTTAAGTGCTTCAACTTCGCTTGTAAGTTGAGCTACTTGGTTAGTTAGTTGATCCATTTCTGACACTGCAGCTTCTTCTGGCTCTGAAGAACAACCGGCTAAAATGAAAACTGAGGCTGCAGCTGCGATTAACGTCTTATTCATAAGAACTCCTTGCTTATTTATCATCAAAAGATGCGCTATACATTCTTTATCATATAGTCGCTTCATTAATGATTGTAGCGACTAATTTTTTAACTGCAAAAACAATAACTAAAGAAATTGCTAAATTTTTGAGGTAATTAGCTAAGCATCACGTTCTGTCTCACTTATGAGATGAAGGATTGAGAGGCGATTAAAAGGTGTTTTTGGAGGGCTATCCCTTTGCTAGCAATGCATACAATGTTCTAGCTAAAGATAGATTAAGGGATAAATTTACTGTGATCTCTATCCTTATAAAGTACTTTCGCGGTATCATGTCACGTTAAATTAATTTTATTCAATACCATCATGACTGGAGAGTCCTTTGCACTTTAAAGATTTAGGCTTAGATAACCGCTTACTGAAGAACTTAAAACATTACGACTTCAAGAAGGCGACAGAGATCCAATCAAAAGCGATCCCTGTTGCTATTGCTGGTAAGGATCTATTGGCTTCATCAAAAACGGGATCAGGAAAAACATTGGCGTTTGTGTTGCCAATGATACATAAAGCATTAAAAACAAAAGCGTTTTCTGCTAAAGATCCTCGTGGTGTAATTTTGGCTCCTACTCGTGAGCTAGCGAAGCAAGTTTACGGCGAACTGCGCAGTATGCTTGGTGGTCTGTCTTATGAAGCGGCGCTTATCTTAGGTGGTGAGAACTTTAACGACCAAGTTAAAGCACTGCGTAAGTACCCTCGCTTTATCGTAGCGACGCCTGGTCGTCTTGCTGACCACCTAGAGCACCGCTCATTGTTCCTTGATGGTGTTGAAACGCTAATCCTTGATGAAGCAGACCGTATGCTTGATCTTGGTTTTGCTCCAGAACTGCGTCGCATTGCGAATGCGGCTAAGCACCGTCGTCGTCAGACGCTAATGTTCTCTGCAACGCTAGACCACGCTGAAGTGAACGGTATTGCCAATGAAATGCTAGACGCACCTAAGCGCATCTCGGTGGGTGTTTCTAACGAGCAGCACCTTGATATCACTCAGAAATTCTACCTATGTGATCACCTAGATCACAAAGAAGCGATTCTAGACCGTGTACTAGAAGAAGCTGAATACCGTCAGGTTATGATCTTCACAGCAACTCGTGCTGATACTGATCGCCTAACGGATAAGCTGAATGAGAAGAAGCTTAAAGCAGTTGCACTGAGCGGTAACTTAAACCAGACGCAGCGTAATGCGATCATGAGTCAGTTTGAGCGTGCGGTTTACAAGATTTTGGTAACAACCGATGTCGCTTCTCGTGGTATCGATATTCCAAACGTAAGCCATGTAATCAACTTTGATATGCCGAAGCACACCGAAGAGTACGTTCACCGTGTTGGTCGTACTGGCCGTGCCGGTAACAAAGGCGATGCAATCTCTTTGGTTGGTCCAAAAGACTGGGACAGCTTCAAGCGTGTTGAGCTTTACCTTCAACAAGATCTTACTTTCTCTGTGCTTGAAGGCCTAAAAGGTAAGTTCAAAGGTATTAAACCTCGTAAACCTGCGTTTGCTAAAGGCGGCCCTGCGAAGAAGAAAACCAACACTCAAGCGAAGAAAACGCCGAAGAAACCAGTTAAGCGCGATAAGAGCTTCCACCAGAATGTGGCAGTGGGTGATACAGTGTTTATCCCTAAGAAGAAAGTCGCACCAAAAGTGGACGACGAGTAATCAACTCGCGTGAGCTAATAGATTATGTTCATAAAAACAGAACTTTATAAAAGCTAGCGTAAATAAAAACCGCCTATCAAAGGCGGTTTTTTTTTT
>NZ_AJZD02000176.1 GCF_000272105.2 Vibrio splendidus 12E03
TGCTCTTGGTAAATTTTGTCACAACCAATATGTTTAAGCTGTTCAAGTTGAACATAGAGCGTTTGGTCTTGAGTGCTGACACGAGCATAGCCAATTTTCATGAAAAGCCCCTTAAAATGAACATTAAGATAATTAAACATTAGTGTACATGTTCATGTGCTATTTCAAAGACTAATTGGACAGTATTGAGATGGGTGAAATGTAATGTTCATAAAGTTACACCTTTATGAACACTCGCTAAAACGAAGTGAGGGCCAAACCTTAATCATTGCAAAAATGATTAATAACATATCGACTTATACAGTAAAATAATAAGCACGTCTCGATGAAAGAAAAGATTTGAGTGCACTTTGGCATGAATCACAACACTGAATCAGGAAAAGGAACACCAATTAGTGCTCCGTCATGGGCAGAGCTAGAGGCTAGACGCCTCCAGCTACCTTATGAGTTATTTCGCATAGTCCCGAATGGCAGCAACAATACTCTCTGTATTCCAACGTACGTCGATTTTAGAACGACTAGAAACTGTTGTAGAAATCCTTTCTTGCCCCCAAGGAATTACACCAATGATAGGAATGTCTAATTCTAGGGCTTTATCTAACTCCCACTCCATCCAATCACTATAACTCGCATACATTCCAGCTAAACCAATTACAATATTTGAATTTCCAATTTTTTCAGCTAGACGTTGTTTAATATAATAAGCATTTGTACTATTAATAGGTTCATCTTTACTTACTTCTTCAAATGTAACATTAAAATAGCCTCGCTCATTTAACAACCTATGCAAATTTGCTAGTGCATCAGAATTTTGCCATGAGTGACTAATAAAAATACTATATGTTTTCGCCATTACTAACTCCTAGTTAATTCAATTAATTTTTTTTTACCTTCATTAAAGGTATCAGTTTCCCATTGCGCTTCAGCTAAAGATATAAACAAACTTTCAAACTTTTTCCCTTTTTCATCATCTCCAAGACCGAAGTAACAATTGGCTAACGTAGCTAATGCCCATTTCACGTCAACACTACTGTTACCTTCTTCAGCAGCATCTTCTACATGAACCAGAATCTTAATAATTTGTTTACGTGCTTTCTTTGCAGCAATCACGTAATAAGTTTTTTCATCTTCGTCTTCTTCAACTTCAGACATCATATCTAGACAAAGCGCATAATTCTCGCCTGTATAGTAGTCATTTCGTATCTGAAACCCTTTTTCATAATAATTTATGGCTCTTTTTAAACACTCGACATCTGAATTAGACAACCACATTCTTTTATAAATAGCGCCCGTTAAGCCAAGAGTCTCAGGGTCATTAGATTCACCATCCGGTGCTAGCTTCTCGATTACTCTTAATGCATCAGCTAAAGCCGTAGCTTCAGATGGTTCTTTTGATTTATAAGTAGATAAGGCAAGTTGTTGAAGGAAATAATCTTCCGATGGAACTGCTTCAGCAGCTTTTTCCCATAATTTAGCAGCTTCAACAAATTCATCATCTAACATGTGGTTTTTTGCTTTTTCAACAATCGCAAATATATGAGTTTCTCTTTCAGCTAAATCACCAATAATTTTTTTATATTCTTCAGGTGGTAATTTAGGAGGGTTAATATCTTTAATGAAATCGTATAATGGACTATCAATAAAAGAGTTACTGGTGACTCTTTTAATTGTTGTTGCTAATTCTTTCTGGCAACGTTTAGCTTCATCGGCACCGATATCTTCACCTAAATGTTTATAATGAAAAATTCGATTGTGATCTAAATCGAAGGGGATTTTACCTTCCTCTTCTTTTATAACTATTGTTGAATAGGGTCTTACAGCATGCCTAATACCTAACTCATATATGGCGTTTGGGTTAAAAGTAGAAATATCAGCGACTACAAGTTCTGCATGCATAAGTAATGCATACATACTTTTATCAATTAAACCAGAATCTTGTATTTCATCAGCTCTAACACATTGATAGCCTGAAGACTCTACTGCTGGTTGAATTATATTTTTATATGTTTTGTCTAGATCTAACGTCTTCCCTGTAGAGTAATCAGTTTTTTTCCCAAACCCCATTATTACAAAACATATTTTCTTTAATTTCGCCACAACAACTCCTTGGAGGATTAACTCATAACGTTTCAATCAGGAGCTAATCCTCAATTGAAGCCTCATTATCTCGATGAGAAAAAGATTTGGGTGCACCTTGGCATGAATCACAACACTGAATCAGGAAGAGGCTTACGCCCCTTCCTGTCCAGCCATTACTTCACTTCGTAGGCAAGCGTAGCTAGAAAGTTTACGTTCTTATCTTCATAACGAAATTCACAGAGTGAATCTCGTACAATCCAAAGCGAACACAATATCGTCATACAGACGACCGTTAGTCCCATCAGGGCGGTTTTACTTTTTGGCATTTTGCTTGCCTCCGTCGTTGAAGAGGCTATAATCAAGTTGTCGATACATGATTGAGGCCTCGTTGGTTATTATTAACTAACGGGGCTTTTGTCTATCTATCACAAACAAAAATGTTTAAATGACTGCTCATGACAAACAGCCAAGAGCACCCGCAAGTAGTGTACCACGACTCAGTAACGCTTTGTTAATCTTGTAGTAACCACTCATCAGCTTCATTAAATGCCTCTTCGATAATACGATTAGCGATTTTCTTTTCTTGCAAAAATTTCTAGTTGGTTATTGGTGCCAGTACGTATTCGAACCTTTACGTCTGGATACATGACAGACAATCTTTTGAACAATTCATCGTTGATCAACGTTAATCCATTCTTTGGAAGGCCAGCTTTTAAAATCTTCATTTCTACGCGCATGTTCACTCCTTAGTAAAATTGATACTGTTTAAATATACAGTTATTTTTAGTTTTTCAATTGAACTGCTCGGCGCAACCCCGTAGCTGGCGTAGCCAGTCGGAGGGTGAGCAAGCGGAATATCTGCTTAAATTGAACCTTGGCACGGTCACTGAAAATCTACTTTTTATATAGATCGATCAAGTTAATTATGGGTATAGAACTGACGGGGAACGCTTTGGCGTTCCTGTGTCAGATTTGGGCGATGGATAACTATTCGCTCGTTCCTCACGAAAGTTACCCACACACAAATCAGGTATGACTGATCTTTTGTTAGTTAATTCTTATATCTATTAATTCTCTTGTTTTACTTACCTGCTTATCTGTAGGGTTCCCTTGAAATAATTCTTTAGGAATCCATATAATAAAATCTTTAGGGGGTAGAAGAACTATGAGTTTTTGGCGATTGTGATAGAAATTTCAGAGGGATTTTTACTTAATGGGTATGGTGATGAATCGTATTTTGAGAAGAAGATCACACTGAATTTACTCCAGGTGTATTGAGTCCTACCAAACTAACGGTATGAATAAATTTAAAGGGGTTA
>NZ_AJZD02000177.1 GCF_000272105.2 Vibrio splendidus 12E03
GAGTAATTTCCCGTATGGTTGGACGTATCAATAAAAGCCCTAAGAGCTTTTACCTCAACTTCTATGATTTTTTATAAACTTAACAAGCAGTTTGATCTTCAATGCCAAGGTGTTTTTTTGTGTATGCCATATTTATATATGGCGTCCAATTAGCTTTACAAAACTCCCTAGCCGCCTCTTCTAGCGTAATCAAACCTGCGTCAAAATCTCTTTTTACAGATTCATGAAAGCCCGGTATATCAAATGCACCTTGCTTAATGGCGATTTCTTGGTTGGTTAGCATAACTGCTCCTGAATTATTAGATTTATATGAATAATTCGCTGGCCAATGCCAAGCGAATGACATTAGCGCGGAGTAGCCCGCTAGGTTAAAAAATGGACGGTTCCTCTCTCAATTGCATTAACACACTTGAGATGGCTTTTTGTTCGTCACAACCAGGTAAATGGTCTTCGATACATTTCGCGCAATTTTCACACAAACGCATCGTGGGCTTATCACCCCGCTTTTTCGCATGACGAGCATATAAGCCGCAT
>NZ_AJZD02000178.1 GCF_000272105.2 Vibrio splendidus 12E03
AAAGCCTTACGATGAATCTCAAGGTGACCTATTCAACGAAGTGGAATGTGAGGCCGCTAAGGAAGAAGAAGTTGAGGTCACGACGACCACCACCACGAAGAAGCGTGGTAAACGTAAGCCACTTCCAAAGACCTTGCCTCGTGAGATTATCGAACTTGATTTAGACGACCATGAAAAGCAGTGCTCATGCTGCAATCATACCCTTCATAAAATCGGTGAAGACCGCAGCGAGAAACTGGAGTTCTCACCAGCCGTGCTCAAAGTGCTGGAATATGTTCGTCCTAAATATGCTTGCCGCCAGTGCGAAAAGACCGAAGACAACAGCCACATCCTTCAAAAGCCAGCACCGCAAAGTATTATCCCTAAGAGCTTCGCGACAGAAAGCTTGCTTGCCAATATCATCCTTGGCAAATACCAATACGCGATGCCACTGTATCGCCAAGAGTCGTTGTTTACCCAATCGGGTATTGACCTATCACGTACCACCATGGCGAGATGGATTATCCAAGTCAGTGAAAAGTTCGCCCCGCTTTACGCTGTTTTGAAAACGCACCTACTAGAGCAAGTGGTGGTTCAGGCGGATGAAACGCCGCTCAATGTCCTCAAGGAAGATAAACAGTGCTATATGTGGCTTTACTGCTCGGGAGCAGACTCACCAGAAGCCGCACTACCGAATGTGAAAAATATCGCCTTGTACGACTATCAAAACAGTCGCGCGAGGGCATGCCCTGTTACCTTCTTGGAAGACTACACTCTATGGGATAGAATCCCGTTTAAAAGGTGAGCTTGCGGAAAAACGAAAAGCAGAGCGTCAACAGCATGCTAAGCCGATATTGGATGAGTTGTACCAGTGGATGACGACTCAACAAGTGATAGAGTCTAGCCCGCTGGGTAAAGCGATAAAATACACGCTCGGTCAATGGCCGAAGCTCATCCGCTATATCGATGACGGTCACTTATCGATAGACAATAACCGTGCTGAACGTGCAATTAAGCCGCTGGTTATTGGCAGAAAAAATTGGTTGCTCTCGACAACTGCAAATGGCGCTGAAGCGAGCGCGATGCTTTACAGCATCGTCGAGACAGCGAAAGCCAAAGGCCTTATCCTTTACGACTACATGGTCAAGTGCATGAAAGAGTTAGCGAAAGCAGAACCTGATATCAATGCACTCCTGCCTTGGAACTTCAAACATTAGTAATATCGCCCGTGGGTTCATGGGGCGGATACGTTGTTGGTGCTCGAAGTGTAACTTTGTACACTATAGACATTGCTCCTTGATACAAGAGGCTTCTCAAACGCTTATCTGCGCAACTTTTAGAAATATGCCCTATACGCTCTTTACCGCCAGTAGAGTGTTGTTTAGGCGTTAATCCTATACAAGCAGACGCATCTCGACTTCGAACAAATTCTTTACCATTACCTAAACGTACCATTAGACCTAATGCTACGATTGGCCCAACTCCTTCTAGTTTACTAAGCTTTTTACAGATTTTATTTTGACTAACATGCTCTGTGATTAAACCGTCGTAGTATTCTATTTGTTCTGTATACATAGCTAATAAATCAGATTGAGATGCGAGTACTTGCCGTAAAGAATCTGGTAACTCATTTTCTGCATCTTCTAATATTTCTGGGATCCGTTTTACTAAAGGAGTTATTCCTTTGGGCAAAACGATGCCAAATTCCATTAAGAACCCACGCATTTGATTACTAAGTGCTGTTCGTTGGGCTATCTGTAATGCCCGAGCACGATCCAAACACTGTAGTCCTTGCTCTTCTTCAGACATCTGACTGCAACTAGATATATGAGGAAGTAGAGCGGCAACCCCTATCGCATAAGCATCATTCTTATCCGTTTTCTGTTTGAGTTGTAGACCTGTAACTGCACGAGGGGGGATGACTTTAATTTCGTAATTATTTTTCTTCGCTAAGCGAGCCCAGTAATGAGAACCACCACAAGCCTCCATGACCACTAAAGAAAACTTCTTCTTTCCAGTTAGCAGTCTGATCAAACTAGTACGGCTGATAGCTTTGTTCATGAGAACTTCACCATTGATTCTCATATAGCAAACTTGAAATGAGTTTTTCGCTAGGTCGATGGCAAGTATTAGATTGTCTTCCATATCTGAGCTCCACTATTTTTACAGGTGTATTTATAACGTAGTCCCCGAGGGGAGAGGAGTCCATACATCTATAGTGGGCATCTAACCTGACATTGCGCGACATACGGAACAAGGTAAGCCTGTATCACTCCCTTTGGGAAAG
>NZ_AJZD02000179.1 GCF_000272105.2 Vibrio splendidus 12E03
GCCAATATCGGCGCAGCCACACGAGAAGTCGTCAATAAGATGCTGAACTCCAAGCCTCATCCAGAGCAGTCTTATCGTTCCTGTCTTGGCTTGCTCAGTCTGAGTAAAACCTATGGCGAACCGCGCCTTGAACAAGCCTGTAAAGATGCGCTGATGCTGACAAAATCCAATTACACCTTCATCAGCAATTTGCTGAAAAACAATCGTGAAGGACAGCTGAGCAAAGACAGCACGAGCACGCCGAACCTTGTTCATAGCAATGTTCGTGGCCCGAATAGTTATCACTAGGAGAAAGGATATGAATGCACTGAACGACCAACTCAAAACCCTACGCTTGAGCCATG
>NZ_AJZD02000180.1 GCF_000272105.2 Vibrio splendidus 12E03
TTTAAGGCTAAGTGAGTAATTACTTTCATACGACAACCTTAGCTTGGTTAACGGTTTTTAAATCTATGGTTCGAGTGAACAGTTTTTCTAATGTTGGATCGTGACTAACAAAGATCAGGGTAGAACCCGCCTGATTCGCTTGTTCTAGCAACAGTTCGATAAAGGCTTCTCGGTTGTCATGATCCAGAGCCGATGTCGGTTCGTCGGCAATAATGATTTTGGGTTGGCCGATCAAAGCACGAGCGGCAGCAACACGTTGTTGTTGACCAATACTCAACTCGGTAACGGGTTTGTCCATTAGGGCTTGAGGTAGCTTTAATCTGAGCAACAACTCTTGAGCGGTTGCTTGCAGGCTGTTCTGACTTTCAGTGACTTGCTGCTTACGAATCTTAGAAAACTGACAAGGAAGCGTCACGTTGTCGATCACAGACAGGTAAGGAAGCAGGTTAAACTGTTGGAATATATAACCAATATGATCGGCTCTGAATTTGTCTCTCTGGCGAGGTGTTAGCTGTGTGAGATCTTGGCCAAGGATAGATACTTCGCCTTGTTCAGCTTGGTTGATTCCGGTCAGTAACCCTAACAATGTTGATTTCCCGCAACCACTAGGCCCTTTGATGAAAAGGTGCTCTTGGGCTTGGATATGCAGTGAAGGGATCTCTAGCGTTGGGGGCAATTCAGGCTTCCAACGAAAGCTGATATTTTCGAGTTTGACGACAAGTGATGAACTGTCAGAAGACATATTAGCTCCAATAATTAAAGCGGTGTATCTACTGGACAGTTATTAGAATAATAAATTCCCAGAGCACACCGATTTGTACAACCAAGTAAGTGAATACTTACTTGGCTGCTTATCTACGTTTAATTCAATCTAATGCTAATTAGAATCGAAAACTAATACGATCTGCGTTAAGCACTTCTTGAATTTGAGCACTGTCAGTTAGCAGGTTCACAGTCATTGATTTTGTGTTGCTGAACTTAGAGAACCACTGAGTATTCACGGTATCCAGTTTTTCAATGTCAGAACATTGGTAGTGGTACTCGACAGTGAACTCACCGTGCCCACCTTCTGAGTGATCATGGCCTTCATGGTCATCATGATCGTGTTCAGCATGGTTATGGCCTTTGTGGTCGTCATGATCGTGTTCTGCG
>NZ_AJZD02000181.1 GCF_000272105.2 Vibrio splendidus 12E03
CAGCGGTGGGATGGAACAACCTGACGCTTTCACGTCGTTCAATTGTCGGCTTCACCTTGCCCCAACAAGCGTTGCTTATTGCCGTCACACTGAACCTTATTGGATAATATTGTGATACTTTTTATCAACACACTTTACTTGTTCATTTTCCTATATAGATTACTGACCTTTTCACATGCCCCCTCAACTAAGGTAAATCTGATACGGGGTATCAAAGGTATCGTCATTTTGCTGGTCATCGCGGTATGGTTAGTGCCACTTCACCTCCCTTGGTATATCAATGGAAGCGTTCTTTTTT
>NZ_AJZD02000182.1 GCF_000272105.2 Vibrio splendidus 12E03
AGACCCAGCTTCGGCTGGGTTTTTTATTGCTTGAAATTAGGTGAAGGTGTATTTGGAAAAGTGCAATGTTGGTTAAGAGAAGAAAAAGCGAGATTCCCTATCACGTTCCTCACTGTAGGGAATGACGGGTTAACTATAAGTCGACAAGTCCACATGCCGTCATCCCAGAATCGAGTAGAACGAGATATCAGGGATTTTGTTGTGGTCGAAAGTCATCTCTCGTGATTTAACATGTGGGAACAGCGCCTAGAATAGCGTTTAACACGGTTTAATAACAAAGCAGAGTGGTTGGTTGGCAATCAAGGATTGGTAATGCTGTGGTTCGTTGAGGGATTATTTACAACAAGGTGAGGAGCGGTAACAAGAACCGTTGTTTAAGGAACTCGATCAATATAGCAGGCACAAAAAACGCCACCCTTGGGTAGCGTTTTTATTAAAGCAGTTAAGTAATCGAAATTACTTAGTTACTTTAAGAACTGGAGTTTCGCCAACAGTTACAGAACCAGAAAGCTTGTTCAGCTCTTTGATTTCGTCCATGTTAGAGATAACAACTGGAGTAAGCGTAGATTTCGCTTTCTCTTCTAGAAGCGCTAGGTCGAAAGTGATGATAGTGTCACCAGCTTTAACAGATTGACCTTCTTCAGCTACACGAGTGAAGCCTTCGCCTTTAAGTTCAACAGTATCGATACCGAAGTGAACGAAAAGCTCAACACCGTCGTCAGACTCGATAGAGAATGCGTGGTTAGTTTCGAAGATCTTACCGATAGTACCGTTAACTGGAGCTACCATTTTGTCGCCAGCTGGTTTGATAGCGATGCCGTCACCAACGATTTTTTCAGCGAAAACTACATCTGGCACGTCTTCGATGTTTACGATTTCACCAGAAAGAGGTGCGATGATTTCGATTGCACCAGCATCAGCGCTGTCATCAGATACAAGCTTTTTCAGTTTGTCAAACAGACCCATTGTGTCATGCTCCTAACGTTTAGTTTTATTCTGTAGAATATACTATACCAATCTAACAAATTAGACGACTATTTTTAGCCGTCTAACTTTATTAAGCATTTGGCGATTACTGAGTTTTCTCAGCGATGAATGTTTCTACGCAAGCTTCAATTTCTGCAGCTGTAGGTAGAGATAGTGCTTCGTCAGCCATAGCTTTAACTTCAGCGAAGTTAGAGTTACGAATTACCTTCTTAACTTTAGGGATAGAGATACCGCTCATAGAGAACTCATCTAGACCCATACCAAGAAGAAGTAGCGTTGCACGCTCATCACCAGCAAGCTCACCACACATACCAGTCCACTTACCTTCAGCGTGTGATGCGTCGATCACTTGCTTGATTACTGTAAGAACAGCAGGAGATAGTGGGTTGTATAGGTGAGAAATCATTTCGTTACCACGGTCTACCGCAAGAGTGTATTGCGTTAGGTCGTTAGTACCGATAGAGAAGAAAGATACTTCTTTCGCTAGGTGGTGTGCGATTGCAGCAGCAGCTGGAGTCTCAACCATTACGCCGATTTCGATTTCTTCATCGAAAGCTAGGCCTTCAGCGCGAAGTTCAACTTTGTACTCTTCGATTGCTTTTTTCAGTTCACGGATCTCTTCAACAGAAATGATCATTGGGAACATGATACGTAGTTTACCGTGTGCAGATGCGCGTAGGATGCCACGTAGTTGGTCACGTAGGATTTCACGACGATCCAAGCTGATACGTACTGCACGCCAGCCTAGGAAAGGGTTCATCTCTTGTGGAAGGTCCATGTATGGTAGGTCTTTGTCGCCACCGATATCCATAGTACGGATAATCACTGACTCGCCTTCCATTGCTTCAGCTACTTCTTTGTAAGCAACGTATTGCTCTTCTTCAGTAGGAAGCGCGTCACGGTCCATAAATAGGAATTCAGTACGGTACAGACCAACGCCTTCACCGCCGTTACGCAGGATACCGTCACAGTCTTTTACTGTACCGATGTTGCCACAAACTTCTACACGGTGACCGTCTAGAGTTTCAGCATGCAAATCTTTTAGTTTTGCTAGTTCAGCCGCTTCTGCTTCGAAATCTGCTTTGATTTTCTTAGCTTCCGCTAATTCAGCTTCAGAAGGGTTGATGATGATCTTGTTGTTCATCGCGTCTAGCACAAGCATGTCGCCGTTCTTAACTTGCTTAGTGATATCGTTAGTACCAACGATAGCTGGAAGCTCAAGAGAACGTGCCATGATTGAAGTATGAGATGTACGACCGCCGATGTCACAAGCGAAACCAAGAACGTAGTCTAGGTTGATTTGTGCAGTTTCAGATGGCGTTAGGTCGTAAGCTACTAGGATAACTTCTTCATTGATGTCTGCTAGAGATACAATGTTGATGCCTAGAGCATTTTTAACGAAACGAGTACCGATATCACGGATATCAGTTGCACGTTCTTTTAGGTACTCATCATCAAGAGACTCTAGTGCAACAGCTTGCTCTTCGATCACAGTGTGGATCGCGTTGTCTGCGTGCATCTTGTCTTTCTTGATGAGTGCTAAAATCTCTTCTTCTAGCTCTTCATCTTCAAGCAGCATGATGTGGCCTTCAAAGATTGCTTCTTTTTCTTCGCCAAAAGTTTCAAGTGCTTTTTGCTTAACAACTTCAAGTTGTTGAGAAGATTTGTTACGAGCGTCAAAGAAACGCTGTACTTCTGCTTCAACTTGGTCGTCAGAGATAGATTGAGTATTTAGGACAATTTCATCTTCTTGAAGTAGTAGTGCTTTACCGAAAGCAATACCAGGAGATGCTAGGATGCCTGAAATCATAGCCTTACCTTAGTTGTTCAACTGTAAACGGGAGAGTGTGTGACTTTAAGTCGTCGACTAATGTCGCGCTTATTCCTATCTATTTCGAACAAAGCCACTTTGCTATGCAAAATGGCTTTGAAAGAAGGAGACCGTATTAGTGTAGTTGATCCATAAGAGCAACTAGGTGGTCTACTGCTTGCTGAGCTTGAGGACCTTCAGCTGAAATAGTAACGTTAGTACCTTTTACTAGGCCTAAAGTTTGTAGTTTGAACAGGCTTTTCGCGCTAGCGCTTTTGCCGTTAGAAGTCACTGTGATGTCAGCGTCGAAAGATTTTGCTTCTTTAACGAACTGTGCAGCTGGACGAGTGTGAAGACCGTTTTCTGCTGTGATTTCTACTTGCTTCTCGTACATTTTATATACCCCAATTAATTTATTTTTTGTAAGTTTGTAACCAGATTAGCTTAACTGCTTTAGCCCAAATGCGCTAGAGGCTAGTACGCCATGTTCGTGTTAGAACTTAGACTGGTTATAAATTTTTATCCAGCCATGGTCGTCTTTTACTGAGTACTCATGACTTTCAGAATTTGTTTATTGCTTCTTTTATTTTGAAGCGAAAAATAAAACAGACCCGATATTACCAAAGGTGGGGCAGGGATCAACAAAAAAGCCCCTAAACGGGGCTTTTTTGGACGAAAAATTGATTTGACCACATATTATTGTTGGTTCTCTTTTTCCGTAAAGATGCCAGCGAATAGGGCTGTGCTTAGGTAACGCTCACCAGAGCTTGGTAGTACAGTAACGATAGTTTTTCCTGAAAATTCAGGTAGTTCGGCGATTCTGTTTGCTGCTACAACTGCCGCGCCAGATGAGATGCCTGCAAGAATACCTTCTTCTTTCATTAGGCGTTGAGCCATCTCAATCGCTTCTTCAGAAGTTACCGATTCAACACGGTCAATAATCTCTAAATCTAGGTTTCCAGGGATGAAACCTGCACCGATACCTTGAATTTTGTGCGGAGCTGGCTTGATTTCTTCACCTGCAAGCGCTTGTGCAATAACTGGAGACTCAGCTGGCTCAACCGCTACTGAAGTGATCGCTTTGCCTTTTTCACCTTTAATGTAACGACTTGTACCAGTGATAGTACCGCCCGTACCAACACCCGCTACAAACACGTCGATTTCGCCGTCTGTTGCTTCCCAAATTTCAGGGCCAGTCGTCTGCTCGTGAATCTGTGGGTTAGCTGGGTTGTTGAACTGTTGCAGTAGTAGGTACTTGTCTGGGTCTGAAGCAACAATCTCTTCTGCTTTAGCAATCGCGCCGTTCATGCCTTTTGGTGCTTCAGTCAGCACTAGGTTTGCGCCAAGCGCTTTAAGCAGCTTACGACGTTCTAGGCTCATTGATTCAGGCATAGTTAGCGTTAGTTTGTAACCGCGTGCTGCTGCTACGAATGCAAGTGCAACACCTGTGTTACCACTGGTCGGCTCAACAAGCTCGATACCTGGCTTAAGCGTACCTGCTTTTTCTGCTTCCCAGATCATGTTTGAACCGATACGACACTTAACACTGAAGCTTGGGTTACGAGCTTCGATCTTAGCTAGGACGTTACCTTTGCTTACTTTGTTAAGGCGGACTAGAGGTGTGTTACCAATCGTTAGGGTGTTGTCTTCGTAGATCTTGCTCATGCGATATTCCTTCATTTAATGACAGAACTAAACGTAGTATATCAATCACTTTACCGTCTAGTGTCTTTCGATGTTTGTTCAGCTTGAATTTAGATTAAACAAGTTGAAAAAAAGGTAAAAGGATTAAAAAGTTATATCATATAGATATGTAGCAGAATTGACGCCTATCTTTATTGAAATCAGAACTTCAAAAAGATAGGCGAAACTAGGAAGTATAGGCGGGGTAATAGACGAGAACTATAGACGAGAACGCAGAGCTTGGTCTTTAAACTCAGCAACCCACATTGCCGTCGCGCCGCAAACGGCAACGGGCATCACGATCAGGTTTAGAATCGGAATTGTGGTGAACACAGAAACAAGCGCACCAAAGCTGTAGCTCTTGCCTTGTTTTTGTTTCAAATTGTTTCTCATGTCATCAAACTTGATTTTATGGTTATCAAACGGGTAGTCGGCGTATTGGATCGCTAACATCCATGCTGTGAAAATGAACCATAAAAACGGTGCAACGGTTTGCCCTAGTGCTGGAATTAACAAAAGTAGGAATAAACCGATCGCTTTTGGCAGAATGTAGACAAGCTTGCGCCATTCTCTCGCTAATATACGTGGGGTATCTTTGAGGACATCAAGTAAACCATCGTCATTAACTTTTTTACCACTCAACAACTCTTCAACTTTTTCCGCGAGTAAACCATTGAATGGTGCGGCAATGAAGTTAGCGAGCGTACTAAAGAAATACGAGAACGTGGCCAAGACGGTTAACACAAGCAGTGGCCATAAAACGTATGACAACCACGACAAGAAGCTTGGCAATGCACCAATCCAACTTTCAATCCAAGTGTTTAGGTTGGAGAAGATATAAAACAAGGCACCACCAACGAGTAACACGTTCGCGATAAGTGGCATTAGTACAAACTTACGAATGCTCGGTGATAAAGCGATTTTTATTCCGAAAATAAAATAGCCAAAGCCGGAGCGGGGAACAGATTCAATAGTCATATTTAAATTAGGTCACATGTGAATTTGGTTAAATAGCAAACATGTCTAGTGTACTCGACCGAAATTAAGAAAAAAAGCGTGGTGAAAATCACACCATGTAAGGAACTAATTGTATTAAGTTGTTCTAAAACAGTGGCTACTTTTGATAGAGTAGTGAGATTAGCCAAATTAACCCAACTTAGTGACAGCGTGTTTATAGCTAGTTGACTAAGAAAGCTGAGAGCGAAAAATGCAGGAATTGCGATTTGTACTCATTATTGTTGGCGCATTAGCTATCGCCGCATTATTGTTCCACGGTCTGTGGACGAGTAAAAAAGAAGGGAAAGCAAAGTTTGGTGATAAGCCGCTTGGTAAGCTTGATAACGATAGCTTAGATGAAGCAGAAACTATCCCAAATCGTTCATTCGCCCCAGAAGATGATTTTGAGATAATCCGAAAAGAACGTAAAGAACCGGATTTTGCTGTTTCGCCATCTGCGACTGATCCGCTGATCGATTCAGATCCACTTACAGCACCACAAGTGAAAGAAGCTCGCGAAGACGATATCGAATTGAATGATCTTCCTTCTTTCAGTGTTGAAGATCCAATCAAGATTGAGAGTGAACCGGAAGAGCTTGAGGAAGAGAAGGTTGTTGAGTCTGAAGTTCCAAGCTTTGAGTTGACCGATGAACAAAAAGAAAACCATGCAGGCTTTAAAGAGCAGTACGGTTCGTTTGAAGAAACCTCTGAGACGGTTGATGAGCCACTTGTTCCAAACGAAACGCTTACTCAACGAGAGCCAGTTGTTGCGAAAGAAGTCGTGACTACGCAAAGTGCGCCCGTTGAAGAAACTCAGCCAGATGAAGAACTTGGCTTAGAAGTGATTGTTCTTAATGTTCATTGTGCTGGAGAGATCCCATTCGTGGGTACTGAACTTTTCCGCAGCATGGAGAACAACGGTCTAACTTATGGTGAGATGTCTATCTACCACTGCTTTGCACAATCTAGTGACGAGCCAAAAGTTATCTTCAGTGTCGCGAACATGATGCAGCCGGGAACGCTAGAACATGATGACCCTGCTGACTTCACGACTAAAGGCATTTCGTTCTTTATGACGTTGCCTTGTTACGGTCAAGCTGATCAGAACTTCAATGTGATGTTGAGTGCGGCGCAGAAAATTGCCGATGATATGGGCGGAAACGTATTGGATGAATCACGCAACTTAATGACACCAAACCGTTTATCTGAATACCGCAAGCAAATCAGAGACTTTATGACGGCATCGAATGCCTAGTCGTATTGTTTAGCCTTGTAAATAATCTATATTTATAGAAAAGGGCTCCTAAGGGAGCCCTTTTTGATATTTCAATCACGACAGAGAATGATATGAAAGAATCGATTCAAGTTACCTTAGAGCAGTTAAGAGAAACTCTGCATTATCACGCCGTTCGTTATTACGTAGAAGATAGCCCTGAGATCCCTGATGTCGAGTACGATCGATTAATGCTGCAATTGCTAAAGATCGAAGAAGAGAACCCCGAGCTAGTGACGGTAGATTCGCCAAGCCAACGTGTTGGTGGTCAGCCTCTCGATGGCTTCACTCAAGTGACTCATGAGATCCCAATGCTTTCTCTAGACAATGCATTCTCTGACGAAGACTTAGATGCGTTTAATAAGCGTATGTCAGATAGAGCACCCACCGCGAATCTCAAAACTTTCTGTTGTGAGCCTAAGCTTGATGGCCTTGCAGTTAGCTTGCTCTATGTGAATGGTACCTTAGTTCAGGCTGCGACACGTGGTGACGGTGCGACGGGTGAAAACATCACTGAAAACGTGCGTACTATCAGCTCTATCCCACTTAAGTTGCAAGGTGAAGGCTGGCCAGAGCGTATTGAAGTTCGTGGCGAAGTGTTTATGCCAAAAGCGGGTTTCGATAAGTTGAATGAGTTGGCGTTGAAGAAAGGCGAGAAAGTCTTTGTTAACCCACGTAATGCCGCTGCAGGTAGCCTACGTCAGCTTGATTCTCGTATTACAGCGAAACGTCCATTGGCTTTCTACGCATACAGTGTCGGTGTTGTACAAGGCGCTGAGCTATCAAATAGTCACTACCAACGCTTCTTACAGCTTAAAGGTTGGGGCTTACCTATGTGTCCCGAGACTAAGCAACTGAGCTCTCTCGAAGATGTGAAAGCCTATTACAAAGATATTATGACTCGTCGTGATGCTCTGGCTTACGAGATTGATGGCGTTGTTATCAAAGTCGACGATATCGCGGCTCAAGAAGTGCTTGGCTTTGTTGCTAGAGCGCCACGTTGGGCAATTGCTTATAAGTTCCCAGCTCAAGAAGAGATTACCCTGCTCAATGACGTTGAGTTTCAGGTGGGCCGTACTGGCGCGATTACGCCGGTTGCTAAACTGGAACCTATCTTCGTAGGCGGCGTGACGGTCAGTAATGCCACTTTACACAATGCCGATGAGATTGCGCGTTTAGGCGTGAAGGTAGGCGACAGCGTGATTATCCGTCGTGCCGGTGACGTTATTCCGCAAATTGTGGCTGTTGTACTAGATCGTCGCCCTGAAACAGCTAGAGACATTGTTTTCCCTGATGCTTGCCCAGTATGTAATTCTGCAGTTGAGCGCGTAGAGGGCGAAGCTGTAGCGCGTTGTACTGGCGGTTTAGTCTGTCAGGCGCAGCGTAAAGAAGCGCTTAAGCACTTTGTGTCGAGAAAGGCATTGGATGTTGATGGCCTTGGCGTAAAGGTGATAGAGCAACTTGTAGACCGTGAAATGGTAGAAACGCCCGCTGACTTGTTCAAGCTCAGCGCGGGAGTGATTACAGTTCTTGACCGCATGGGGCCGAAATCGGCGCAAAATGTGGTGAGTGCTCTTAATAAAGCCAAAGATACAACATTGGCACGTTTCCTTTACTCGCTAGGTATTCGTGAAGTGGGGGAAGCAACTGCGATGAACTTGGCGCAACACTTTAAAGCGCTGGAGCTGGTTCAAGCTGCAACTCATGAACAATTAGTGGAAGTGTCCGATATTGGTGACATCGTCGCTAGACATATCACAAGTTTCTTTTCGCAAGAGAAAAATAGAGCGGTAGTCGATCAGCTGATAGAACTTGGCGTTAACTGGCCTGTCATCGAAGAAGCTGCGGATGACCAAGAGCTACCACTAGAAGGTAAGGTTGTTGTGTTGACCGGGTCACTTTCTCAACTGGGTCGCAGTGAAGCGAAAGCGGCGTTACAAGCATTAGGTGCGAAAGTGACGGGTAGTGTATCGAAGAAAACGGACATCTTGTTTGCCGGTGAAGCTGCGGGTTCTAAATTAACTAAAGCACAAGATTTAGGTATCGAAATAAGAACAGAAGAAGATCTAATAGCCCTTATTTCGTAAGTAAATACAGATAAAGAAAGCTCAAAGGCACTCCTTTCAAGGGAGTGCCTTTTTTGTTTCTGATATAAAAATGAGGGCTTTTTAATTGTTGAGAATTTTGTTCCTATACGAACTCTAAAATCAGGACAGTGACGCTGCTCAACATTAATGAAATACCGTTATAGTTGTATCAAAAATGCGAGTCACTTCTATCTTTATAAGAGTGCTAATGGGTTAAGTGTTTGATATTTTATTGTTTTTATTGTTTTTATTGTTTTTGATTGTGAGCTTTACAATTTATCGATCTGGATCACTAAGTACCTACTAAATTTGCACCAACTCATATTTTTTTAGATGAAAATTAAGTTCTCATTGATCTTTTTGAGGGCGAAGTTAGTCTTAATGCCATGGATGCACACGATGTGCATAACCAGAAAGGAAATAGAGAATTCAGAGTTTAGGGTTCTCAAACAAGAAAAGGTATTTCTCTCTACGGCGGCCAACTTTAGGCGGGAAATATTCAAACAGCTATATCCATTTTTAGGAGTTTTATTCCATGGAAAACAAATTTTTTAAAGTATCTGCGATTACAGCAGCAATGGTAGGTGCACTGTCTGCTGCTCCAGCTATGGCTGAAGATCCAATCGGTCCTGAGTATGCAAGTCAGGCGTCAGAGTTCTTCTCTGAGTCGACTATTAGCGGTAACCTAAACTTTTTCATGCGTGCTCGTGACCGTGGTAACGTCGATGCGAATGGCAACAATACTAAAAAAGTAACTAACCTAGACCATGGTTCAGTTTTTGCTAATTTAGGTTTTAACTCTGGTTATATTGGTGGTGTTGCTGGTGCAGATGTTGTTATTTATTCAACATTTGACATGTGGAACAATGGTGGTCCAGACCATGAGATGAACTTTTGGGGTGTTGATAACCCATATGATAAGAACCCTTCTGATAGCGGTTGTTCAGGTACTTGGGATTCTGACTGTACTGATAACGGCGTTTCGTTTGCTACAGCAAGTGCTAAATTCAAGTTTGGTGACAGTGCTACAGCTAAACTTGGTTATTTCCAACCATCAGTACCAAGTTCTCTAGGAGTTAACTGGTCTTTTGCCCCTGGTACTTACATGGGTGGTGAAGTTGGTGCGACATTTGGTGATCTATCTCTAGGCTTGGTTGTTGCTGATGAGTACAAAGCTCCTTGGTTCAAAGAAACGTATGAATTCCAAACTACAAATGGCGAAGATGCGGGTACTCTATACTCAATAGGTGGTCGTTATGCTATGCAAAATGGTATCTCAGTTGATGTTGGCTACGGTGCATTGACAGACGGCGATCGTAAGAACTTCCATGTTAAGGTTAAGGGCACCACGGATGGTGGTTTATACTGGTCTCCACAACTTTATGTAGTTGATGATGACGAGCAGTATGACAGCACTGCATTCCAAGCTGCGATGCTAACAGCGTTTTCTTCAGGTCAATACTCTTACCGTGCTGAAGCTACATATACCGCAGCAGAATCAGTTGACTCAGCTCTAGCTGGTAATATGGCTTACCGTCTGACTAGTCAGTATGGTGGCTCAAATGGCGCTTACGACATCTGGTGGAATAACCGTTCTGACTTTAACCATGATGGTGAAATTGCTTTCTTCCTATCAGCAGCTCGTGATTTCTCTGATATCGGTGGTAAAGGCTTTAGTGCTGGTGTGAACGGCGCGTACGGCTTTGGTTCTGAAGCTCAAGGGTTCGAGGATCTAACAGAGTACTCATACAGCTTCTTTGCAAACTACGCAATTCAAGCGGGTGCTTTGAAAGACGCAAATGTTAGTTTCTACTACACTAACTACTACAATGACACCGATGCACCAAACTGGACTGGTTACACGAACTTATTCCAAGATGAAGAAGACTTTAAACTTATGTTAACAATTCCTTTTTCTGTAAAGTAAGTTGATGACATGGTAATTGAAGCTGGGCTAGTGCCCAGCTTTTTTGCTTTTTAGGAGATATTTATGAAACGTATTATTCCCGTTACATTAATCGCTTTTAGTTTAGCCGCATGCACCTCTCCACCGAAAACAGCTTCTGAGTTTTGGTATGGTCAAGGTGAGCGCTTTGGCTCTCGTGGGTACACGATAGATAATGACTCGTTGGCAAGTATCAAAGAAAAGGTAGAGTTTGATGAATCTGCTTATCTTGCCGGTTATGAAAAAGGAAAATTAGAGTTCTGTGATCCCTACAAAGCATTTGAAAAAGGCATCAAAGGAACAAGGTACACAGATCAATGTGCCGATATGCCTCAGGAGGTGATGATCAAAGCAGAGTGGCAAAGAGGCTGGGACGCATTTATTGGTGCTGATTTCTATAAGTTTAGGTAGGCTTAGAAACGATTAACTTAAACCTACCCATTGTCATTATTGATGTTTTCCACCATACGCTTTGCACAGTTCACGGGGCAGTTGCTTAATCGCTCCGTCACTGAATGTGCACTGGACACCTGCACCAAATACTTTTCCTGCGTTGTTTTGTGCAATAGAGACTGGAGCTGAAAAAATAAACACTGAAGCTAGTGCTAAAGTTACAAGTTTCATATTTTCCATCCTTCATACTTACCAAAAAATAAAATAAACAGCATTCAAATGTCATGCTTAATACTCAATTATGTATATGGTTGATGAAAGGTCAAAGTTATATAAAAATTTTCAATAAAAAATAACAATAGCTAATTTAAATATATCAATCAGTAACTTATTGATTTTTGGTTGTGATAAGTATCTATAAATGCAGGT
>NZ_AJZD02000183.1 GCF_000272105.2 Vibrio splendidus 12E03
ATGCGAGAGATGCGAGAGATGCGAGAGATGTTGGAGTGGTAAAAAATTTAGGCGATAAAAAACGGAGCATTAAGCTCCGCTTCTTATCGTAGTCGATAATTAAAAATTAACGAGCACGGAAGACGATGCGGCCTTTAGAAAGGTCGTATGGAGTCATCTCAACAGTTACTTTATCACCAGTAAGAATACGGATGTAGTTCTTACGCATTTTACCAGAGATGTGTGCTGTCACTACGTGACCGTTTTCAAGCTCAACACGGAACATTGTGTTTGGTAGAGTATCAAGGACAGTGCCTTGCATCTCGATTACGTCTTCTTTAGCCATCTAATCCTCTTTCGAAATTTGGCGGTTTTCAACGGCTTGATTGTGCCGTTAAAATCAAAATATGTAAAGTTGTCGCGTATTCTACCCTTGCCACCGCTGATTTACTAGCCTTTGATGACGTTGAAATCGTACTTTATAGTTCATCGCAGGGCATTCATCGATTTGATAACCCAAATATAACCATTGTTTTTGTTCTTTCTGGGCATGTTGGATCTGAAATAGAACGCCAAGTGTTCCCATCGAAATGTCGATATCAGGATCGAAGAAGGTATAAAATGCGCTTGTACAGTGAGTCATGATGTCGGTTACGGCGATAGCAACCAACTTGTTCTCATCATAGATATGCATGAACTTTGTAGTAAGCCACTCATTTTTAGAGAACTGTAGAAACTCTTCTTTCTTTGGTGGATACATGGTTCCCGAACGGTGACGAGCGGTGATATACCGACTGTATAAATCAAACCAGTTGTCATCCATCTCATCTTTCAGTTCCCAACGCAGTGATTTTCCCTTGTTAAGGATTCGTCGTTGGCTTTTGGAAAGCTTTACCTCAGGAATAGAAAGCCGAATCGCTTGGCATGCTGAGCAATTATCGCAATGTGGCTTATAAATGGTTGCTCCACTGCGGCGAAATCCATTCGCAAGCAGAACTTCATAGTTATCTGAGGTGTGCATGTGTTCATCAAGCGTGACCGCCACTCTCTCTTCGAGGTGAGATAAGTAGCTGCAAGCGTGATTGTCTGTTAATCCAATTCTGATTTGTTGTAAATCTGGATTCATTAAGGCATTTCCTTTAGCCATTGGGTTTTAAAGCATGCATCGTTAACGGAGAATTCTTTGAGTAATTGCAGGGAACCTAGGAATTCATCCCTATCAACCTCGATAGCGCCTAAGGATTCCAAGTGAGGGTTCATGACTTGGCAATCAATCATTTGTCCGCCGAATTGTGTAAAGTGTTCACAAAAGTACCACAGCGCAATTTTAGAGGCATTGCTCTTTAGGCTGAACATCGATTCACCGCAAAAGACTTGGCCTCTTTGTAAGCCATAAAGTCCGCCGATTAGCTCATCATCTTGCCAAACCTCAACCGAGTGGCAGAAACCTAATGAAGCGAGTTTGCGGTAGGCTGACTGCATGTCACTGTTTAGCCAGGTTTCTTCTTCGGGTCTTAGTGAAGAGCAATACCCAATTACTCTGTCCGTCGCTTGGTTGATGCTGACACGGTAATTGTGCTTTCTTTGAAACTTTTTAAGACTTTTTGACGGTTCGAATGTCTTAGGATTAAATACCGCTCGCGGTGCAGGGCTCCACCAAAGTATAGGCTCACCTGGGCCATACCATGGAAATATCCCTTGGCTATAAGCGTTTAAAATTCGCATTGGTGATAAATCACCACCGAAGGCGAGCAGACCGTTGGGTTCATCAAGCGCGTCGAAGGGCGAAGGAAACTCTATACTAGTAGTATCAAGTTCGGTTAGGTATATAGTCATAAGTACCGCATTACAGATTAATCACTGACCAAGAGGTCTTTAGGAGTTTTACCATGAAGAAGTTGCTTTGGATTTTACTTGTTTTGCCTATGTTGGCAAATGCAGCTTACAGCAGAAACGAAGTAGTTTATGGTGAGATCGATACGGTTAGATACATCACTCAACAGGAAATCGTTGAATCGAAAGCGAATGGTTGGGAAACCTTATTAGGTGCGGCGATTGGTGGCTTGATTGGTAATCAGTTTGGCGGCGGCACCGGTAAAGAAGTGGCGACAGCTGTCGGTGCAGTAGCAGGTGCGGGTATTGCTCGTAACCGAGGTAACACACAGTATAAAGTTGAGTACAAACTGGTCGAGTTACTGGTCAAAACCAAAGACGACAAGTTGGTCAACATCATCCAAGATGTCGATAACTCGATGTTGTTCAACCGAGGCGATGATGTACGAATTCTCTATTTTTCAGATGGTGTTCGAGTTGACATCGCGTACTAGTATGTAAATGCAATTGATTGGCTAATTAATCATCGGTTTGAGCGGGATTAGCTCTGGAGTTCGTTGGAAAAGTTCGTTAGTCTGCAAGTACGAAGAATTATTCATCACCCGAAAATAAATACGCGCCAGTGACTTCGGGTGGTACAAGGACTATAAGATTTAATGGAAAGCCTTACGTTACAACCAATTCAAAAAGTGAACGGGGAAGTTAACCTACCTGGTTCAAAAAGCGTTTCCAACCGTGCACTTCTTTTGGCTGCACTTTCTACGGGAACCACTCGCCTAACAAACTTGCTAGACAGCGATGATATTCGTCATATGTTGAATGCATTGACGCAGTTAGGTGTTGATTACCAGTTGTCTGCAGATAAAACCGTTTGTGAAGTGACAGGTGTTGGTGGTGCATTCTCAAGTGACAAAGCCCTAGAGCTTTTCTTAGGTAACGCGGGTACGGCGATGCGTCCACTGGCGGCTGCGCTATGTTTAGGTCGCGGTGAATTCGTTCTTACAGGTGAGCCGCGCATGAAAGAGCGCCCAATTGGCCACCTAGTCACTGCATTACGAGAAGCCGGTGCCAACGTTGAATACTTAGAAAACGAAAACTACCCACCATTGAAGATCACAGGTACTGGCCTTAAAAGCGGGACAGTTTCTATCGATGGTTCTATCTCTAGCCAATTCTTGACGGCATTTTTGATGGCTGCACCGTTAGCTGAAGGTGAAGTAACCATCAAAATTGACGGTGAATTGGTTTCAAAACCTTACATCGATATCACCCTACACATCATGAAACAATTTGGTGTGGACGTGATCAATAATGATTACCAAGAGTTTGTGATCCCGACGGGGCAATCTTACTCAGCACCGGGTGATTTCTTGGTTGAAGGTGATGCATCATCTGCGTCATATTTCCTTGCGGCAGCTGCGATTAAAGGTGGTGAGATTAAGGTCACAGGTATTGGTAAAAACAGTATCCAGGGTGATATCCAATTCGCTGATGCACTTGAGAAAATGGGTGCTGAAATCGAATGGGGTGACGACTATGTTATCTCTCGTTGTGGTGAGCTGAAAGGCATTGATATGGACTATAACCATATTCCAGATGCAGCGATGACTATCGCGACAACTGCATTGTTTGCTAAAGGCACAACGGCAATCCGTAACGTCTACAACTGGCGTGTGAAGGAGACAGACCGTTTGGCTGCGATGGCAACCGAACTACGTAAAGTCGGTGCAGAGGTTGAAGAGGGTGAAGATTACATCATTGTTAACCCTGTTGCTGAATTGACTCACGCGGCGATTGATACTTACGATGACCACCGTATGGCGATGTGTTTCTCGCTGGTTGCTTTGAGTGATACGCCTGTGACGATTAATGACCCAGGCTGTACGTCAAAGACATTCCCGGATTACTTCGACAAGCTGAAAATGCTAAGTTTATAAAGATTCAGGAACAAAAAAAGCTTGCCTAAATGGCAAGCTTTTTAATTACTGCTGAATTGTAAATTCTTTCGAAAGGTGGTGCGCTAGGTATTTAAACATGTTAAATACCGCAGTTGTATTCTCAGTCGGCATTCCATTGCTATCTAAGAAGTATTCACCTTTGAAGACGAGTACATCGTCTTTTTCTACTACGCTGTTTGCGCGCATGCCTTCAATGTAGTCATCATGTGATTGGATAATTTGGTTTGCGATAAGCAGTAAATCAAATTCTGCTATTACTTTCTTTGTCATGAGTTTATCTCTGATAACTGAATATAACGTTGAGTTTATGGTGTCGAACTAGAAATTCAATGATTTCACAACCGATTAAGAGAGTCTTTTCAAACATCCACAATTTATTTTGTGATTTACGGCAAAAATAATTGAATGGGGCTCGCGTTAGATTCGCGGACAAGCTTAGTATGAGCCCGTTTAGACGTAATGCCTGATGAATAGGCTCTTGCAAGTATTCTTAGCGAGTACTTTATAGCTTCTTTATATTGTGACCCTTTTATCTATGAGTCGTCGAATTGTCGAGCGATCAGATCCAATTTTGAAAAAAGCGGTTGATCTTCTAGTAATCTCGCACAATAGTAAAAAAAGAAGCAATGAATTTAGAATATCATGCGTAAAAGCCCACAAGCTAAATTGTTGGTGCTGAAGCATCGTGATTAAGGACGTTAGAGTCAATATGGGTAAATCGCTCGTTATAGTGGAGTCGCCAGCCAAGGCTAAAACTATCAATAAATATCTTGGCAAAGACTTTGTCGTTAAGTCGAGTGTAGGTCACGTACGTGATTTACCGACGGCAGGTCAAAGTACTGGTCAAAAGGCTGCTGCAGTTTCAACCAAAGGTATGAGCCCTGAAGAGAAAGCTCGTATCAAGAAAGAAAAAGATCGCAAAGCTCTTATCAAAAAAATGGGTATCAACCCATATAAAGAGTGGGAAGCGAACTACCAAATCCTACCAGGCAAAGAGAAAGTCGTTGCTGAATTGCAAAAACTGGCTGAGAACGCAGACCATGTTTATCTCGCAACCGATTTGGACCGCGAAGGAGAAGCTATCGCATGGCACCTTCGTGAGATCATCGGTGGCGATGAAACGCGATACAAGCGAGTGGTTTTTAACGAAATCACCAAAAATGCAATTCAACAAGCTTTCGAAACTCCTGGTGAGCTAAACATTGATGGCGTAAACGCACAACAAGCACGACGTTTTATGGACCGTGTTGTTGGCTTTATGGTGTCACCTCTACTTTGGAAAAAAGTAGCACGAGGCCTGTCCGCTGGCCGTGTTCAATCAGTAGCTGTAAAACTATTGGTAGAGCGTGAGCGCGAGATCAATGCCTTTATCCCTGAAGAATTCTGGGATGTGCACGCTGATACCAAAACAGCAGAGAAAACAGACTTTAGATTGCAAGTAGCACAGAAAGACGGTGTTGCGTTTAAACCTGAAAATGAAGCGCAAACACAAGCTGCTGTTAGCGTTTTAGAAAAAGCACAATACGAAGTATGTAAACGTGAAGACCGCCCAACTAAGAGTAAGCCTTCTGCACCTTACATCACGTCGACGCTGCAACAAGCGGCGAGTACGCGTCTTGGTTATGGCGTAAAGAAAACCATGATGCTGGCTCAACGCCTGTATGAAGCGGGTTACATCACTTATATGCGTACTGACTCAACCAACTTGAGTTCAGAAGCGGTAGAAGCGGCTCGTGAATACATTGGTTCTGAATACGGCGCTCAATATCTTCCACCTAAAGCACTTGTATACGGCAGTAAAGAGGGCGCTCAAGAGGCCCACGAAGCGATTCGTCCTTCAAGTGTAGATGTTAAGTCGGAAGACCTAAACGGCGTAGACGCAGACGCACACAAGCTTTATTCACTGATTTGGAATCAATTCGTTGCGTGTCAAATGACACCGGCACAATACGATTCAACGACAGTAAGTGTTAAAGCTGACGAGTACACGTTAAAAGCGAAAGGTCGTATTCTTAAGTTTGATGGTTGGACTCGTGTTCAGCGTCCAATGGGCAAAAACGAAGATACCATTCTTCCTGCAGTGCAGATTGGCGATAAGCTCGATCTAGTTGCGCTAGATCCTAAGCAGCATTTCACCAAGCCACCGGCTCGTTTCACTGAAGCGGCGCTAGTTAAAGAGCTCGAGAAGCGTGGTATTGGTCGTCCTTCAACATACGCATCAATCATCTCGACGATTCAAGATCGTGGTTATGTGAAAGTTGAACAGCGCCGTTTCTATGCTGAGAAGATGGGCGAAATTGTAACTGACCGTTTAGATGGCAGTTTCAATGACCTGATGAACTACGACTTCACCGCTCGTATGGAGCAGAAGTTAGACCAAATCGCAGAAGGCGAAGCAAGCTGGAAAGGCGTGCTAGATAACTTCTTCGAAGACTTTACTGGCGATTTGGAAAAAGCAGATTTAGACGAAGACGCAGGTGGCATGAAGCCAAATCATATCGTTGAAACCGATATTGAGTGTCCGACGTGTGGCCGTAAAATGGGTATTCGTACTGCTTCGACAGGCGTATTCCTAGGTTGTTCTGGTTATGCGCTTCCACCAAAAGAGCGTTGTAAGACAACAATCAACCTTGGTGATGAAGAAGGCATTATCAACGTGCTTGAAGAAGACGTTGAAACTGCAGCACTTCGAGCTAAGAAGCGTTGTCCGATTTGTGAAACGGCGATGGATGCTTATCTAATCGATGATAAGCGTAAGATGCACGTATGTGGTAACAACCCGAACTGTGAAGGTTATGTGGTTGAGTTCGGCGAATTTAAAGTGAAAGGCTACGATGGTCCACTTGTTGAGTGTGACAAGTGTGGTTCTGACATGGTTCTGAAGAACGGTCGTTTTGGTAAATACATGGACTGTACGAGTGAAGATTGTAAGAACACTCGTAAGATTCTGAAAAATGGCGAAGTAGCGCCACCGAAAGAAGACCCGGTGCATTTCCCTGAACTTCCATGTGAAAATTCAGACGCGTACTTTGTTCTTCGTGATGGTGCTTCTGGTCTGTTTATGGCGGCGAGCAATTTCCCTAAATCACGTGAAACACGTGCACCATTAGTGGAAGAGCTGGTTCGTTTTAAAGACCGTATCTCACCTAAGTTCCAATACCTAGCATCAGCGCCAGTTGCTGACCCTGATGGTAAGCCGACAGTGGTTCGTTTTAGTCGTAAGACCAAAGAAAACTACGTGCGTACTGAAGTAGATGGAAAACCGTCCGGTTGGACTGCGTTGTACATCGACGGTAAGTGGGAAGTTACGGATAAGCGTAAAAAGCCTAAAGAGAAGTAACTGAACGTTATTGATGAAAAAGCAGCCTAATGGCTGCTTTTTTTTGATCTCAATATGACTAAATATGCAACTTGTTGATTTGGTGTTTCGTCTGCGAGAATTTATTAAATTCACATCGTAAAATAAATAATGGCAATTAATTAGATCTTCTTATGCAACTTTAACGAGTATGTAACTTAATTAAAATATTGTAACTCACAGATCAGCGTTTAGTTGTATACCTGATGTGTGTTGGGTGTTAATGTAATGTTTCGTCTGGACGGTGTAATGTGAGCTGCTTTAAGTCTTAGGAAAGCAATCAGCTTACGTACCACAGAATGGCGTATTAAAAATTGAATTCGGCCGAAAAGTCGATAACGTATATAAAACCAAGTGCAAAGAATAGTGCACACATAACAACGTTTGGCTTAGGATATTGTCACTGTATGTGAATGGATATTCGCTAAATACCGAAATAAGTGTTGGTGCTCATCCCCCAGAGGAAGATACCTCTACGAGTACTAACATCGACAAGCTATAGATATATGGAGAATAAAATGGCTGGTGTATTGGGAATGATTCTTGCTGGTGGTGAAGGCTCTCGCTTAAGACCTTTAACTGAATCTCGCAGCAAACCCTCGGTTCCTTTCGGTGGTAGTTACCGCTTAATTGATTTCGCTTTGAACAACTTCGTTAATGCTGATCTAATGAAGATCTATGTATTAACACAATTTAAGTCACAGTCACTGTTCCACCATATGAAAAAAGGCTGGAATATCAGTGGTATAACCGACCGTTTTATCGACCCAATTCCTGCGCAAATGCGTAAAGGAAAGCGTTGGTATGAAGGCACAGCAGATGCTATCTACCAAAACATGGGCTTTATGGAGTTGGAAGAACCTGATCAAGTATGTATTTTTGGTTCAGACCATATCTATAAGATGGACATCAAACAGATGCTTGATTTCCATAAAGAGAAGAAAGCGGCTCTAACAGTATCAGCATTGCGCATGCCGCTTGCTGAAGCATCAGAATTCGGTGTTATTGAGGTTGATGCTGACGGCCGTATGATTGGCTTTGAAGAGAAACCTGCAAATCCGAAGTCGATTCCGGGCGATCCAGAATCAGCGCTTGTTTCAATGGGCAACTACGTGTTCGAAGCGAAAGAGCTTTTTGCTGAACTAACGGAAGATGCTGATAGAGAAGGTTCGACACACGATTTCGGCAAAGACATTATTCCAAACATGTTCCCACGTGGTGATGTGTTTGTTTATGATTTCAGCACCAACCGTATTACTGGTGAGAAAGAAGAAGTTTACTGGCGCGATGTAGGTACGATTGACGCGTACTGGCAAGCGCACATGGACCTTCTTAAGAAAGATGCGCCATTCTCGCTATACAACCGTAAATGGCCTCTACATACTTATTACCCGCCACTACCACCAGCTACGTTTACTGATTCGGCAAATGGTCGAATTCAGATCATTGATAGCCTTGTGTGTAGCGGTAGTTATGTACGTGGTTCGCGTATTGAAAAGAGTGTACTGGGCTTCCGCAGCAATATCGCATCAGCGTGTGATATCAGCGAAAGTATCTTACTCGGTGATGTAAAAGTGGGTGAGGGTTGTATCTTGCGCCGCGTTATCATTGATAAAGATGCAGATATCGCACCGGGTACACAGATTGGTGTGAATCTGACAGAAGACAAAAAGCATTACCATGTATCTGACGATGGTGTTGTAGTGATTTCTAAAGGAGCACGAGTTGGTTACTAAGACTCTCTCGGTACTTTTTGTAGCGTCTGAAGTTGAAGGCTTGATTAAAAGTGGTGGCTTGGCTGATGTAGCCAAGGCACTACCGAAAGCGTTGCAAACACTCGAACAGGACGTTCGAGTGACTATCCCCGCATATAGAAATATTCCAAACATTGATTCAGCAGAAGTTATTTTATCGACTGAACTCGATCATTGGCCTCATACGGCTTACCAAGTTAAAAAACTGAGCGTAGAAGGCGTTCCAGTTTTTGGTATTGAATGTGCCAAATATTTCGACCGTCAAGAAATGTACGCAGAAAACAATCAAGCTTATGCTGATAACGGAGAGCGCTTCTCGTTCTTCAGTGCAGCCTGTCTTGATATGCTTCCTAAGCTTGGTTTTCAACCGGATATCATTCATGCAAACGACTGGCATACTGGTTTTGTACCTTTCTTGCTTAAATCGCGTTATCAACAACACGATTTCTTTGAAAATACGCGCAGTGTTATCTCGATTCACAATGCGGTTTTCAAAGGTGTGTTTGCATACGACGAACTGCAATTCCTACCTGAGATGCACAGCTACAATGTGCCGGAAGCTTCAGTGAGTGACACTCATGTCACTATGTTAAGAGCTGGCGTGATGTGTGCGGATAAAGTGAACGCAGTAAGTCCTACCTATGCAGAAGAGTTGAAAACGGAATTAGGTAGCCACGGTATGGCTGCAGAATTCCAACACAGATCGGCTGATCTGTTCGGCATTTTGAATGGGTGTGATTACGGGGCTTGGAACCCGGAAACAGACGCTTTCCTTCCTCGTAAATACAAAGCGACCAAGCATAGTATGGCTCGCGGAAAATCAGCTTGTAAGCAAAAGCTGCAACAAGACGTGGGTTTACCCGTTGCCGATTGCGCGGTTTATGGCATGGTTTGTCGCCTGACGAATCAGAAAGGTGTTCATTACTTACTGCCTATCATCGAACAGTTTTTGAAAAATGACCTTCAGATCGTGATTGTCGGTACTGGCGATCCGGTTTTGGCGAGTCAATTGAAAGAGCTATCAGCACTTCACTCAGATAAGTTCTCGTTCGTAGAAGCGTACAATAATGAACTTGCGCATTTGGTTGAAGCGGGCTCTGATTTCTTCTTGATGCCTTCGGAATTTGAACCGTGTGGTTTAAACCAAATCTACAGCATGGCTTACGGTACTTTGCCGATTGTTCGTTCTGTGGGAGGTTTAAAAGACAGCGTGAATGATTACGATGAGGATCCTGAAGTCGCGACTGGGTTTGCTTTTGAAGAGCCAAAACCGCAAGCGCTATTAGCTGTGTTACATCGTTCATTATTGCTTTATGCACAAAACCCATCTGAAATTAAGCGTGTCCAGCTTTATGCGATGCAGCAAGATTTTAGTTGGGAAGATGCGGCTAAAGAATACCTCACTATGTACCATTCAGCACTTTAACTTGTTGACTTAGCATTAAAATTAGCTAGCGGACAACAACAGCTCGCAATAAATGAAGGCGCTCTAATCGTAGAGTGCCTTTTTTATTTCCTGGTCAGAGCACATCACGTTTACGAAGACAAAGCTTGCAAACTCATTTTAGTCAGGTAGAAAAGGTGGGGTAGGTATTCACATGACTAATGATAGGTTTGACACTATTATCACTTAAAGTTCTTAATAGCGTGATATCCTTAGTCATCGCCTCGTGATGAGGCACAGCTCCATTCCAATAATTAAAGCGATAGGTATGTCTGAGAGTTTACTATTTCATAAAACATTTACTCACCCTACGAGCGATGAGTGGGTTGTATTTGTGCATGGCGCAGGAGGCAGTTCCTCCATCTGGTTCAAGCAGATCAAAGCGTATAAACAGCACTTCAACTTACTTCTCATTGATCTGAGAGGGCATGGTAAATCAGACAATATACTTAAAGGGCTGATTTCGAATCGTTATACGTTTAAATCGGTGACGCTTGATATTCTTAAAGTGTTAGACCATCTTAAAATCCGTTCTGCACATTTCGTCGGCATGTCTTTGGGTACGATTATTGTGCGTAACGTTGCCGAATTAGCGGCCGGTCGTGTACGCTCAATGGTGCTGGGTGGTGCCGTGACTAAACTCAACACTCGTTCTCAAGTCTTAATCAAGCTGGGTAACCTCAGCAAGCACATCATTCCTTATATGTGGTTATACAGCCTTTTTGCTTACGTTGTTATGCCACAAAAAAGCCAGAAAGAGTCTCGTCACCTGTTTATCCGTGAAGCGAAAAAACTGTGTCAAAAAGAGTTTAAACGATGGTTTATATTAACTGCTGATGTAAACCCATTGATGAAATATTTCAAAGACAGAGAGTTGCCGATTCCGACTTTGTATTTGATGGGTGAGCGAGATTACATGTTCATCAAACCAGTTAAAGAAATGGTCGCAGCGCATGAGTCGAGCGAGCTAGTAGAGATTCCGAATTGTGGGCACGTATGTAACGTGGAAAACCCTGAAGAGTTTAATCAGCGTTCGATTGCGTTTATTCAAAAACAAATCCAGTGATTTTCTAAACGCGAAATCAAAGATAATGATTGAATCGAATTGAAATAAAAACGGGAAGCTAATTTTAGCTTCCCGTTTTTATTTGGAGGAGGTATCGGCCTAATTGTCTTATAAGGTCACTGAAACTCTGCTATTCGGGTGAAGCAGCACCGCACTGCCAACAAGAGCCGAATTGCGCTTCGTTGACTTCATGACACTCACCACAACGCCACTCTTCATAGATGATAGAATCTTGCTGTTTTTGGTAGTCATTGACGATTGTGCGAGCTTTACTGGCCAATTCTGGCTCATATAACCACACGTAAGGGTCAGTTTCTTCCGTAAATGGGATTTCCCCTTTCAATCCGAATAACCCTTCACCACGGACTTCACAGGCAATATTCTCGCTTTCTAACAATCCACAGATGATATGAGCTTCTGTCGGATTCGATGCACTGAAGATTTTCATTGAAATAGAACCTTATTCGGCTATCTGTGTTGTTTGGCTATTATAAATTATTCAGCTACGGGTGCTGAGCGAAACTTACCCATCAACCATTTAGCAACTATTGGGAATATCCCCAATAACGCAAATGACAATAGTACTGAAGGGGAGACGATGCCCGAAAGTGAATCAATTTCTGCGAGCTGAGTACCAGCATTCAAGAAAACCGCCGTCCCCGGTAACATCCCGATTTGACTCGTAATGTAGTAACGACTCACTGACATCGGTGTTAGACCCATCAATAGGTTAATAAGGAAAAATGGGAATACAGGGATCAGACGCAGAGAAAATAGGTAAAACGCGCCGTCTTTTTCAACCCCCTTGTTAATCGTCGCCAATTTGTCACCAAACTTGGTTTGAATCCAGTCACGCAATAGGTAACGGCTACTTAAGAAGGCTAAAGTCGCACCGATCGCACTCGCGAAAGATACCAGCAGCAAGCTATTCCAGAAGCCAAATAGCGCGGCGCCTAATAGGGTCACAACAGCGGCACCAGGAATGGAGAAAGCTGTAATCATTACATACGCGACAAAATAGATAGCGGCGGCAGCAATAAAGTTGCTGTCAATATAGTCATTTAACACAGCTTGTTGGGCCTTAGCATTTTCAAGCGTTAAGTATTGGCCGAAATTAATGCCTAACAACACGATGGTTACGACCAACACAATACCTAATATTATTTTCTTACTCATTGATACTTCCTCTAAATTTTCAATGCATACCGATAGTATAGATAGACAGGCAAAGCATAGATTAACTTTCACCAGATATAAAAAAAGCCGCAGTAAATGCGGCTTAGTTATGTATATAGATTGCACTGACAAAGTTAATTGACGCGATTGATAAGCTCTTCGCGACGCTGCTGCGGTATAACAGACCAATGTGTACCATTGATCGCGCCTTCTAGCGCCCAAAGTAATTCAATACTGACAGAAGACGCATGCGATTCTTTGATGGCGTTAAATGCGTTTACAGAGCCAGATTCATATAAACGTTCTACAGAATCGATGCCTGCCTTTTTCAACATACGCTCGGTAGCGAGTCGAAGATTAGGCAGATCTTTGAGTCGGGTCGGCTTAGCAGAAGACTGCTCAGCTTTTTCTTCTTTAGCAAAACCTAGAGACGTGGTTGCAAGCTGCAAGATTTTCTCTTGGTCTTGCCAGAGGCCTTCAGGTAAAGCGAAATATTTAGTAACGACAGGGAAACCACGTTTTTTGTAGACGTACGGTTGAAACCCTTGTTGTTCGAATTGTTTCGTTGTGCCTTTGTCTGCGCGTATGTGCAACTGGTCATTTACAACCAGAGCAAACATAGTGTCATCAGCAAAAAGACCGAAGCCACCAAACATTGAGCGTGATTTTATTTTTCCTAGGGACTCAAATAACTTCATCGAGTCCTTTAGTATCGGTTTATCCATGTTATTTATCTCGGTGTATTTGAACTACGCCACCAAATAAGCAGGTCCGAGAGATTAGCAAAATGTTGCAATTAAATTGTCAATAAGCCGTAAATTACCAAATTATTAGTAGTTACTGCATTTTGCCATCGGTAACCCCGCTACCATACCAACGAGTGGTTTAGGCCGGAAGCTTTGCGTCTCACTCTTTCGAGTGGTTTGCCCTGTGCGTGACTGATTGAATAGAATAAAGTTTTTGTTGAATGAAGCTCACAGTTGATATTTCAAAATGTGATATTGCTTCAATTAATGATCTTTCTGTTGTGCATCTGGGTTCATTATAGTTGCTGATAAAAAAAGCGCACCTAAAGGTGCGCTTGATGAAATTAAACTCGAATTATCAATTAATTTAACGTTTTAACTGTACTTCGTTCAACAATTTCAGGGTGCATTTCGAAGACGCGTTTTTCGTGGTCTTTGTCTTTGATGCGCTCTAATAGAATTTCGAATGCATTCTTACCAACACGACGTTTTGGTTGGTGAACGGTCGTTAGCGGCGGAGAGAAGTATTCAGCCAGTTCGATATTGTCGTAACCGATCACTGAGATATCTTCTGGAATGCGAATGCCTTTTTCTTGCAGGCGGCTCATTAAGCCGAGTGCCATTGTGTCGTTAAAGCAGAATACCGCTGTTGGACGATCTTCCATCTCAACGATTTGTTCTGCAGCAAGAACAGCCGTATCACACTCGAAGTTACCTTCGATGATCATATTTTCATCAGCAGAAATCTTTGCTTCATTCAGTGCGCGCTTGTAACCGGCAATACGTTCAACACATGCTGCTTTGTCTAAGTGGCCACTTAAACATGCAATCTTAGAGTGACCGCGTTCAATAAGGTATTTGGTCGCTAGGTAGCCACCTTCTTCAGAGTTATCGATGATCTTATCAGCCTGAGAGCTCTCTGGGCCCCAGTCCATGATAACTTTAGGGATGTCAGCGTGACGGTCTAACATCTCTCTTAGTTCTTCAGTTAGGTCAGAACACATAACTAAGATGCCATCTACACGTTTCTCTGCAAGCATTCGAATATAGTCACGTTGCTTCTCATAGATACCGCCCGTATTACACAGGATCAAAGTGTAACCTTGACGGTAGCAGTAGCTCTCAACACCATCGATAACTTCAGAGAAGAATAGGTTAGTTGATTGAGTCACTAGCATGCCGATGGTGCGTGTTGTATTACACTTCAAACTACGAGCGACAGCACTTGGTGCATAGTTCAGTTCATCTACGGCTTTGTTTACTTTTTCTTGAGTTGCTTCTGCAACAAAGCGAGTTTTGTTGATTACGTGAGAAACGGTTGTTGTTGATACGCCGGCTAAGCGAGCGACATCTTTTATAGTGGCCATGGTTTTATCCTATTAGAAGCTACTTTCCCAAAGTACGGAATAAAGTAGCCGTTAAGCTACCTAACTAAGAGCTTAAATTTGTAGGGCTCTTTGGGTACTAAAGTGCTAAAAAACAAAAAACCGCTATTGAGCGGCTTGTCTTAACACCGAAATGCTCTGAACTTTAATAAGCATAGCATTTCGTGAATGTTTCATATTTTATCGTTTGCGGTCACAATTTTAGACTGACTAGAAATTACTCGCAATAAAATTCACCCAGAAATCCGGGTGAATTGTCACATTCTACTGAATTTATTTACCTAGTCATCCAATAAGCTATTCACCAGCTAAATATTGAGTGTCTAATTGACAGAATGCGAGTAGCAAAGATGAGACGGAGGCGTAGAAACCGAATTCATCAACGTCATGACATTTCACGTTGAACTTTGGTACCCAAGTCAGCAGTTGTTGTTCGATAAACTGCTGTTGAACGGCAAATGAATTCTCTAGCTCTTCTTCAATATCCGTTTCGTTTGAACGAATGATCAAGTTACCAAGGAAATCGAGTTCGATAGCAATGTGGTCTGCTGGCTCTTTTAGATCTTGGTTCACCACTAAATTGTGCTTAGCCATGATCTCTTCCATATCTTTTGCAGGCTTATCATTCAAAAGGCCAGTTTCACCGATATACATAGAAGCGTAAGGAAGAGCACCGTGTTTATCTGTTTTTAAGAAAAGATCGCAAAAGTCTGCAGACAATTCTAGTTGAGCATCTTCACGTGTTTGTAGGCGGTTAAGCGCATCCACTAGCTTATCAATCGCTGGCTTTAGTGTTTCATTTTCGCCTAGACCAGTTAGGAAAGAACGAATTTCAACAGAGTGGTAGTGATCGAGTTCTTCTTGAGTCAGTTCTTTGGCGAACAAGCTTGATAGCCACCAGTATATTTCTGCTCTTTGCTCGTTGAACGCTTTCGTATCTTTCATTTAAATAATCCTAATATCATCTTTCGTCATACTTAGGGTATGAAGGCTAACTAAACAGTGATACTTATCGAACACAAAGTCACTCGTTAGTAGTAATACCTATATTGAATTGCGATGGACGATAAATAGCAAGGTTTAAGATTGTCTTGTATCAAAAAAAATCCATGTTTCTGGCTTTTATCTTCTGTACCACTAGAATTGTTACTAGTTATGAATAGAATAGTCACTGAAACTATTAAATAAGAAAAGTGGTGTAGATGAGCTATCACGTATTAGTCGTAGAAGATGATGTGGTAACCCGCAGTAAACTGGTTGGATACTTCCAGAACGAGGGTTATACAGTGAGCGAAGCAGAAAGCGGCGCTCAAATGAGAAACGTGTTAGAAGAAAACAACGTTGACCTCATTATGCTGGACATCAACTTACCAGGCGAAGATGGATTGATGCTAACTCGCGAATTACGCAGTCAATCAGACATTGGAATTATTTTAGTTACTGGACGCACGGATAGCATCGACAAGATCGTTGGCCTTGAAATGGGCGCTGACGATTACGTTACTAAACCCTTCGAACTTCGCGAGTTATTAGTTCGAGTTAAAAACCTACTTTGGCGTATCTCTGCTGCTCGTAAAACAGCAGCGGGCGCTGTAGAAGAAACATCAGATGAGTCTGTGGTTCGTTTTGGTGAGTGGACATTTGATATCCCTCGTCGTGCGTTAAGCAAAAACGGCGAACCGGTGAAACTGACCAAAGCAGAATACGAACTGCTAGTGGCGTTGTCTTCTTACCCTAACCAAGTATTAAGCCGCGAACGTATTCTGAATATGATCAGTCACCGAGTGGACGCGCCTAATGACCGTACTATCGACGTGCTGATTCGTCGTATGCGTGCAAAAATGGAGTTCGATCCTAAGAACCCACAAATTTTTGTGACGGTTCACGGTGAAGGTTACATGTTCGCTGGTGATTGATTTCCTTCGGGAGTGATTAATTAACAACGACATTTAAACGTAAAAAGCCGAGACATCATTGATGTCTCGGCTTTTTTATTACTCAGCTTTTACTGTTAACGACCAGAGAATCTACAAATACTTGGCGACTCTGTCTGCTCAGATGAGTTTAAAGATTCAATGGGCTTATTGAGGCTGAGCCGCAGAAACGTCACCGTCATCTTCAATTAAGCTGGAAGCTTCTGGAATAACAGGCTCTTCAACAATGTCATTGCTTGTATCTAGCCAATCACGCAGGCTTTGCCAAACCAATCCCATGGTTTCGTGCCAGTAACGCTCAGTCTGCTCAAGGTAAAGAGCTTTTGGCATGTACTTGTTCCAAGGCTCAACAATACCTTCTTGTGCAAGGTAGTTAGTTGGTGCCGGCAGTGGTTTCATTCCAGCAGCATTGAATTCGTTCAGTGCGCGAGTCATATGGCTCGCTGAAGTCACCAACACCATTCTTTTATTCTTAACGAACGCAGCGGCTTGGCGTGCTTCTTCCCAGGTGTCTTTTGCTGTTTCAAGCAGAATGATGTTTGGCTTTGCTACGCCAAGTGCTAATGCAACTTTAGCCATCATTCTTGCGTTACTGACTTCAGTGCCTGCGCCATAGCCAGACAAAATGAGTTTTGCACCAGGATAAAGACGTAGAATACGAATCCCTTCACTTAAACGCATCAGGCCGGTGCGGCTAAGTTCTGATGTCGGTGGAATTTGGTCGTCTACGACGTGACCACTTCCGAGAACCATCACGTAATCGACGGTTTCATCGACAGGTAAAAATGCGGTGTGTTGCCTTTCCATTGGCATTAAAAGTTGACTAGAAACTGGTTGGAAAGCGATTAGGAAAATACCACATAGGGCTGAAAGGGTGATTAGACAACCCGTCTTCCTTTTGGTAGTAAACATCACTAGGGCTAAACCCAGAAAAGCGAGAATTAACATTGCTGGCAGTGGCATCAATAGCGAAGACACTACTTTTTTCAGCTCAAACATATCCGAATAGTCCGAAAAAACATCACTTAGTAGTAAAAAGAGACATCGCCTCTTTATTCCTGAAATTCCTGTGACAGAATAGCAGGCACGATAGGACATAATAACTCAAGTAGCCGTGACTGAAGACCGTAATTTCGACGATATTGCCCACAAATTTGCAAAAAATATTTACGGCTCTGACAAAGGAGAGATCCGTCAGATCATCGTATGGGAAGATTTAGAACAAGCTTTGAGCAAATTTGAGCAATCAGCTTCGCCATTGCATGTGCTTGATGCAGGAGGTGGTCTTGCACAGATGTCGCAGAAAATCGCCGCACTTGGACATAAGGTTTCTCTGTGCGACCTCTCTTCTGAAATGCTTAAGCTTGCAGAAGAAAGTATCAACGAAGCGGGTTTGTTAGAGCAGTATCGATTTATCCATTCTCCGGTACAAAAAGTTGCAGAACATCTCGACGATAAAGTCGATTTTGTGATGTTTCATGCCGTAATGGAATGGCTAGCAAATCCTAAAGAGGCGCTTGATTTATTATTGGGGCAAGTAAACCCCGGTGGCGTTGCCTCGATAATGTTTTACAACCACCACGGATTAGTCCTGAAAAATGTGATTTGTGGCAACATTCCTCATGTATTGAATGGGATGCCACATCGAAAACGGTTTAAGCTGCAACCACAAAAAGGCTTGAAGCCGGAAGAGGTTTATCAATGGATAGAAGACGCTGGTCTAGAAATCTGTGGTAAATCAGGCATTCGTTCCTTCAGTGACTACATAGGTAATATGGAGTACATGGGCGATTACCAATTTGAAGATGTATTGGAACTGGAAAAACAGCTATGTCGCCAAGAGCCATATCTGTCACTAGGCCGTTATATTCACGTTTGGGCTCAAAAACCTGCGCAATAACAGCGCTGAATGTGGTAAAAGAAGCCACAACATGCGCTCTGCAATCGTAAGAAGCCCGCGTCATAAAGAAATAGGCGTCATATCTAATACATTCGATATGACGAAGAACAGTAACAGGAACCACAATGAGTGAAATGACTCAAACTGCCGAAGAGCAGCCAATTGATGAGTTGGTGGGCTGGGTCAAGCAGCATGATTTTTCATTAAACTTGCCACCAGAGCGCTTAGCATTTTTGATTGCTATCGCAGTACTAAGCAATGAAAGGTTCGATGAAGAGTTGGGCGAGGGGGAACTGCACGATGCATTTACCATCGTCACTCGACTGTTTGAAGATACTGGCGAAGCGTCTGCGTTTCGTGCCAACAATGCCATCAACGAGTTAGTTAAACAGAAGTTGATTAGCCGCTTTACCAGCGAAATCACCGATGGTGCGAGTATTTATCGCTTATCACCATTGGCGATTGGTATTTCAGATTATTATTTACGCCACCGTCAGTTCTCTAAGTTGAAACTGTCTATCCAGCTTTCTATGGTTGCGGACGAGATGGCAAAAGCCATTGAAGCTGCACAAAAAGGCGGAACTCCAGGGCATTGGAGAAAGAATGTTTACGGCGTGCTCAAGTATTCTGTTGGTGAAATTTTCGATCAGATTGATCTTAACCAACGTGTTATGGATGAGCAGCAGCAAACCGTTAAACAGCAAATTGCCGACCTTTTAAACAAGGATTGGCGAGAGGCGATTAACAACTGTGAAACCTTGCTTTCAGAAACCTCTTCCACGCTGAAAGAATTGCAAGACACCTTGCAAGCGGCGGGTGATGAACTGCAAACACAGATCCTCGATATTCAAGAAATTGTTTACGGTGATGATGAACTCGAGTTCGTTGGCGAAACCCTGTTCGGCTTGCAGATGAAGCTAGACCGAATCACCAGTTGGGGCCAACAAGCCATCGATTTATGGATCGGCTACGACCGCCATGTTCACAAGTTTATTCGTACCGCGATTGATATGGATAAAAACCGTGCCTTTAGCCAACGCTTGCGTCAGTCGGTTACCGACTACTTTGATGCGCCTTGGCTTTTGACCTACGCCGATGCTGAGAAGCTGACGGATCTTCGTGATGAAGCCTTAGTGCTTCGTGATGACGAAGTGATGGGACAAGCACCAATCGACGTAGAGTACGAAGAATTTGAGCAAGTGAATGACCTGCTTTCAGATCGAATTGCAGAGATGTTAAAAGCTCACAAACAGCAAGGCGCGCCAATTGATCTTGGCCTTGTGTTACGCGATTACCTCGCTGCACACCCTCGCACACACCATTTTGATTTAGCCAGAATTGTTGTCGACCAAGCCGTACGCTTAGGTTACTCAGAGTCTGACTATCAGGCTATTCAGCCAGATTGGCAGGCAATCAACGATTTCGGTGCAAAGGTACAAGCAAATGTCATTAACAAGTACTGATGATTACATGCCAGAGAAACTGGTAAAAGCGATAGCGAACCCACTGTTCCCTGCGCTAGATAGCATGCTGCGTTCAGGTAAGCATGTTTCAACAGAAGATCTAGATAACCACGCGTTGCTGTCTGATTTCGAAGTGGAACTTCAGCATTTCTATCAACGCTACAATACGGAATTGGTAAAAGCGCCGGAAGGTTTCTTTTACTTGCGTCCGCGTTCTACGTCTCTGATTGGTCGTAGTGTGTTGTCTGAGCTCGACATGTTGGTTGGTAAGGTGTTGTGTTTCTTATACCTAAGCCCAGAACGTCTGGCTCATGAAGGTATCTTCACCAACCAAGAACTGTTTGATGAATTGATGTCTTTAGCGGATGAGAAAAAACTTATGAAGCTAGCAACCAACCGTGCGTCTGGTTCTGACTTAGACAAAGAAAAGCTGTTTGAAAAAGTACGTACTTCTCTGCGTCGTTTACGCCGTATCGGCATGTTGATTGCGATTGGTGAAACTGGCAAGTTCCGTATCAGCGAAGCAGTATTCCGTTTCGGCGCTGACGTTCGTGTTGGTGACGACATGAAAGAAGCGCAATTACGTCTTATCCGTGATGGTGAAGCTGTGGTGCATACCCAAGAGCCTAACCAAGGTAGTTTGTTGAATGAAGAACAAGCGGAAGCCACATCAGAAGTAGATGCAGACGTAGACGAAAACGGTCAACAAGACATTTTTAACGATCAAGCTGACTTTGACCTTGAGTCAAACGCTGGCGAACAAACAAAAGTAGAAGGTGAAGCATGATTGAAAGAGGTAAGTATCAATCATTAACCATGGTCAACTGGAACGGCTTCTTTGCGCGTACTTTTGATATTGATGGATTGGTTACAACGCTTTCTGGCGGTAACGGTGCGGGTAAGTCGACCACAATGGCGGCATTCATCACAGCACTGATCCCTGACCAAAGCCTTCTGCATTTCCGTAACACAACGGAAGCGGGTAGCTCGCAGTCATCTCGTGATAAAGGCCTTTACGGTAAGCTTCAGCCAGGCGCATGTTATGCCGCGCTAGATGTTGTGAACTCTCGTAACCAACGCCTATTGTTTGCAGTAAAACTGCAGCAAGTCGCGGGTCGTGATAAGAAAGTCGACATCAAACCGTTCGTTATCCAAGGCCTTCCAAGCCATGTGAAACCAACGGATGTATTGATTCAGAATGTTTCAGACAGCCACGCACGTGTATGTCAGTTGAATGACGTGAAAGCGGCGGTAGCGCAATACGAAGGCGCACATTTTAAAGCGTTCTCTTCGATTGTGGATTACCACTCACAGATGTTCGAATACGGTGTGGTACCCAAGAAACTGCGTAACAGCAGCGACCGCTCTAAGTTCTACCGTCTCATTGAGGCATCACTTTACGGTGGTATCTCAAGTGCGATTACACGTTCTCTGCGTGATTACCTTCTGCCGCAAAATGGTGGTGTGAAGAAAGCATTCCAAGATATGGAATCGGCACTGCGTGAGAACCGCATGACGCTAGAAGCGATCAAGACAACTCAGTCGGATCGTGATTTGTTCAAGCATTTGATCACTGAATCGACTAACTACGTGGCAGCAGACTACATGCGCCATGCGAACGATCGTCGCAATAAGTTAGATCAAACCATGAAGTTCCGTGGTGAACTGTTTGGTTCGCGTGAAACTTTACTTGAGCAAAACAACCTGTTGAATCGAGTTCAAGAAGAACTTGAGTTGCTGGTGGATCAAGAATCGTCTCTAGAACAAGACTACCAAGCGGCTTCGGATCACCTTCAATTGGTTCAAACTGCCCTTCGTCAGCAAGAGAAAATTGCTCGCTACAGCGAAGATCTAGAAGAGCTTAATGAGCGTCTAGAAGAGCAGATGATGGTGGTTGAAGAAGCTCAAGAGCGAGTACTTCTTGCAGAAGAGCAGGCAACCATTACTGAAGAAGAAGTGGATAGCCTGAAAACTCAGCTTGCTGATTACCAACAAGCGTTAGATGTTCAGCAGACTCGCGCACTTCAATACCAGCAAGCGGTTCAAGCATTAGAGAAAACCAAGCAGTTGCTAGGTGATGAATCTATTACGGCAGAAAGCGCGTTAACCTTGGTTTCTGAGTTAAAAGCACAAGAAGAGTCAAGCACACAAAAGTTACTGTCTACTAAGCACAAGCTAGACATGTCTTCAGCAGCTTCTGCACAGTTCGATAAAGCGCTGTTTTTGGTTAAGAGCATTGTTGGTGACGTTGAGCGTAAAGAAGCGTCTCATAGCGCTAAGCAAGCTCTAGAAAAAGGCCGCAACGCTAAACATGTTGTTGAAAACGAACAGCAATGGCGTGCTCAACACCGTGACATGGCTCGTGACGTAGCGCAGCAACGTCAAGCGAAAGAGCTAGCAACTGAATACCAAAAGCAACACAACATTTCACTGATTGACGAAGCGGTTTTCGAAGAAGAACGCGAACGTCATGCCATGCAGATCGAAACGCTTGAGTATGCTCAAGAAGAGCTGCGTGAAGCCAAGAGTGAGCAACGTCGTGTTCAGCAAAATCACGACCAAGAGATTCAAAAGCTTGAATCCATTGCTCCTGCTTGGATCACAGCAAACGATGCGCTTGAATCGTTAAGAGATCAAACCGAAGCTGAGCTAGAAGATAGCCAAGCGGTGATGACGCAAATGCAACAAGTGCTTGAAGATGAAAAGTCTCAAGCGGTGGCTAAAGATCAACTGGCAACTCGCCGAGCTGAACTTGAGCAAGAGATTGAGCGTTTAGCTTCTCCAGGTGGCTCTAACGATCCTCGTTTGAAAGGTCTGGCGGATACGCTTGGTGGCGTGTTGCTTTCTGAGATCTACGATGACATCACGATTGGTGATGCGCCGTACTTCAGTGCGATGTACGGCCCAGCTCGTCACGCAATTGTGGTTTCTGATCTTGATGGTATTAAAGAGAAGCTGGTGGATCTTGATGATTGTCCAGAAGACCTTTACATCCTAGAAGGCGATGTCGACGCGTTTGATGACAGTTCATTCAATGCCGATGAGCTTGAAGGCGCAGTATGTGTTCAGCTGAACGATCGCCAAATGCGTTACTCACGTTTCCCTGAGATCCCACTGTTTGGCCGTGCGGCTCGTGAACAACGTCTAGAGAAATTGCGCGAAGAGCGTGACGTTGTTGTTGAGAACCACGCGAAAGCAGCGTTTGACTCTCAAAAGCTGAATCGCCTATATCAAGCATTCAACAGCTTTGTTGCGAAGCACCTGCACGTTGCGTTTAACGCAGACCCAGAACAAGCACTTGCTGCGATTCGTGATAAGCGTAATCAAATTGTTCGTTCTCTGGCTGAGCTTAACTCTAAAGAGCAGCAGCAACGCAGTCAGCTTCTACAAAGCAAGCAGGCACTAGGTGCGCTAGATAAATTAGCTCCAATGGTTCGTATTTTAGAAGACGAAACATTGGCTGAGCGCTTAGCTGAATTAGAAGCACAACTAGAGCGTTTAAGTGAAGCTAAGTCTTACTTGAATACGCACGGCAAAGCGCTTACTTCTCTAGAGCAAATCGTATCTGCACTAGACGCTGACCCAGAGCAGTTCGAAGCTTTGGAAGCCGAATATCGTCAAGCCGATAACGCGCTACAAACGCTAAAAGGCAAAGTGTTCGCGTTGTCTGATTTGATTGAGCGTCGTCACTACTTTGCTTACGCGGACTCTGTTGATTTGCTTAACAAGAGCAGTGAACTGAGCGAGCAATTAAAAGCGAAACTGGTTCAAGCTGAACAAGCAAGAACCAAAGGCCGCGATGGTTTGAAGCAAGCTCGCGAACAGATGAACCAATACAACCAAGTATTGGCGGCACTGAAGAGCTCACATCAAGCGAAGCAAGAGACGGTTCAAGAGTTCAAACAAGAGCTACAAGAGTTTGGCGTAAACGCTGACGAAGGCGCTGAAGAGCGTGCTGTACGTCGTCGTGACGAACTTCAAGAACGTCTGCACACATCTCGCAGCCGTAAGAGCGAATACGAGCGTACGATTACGTCAACAGAACTTGAGATGAAAGCCCTAGCTAAGCGTCTTAAGAAAGTTCAGAAAGAGTACACAGAGCTTCGTACCTTCGTTGTTGCAGCAAAAGCAGGTTGGTGTTCAGTACTTCGCTTAGCTCGTGAAAATGATGTTGAACGTCGTCTTCATAAGCGTGAGCTGGCTTACCTAACAGCGGGCGAGCTTCGCTCGATGTCGGATAAATCACTGGGTGCGCTACGTCTGGCTGTAGCTGACAATGACGACTTACGTGATTCGCTGCGTCTATCGGAAGACAACGCACATCCAGAGCGTAAAGTTCTGTTCTATATTGCAGTTTATCAACATCTTCGCGAACGTATTCGCCAAGACATCATTCATACGGATGATCCGGTTGAAGCAATCGAAGAGATGGAAGTTGAGCTCGCTCGATTAACAGAAGAACTGACGCAGCGTGAAAATCGCTTAGCGATCAGCTCTGAGTCGGTAGCAAGCATCATTAAGAAGACGATTCAGCGTGAGCAGAACCGTATTCGAATGCTAAACCAAGGTCTGTCTAACATCTACTTTGGTCAGGTTAAGGGCGTGCGTCTAAACGTTAAGATCCGTGAAAGCCACGAAATCTTGCTGTCAGGGCTAGCGACTCAGCAAGAGCAGCACAAAGACTTGTTTGAATCAACGCGCTTCACCTTCTCAGAAGCAATGGCGAAATTGTTCCAACGTGTGAACCCACATATCGATATGGGTCAACGTTCTCCGCAAGTTCTGGGTGAAGAGTTGCTGGATTACCGTAACTACTTAGAACTCAGTGTTGAAGTTAACCGTGGTTCAGATGGCTGGCTACAAGCGGAATCAGGAGCACTTTCTACGGGTGAGGCGATCGGTACCGGTCAATCTATCCTACTGATGGTGGTTCAGAGCTGGGAAGAAGAGTCACGTCGACTTCGTAGTAAAGACATCGTTCCATGTCGCTTGTTGTTCCTCGATGAAGCAGCACGTCTGGATGCGAAATCTATCTCTACGTTGTTTGAACTGTGTGACCGTCTAGGTATGCAGCTTCTGATTGCAGCCCCTGAGAACATCAGCCCAGAGAAAGGTACAACCTACAAACTGGTACGTAAGGTCTTCAAAGATCACGAACATGTACACGTTGTTGGTTTGCGAGGTTTTGCTCAAAACAAACCTGCATCTCCAGTGCAAGAGCTTATCGAAGAAACTGAGCAATAAGCTCGATAGCGATTCAACGATACTAATTCATAGCCCCTAATCATTAGGGGCTTTTTAGTACCTAAGTCTAGCGTTCTGCAATTGTTCTAACTCCCTTTGTGCAATCCACTTAATATACTTCGTGTCTAGCCCTCTTTGACTTACTGATAAGACCACTCATACATTAGGGTTAATCTCAATAGAACTTGTTTGAAGTCACACGCATAAAACCACAATTAATGTATGGTAATGATATGACAGTAGTGTCTGCACACTGCTGAACGACTTATTAGTATTTTTGAGCGTGACTATTACGCAAACTGGAAGGTAGGACTCAATATGATTCAAATCGTTATTGATGGGAAATTTCGAATCGTCGAACAAGGACAAACCGTACTTGAGGCGGCAAAAACATGTGGTTTAGAGATCCCATCTCTATGTGGTTTGAACAAAACAACTGATAAGATTCCATGCGATTTATGTGTCGTCGAGATTGATGGCGTGGGTATGAAGCGCTCGTGCGAGCTTGAAGTGTCCAATGGGTTGAATATTACGACTCAGTCAAAGCAGTTGACCAACCATCGACAAGAAGCGTTGAACCGCATCATGACAGACCACTATGCAGATTGTGAGGCACCATGCCAAACTGCGTGCCCTGCAGGAGTCGATATTCAATCTTACCTGTATCATATTGCTCAAAATGATCATACCAAAGCCATCGAAGTGATTAAGAAAACACTGCCGATGCCGCTATCGATTGGCCGTGTTTGTCCTGCCTTTTGTGAAACAGAGTGTCGAAGAAACTTAGTCGATGAATCCATCGCGATTCGCCAACTCAAACGACACGCTGCCGATGCGGATTTAGCGGCTCAAGAGAGCTACATGCCGGCTAAGAAACCGAATAAAGGCAAGAGTATTGCAATTGTCGGTAGTGGCCCTGGTGGGCTTACGGCGGGTTATTACTTATCTAACGAAGGCTATGATGTCAGTGTCTATGAGTCGATGCCGCAAGCGGGTGGTTGGTTGCGTTACGGTATCCCGGAATATCGCTTGCCTAAGTCGATTCTAGATAAAGAAATCGAGTTGATGTGTCGTAACGGGATGTCGGTAGAGTGCGACAAGAAGCTCGGTGTTGATTTTACTTTATCGGATTTAAGCAACGATTTTGATGCGGTTTGTTTAGCCGTTGGTGCATCACAAGCTGTCGAGATGAATTATCCCGGTAGCGAGCTTGGCGGCTGTTATCTAGGCGTCGATTACCTTAAAGATTACGTGACTGATCAGCAGTATGTCACAGGTAAAAAAGTTGCAGTGATCGGTGGTGGTAACACCGCGATTGATTGCGCTCGAACCGCAGTGCGTGATGGTGCGGATACCACGTTGATTTATCGTCGTACTCGAGATGAAATGCCTGCAGAAGATTACGAAATTGAAGAAGCTGAGCATGAGGGTGTGAAGTTCCACTTCTTGACTAACCCGGCCGAAAATATAGCTGATGACAATGGTCATGTATCTGAGATTCGATTAGAACGTATGGCGCTTGGTCCTGCTGACGCTTCTGGTCGTCGTAGCCCTAAACCAACGGGTGAGTTCTTTGTTGAAGCGTTCGATACGGTTATCGCTGCGGTGTCACAAAAGCCCGACCTAAGCTTCATGGATAACGAAGAGATTGATATCCCTCTAACTCGTTGGAATACCGCAGATGCTGATCCGCAAACCATGTATACCGGAACCGGAAATATTTTCAGTATTGGTGATTTCCGACGTGGTCCAGCAACAGCTGTCGAAGCCGTCGGCGATGGACGCATTGCAGCGCAGGCTATCGATCGTTTTTTCCACGGCGACATGGATAACATTCCGGCTAAACCGTTTAACTCTAGAAAGCACAAGCAGCTCAAAGGGATCGATCCTGAGCAGTACAAATCTATTCAGCGCATAGCGCGTAAGATCATGCCAGAGCTAACTCCTGAGCAGCGCGAGCAAAGTTTTGAGGAAGTAGAAACAGGCTTTGATAATGCAGATGCAATCGCTGAAGCTGCAAGATGTCTAGAGTGTGGCTGCCAAGCCAATACCGATTGCGACCTGCGAGACTACTCGACTGAATACAAGGCAACGCAAACACACCCAGAATACAAAATCGATGTGACTTCGAATGAGAGTTGGCAGGCAATTCGTGTAGAAGAAGCGAAGATCGGTTTAATTAGACAAAAATTCGCGGTTGATGATAGCTCTGAATTCATTATCTTTGATGCCAACCGCTGTATCAGTTGTGGCCAGTGTATCCAAGCCTGTCGAGAACAGAATGTTCATGGCGTTCTAAGCTTCATGAATCAATCGGATGGCAAACCTGCATCAAGACCGGAATGTCGTCCTAACTGTGGCGCAGACAAGACCTTAATGGGCGACTCAAACTGCGTTCAATGCGGATCGTGTATTCAGGCGTGTCCAACTGGTGCAATGGTTGATGCACGTGATAGAAAGCAGGGAGATACAGACGTACTCAAGAAAGTCGATACCATCTGCACCTACTGTGGTGTGGGCTGTAAACTGACCATGCATGTAGACGAAGCGAAGAACAAAATCCGTTATATCGAGGGCGGTGATTCTCCGGTCAACGAGGGCATGCTGTGTGTTAAGGGACGTTTCGGTTTCGACTTCGTCGGCAGTGATGCCCGCCTTACAACGCCGTTAATTCGTAAAGATGGCTGGTTACAACCAGCGAGTTGGGAAGAAGCCATTACGCTGATTGCCGATAAGTTCACGGCTATTAAACAAGGTTTTGGTAGCAATGCTCTAGCGGGTTTTTCATCGGCTAAAACCACCAACGAAGATAACTATGCCTTCCCAAAATTCATACGTCGCGAACTAGGCACCAATAACGTCGACCATTGTGCTCGCCTTTGTCATGCCTCGACGGTGACTGGACTTGAAGCATCGTTAGGCAGTGGAGCGATGACCAATGATATTCCAAGTATCAAGCATTCTGATGTGATCTTTATTATTGGTTCGGATACCACGTCAGCGCACCCAATTATTGGTTCGCACATTAAGCAGGCGGTGAGACATGGTGGAGCGCGATTGATCGTTGCCGATCCAAAACGAATAGATATTGCTGACCATGCTGAGCTTTACTTAGCGCACCGACCGGGTACCGATGTAATGCTGATCAATGGTGTGATGCAGCAGATCATCAAACATGGTTGGTATGACCAAGAGTATATCGAAGATCGTGTGGACGGCTTTGATACCTTGCTTCAAGAGGTGATGTCACCAAGCTATTCGCTAGAAAAAGTGGAATTGGTGACTGGCGTTAAAGCGGAAGACATCTTCGCAATGGCACGATTGATTGGTACTGCAGAACGAACAGCGGTGTATTACTCGATGGGTATTACGCAACACACTACTGGGCATGACAACGTACGTTCAATCGCTAACCTGCAACTCTTGTGTGGCAACATCGGTATTGAAGGTGGTGGTATCAACCCGCTGCGTGGCCAATCGAATGTGCAGGGTGCATGCGATATGGGCGCGTTGCCAAATAATCTTCCCGGTTATCAGAAAGTGTATAACCCAATGGTTCGTCAAAAGTTTGCGATGGAGTGGGGCGTTACTGATCTACCCGCTGAAACGGGGTTAACGCTGACCGAGATTATTGATGGCGCGTGTCATCGAGATGTTCGTGGTCTGTACGTAATGGGCGAGAATCCAGTGCTGAGTGACCCGAACCAAGCGCATGTGATTGAAGGTCTTGAAGCGTTAGATTTCTTAGTAGTTCAAGATATTTTCTTAACCGAAACTGCTCAATATGCCGATGTGGTTCTTCCGTCTTACTCGTTTGCTGAAAAGTCTGGTCACTTTACCAATACCGAGCGTCGTGTTCAGCGCATTAACCCGGCAGTATTGCCTCCAGGTGAAGCGAAAGAAGATTGGGTGATTATCCAAATGCTAGCCAACGCAATGGGCGGTGGTTGGGACTATAACACCGTTGCCGATGTCACCAATGAGATAGCACGTGTAACACCACAGTATGGTGGTTTACGTTGGGAGAACATTACGGTCAATGGCGTGCAATGGCCGAGTAATAAGAATAACCCTGATGGCACTCGTATCATGCACCAGACCCAATTTACCCGTGGGCGTGGTCAAATGGAGGCGATTCCGTTTAGATACGCTGCTGAACTACCGGATGAAGAGTATCCGTTAGTTCTAACGACAGGGCGTATCTTAGAGCAATTCCATACAGGCACTATGACGCGTAAAACCAAAGGCCTGGATAACTTAGCGGGGCCACGTGCAATGGTCAGTGTTCACGATGCTGAAGCGTTAGGAATCTCGAATGGTCAGATGCTCAAGGTGTCGACACGTCGTGGTGAAATAGAAATCGCGGCGTTTGTGACTAAGCGAATGCAAAAGGGTGTGGTGTTCATTCCATTCCATTTTGTTGAATCGCCGGTTAACCGTTTGACGACCACAGCGACCGATCCACACGCTAAGATCCCTGAGTTTAAGGTGGCGGCGGTGCGGATTGATCCAATTCGAGAGCCTGTAATTGAATCTACAGAGACTTAACCTAATCCGCTAATTTAACCGCAGATACTAAAAAGCCGCGTAACTCTCAGAGTTATGCGGCCTTTTTTATAAGCTCTATTAGGTATCAAGTGACCTAGTCAGCAAATCGCTTAGTTTGGAACAATCTCGTTACCGTGAACACCGAATTGCTTGGCAGCGTATGCAACGCGCTCTGCTGGTTTCGGGTATTCAGCCGGTGTACCAAGGTTCTCAATATGGTGCAATCGAGGCAATAAACCTGCTCCGTTCGCGATTTGGATAGCCAAACCTGGACGTGCGTTAAGCTCAAGTACCATTGGGCCTTCTTCTTGGTCTAGAACCATGTCAGTACCCATGTAACCAAGACCTGTCATTTCCCAAGCGCTTGAAGCTAGTGTTAGCAGTTTTTCCCAGTGTGGTACCTGAAGTAGCGCCAACTCTTTACCCGTATCTGGGTGGTGAGTTACTGGGTGGTCAAATTGAACCGCACGAACGGCTTTACCCGTCGCAATACAAATACCTACACCTACAGCGCCTTGGTGTAAGTTAGCCTTACCGTCGGAAGCCGAAGTAGATAAACGCATCATCGCCATCACAGGGTAGCCCTTGAATACGATGATTCGTACATCTGGCACACCTTCGTAACTGAAGCCATCAAAACACTCATCAAACTTGATGAGGTTTTCAACTACCGCAACATCGTTCTTACCACCAAGTGAGAAAAGACCGGCAAGAGCGTTACTTATGTGACGCTCTACGTCTTCTTCATTGATAGTAGAACCCGATGGCTTAGTGTAAACGCCGTCCTTGTGAGAAGTCACAACAAGGATTCCTTTACCGCCGCTGCCTTGAGCTGGCTTGATTACGAAACCCGGCCACTCTTTTACCATCTTGTGGATTGTTTTTACTTCAGCTTGATGACCAATAACGCCAATCAGTTTTGGCACAGTAGCGCCAGCCTGTTCAGCAATGATTTTAGTCTTAAGCTTGTCATCAACGAGTGGATACTTGGAACGATCATTGTAGCGACCAATATAACTATGGTTACGCTTGTTCATTCCCATTATGCCTTTGTATTTCAACCTAAACGGTGAAGTAAACTGATCAAACATAACTTAGTCCTCCGCTAGCGGTTTAAAGCGACGAAGCTCGGTTAGACGGTATCCTGTGTAGTTACCTAGTAGCAAGATGGTCGCTAGAATAACAAGTTGTAAACCAATAAAGTTAAACGTTAAGTGCTGAATGAACGGGTTAGTCATGCCTAAGTAAACAAGAACCGCAGTAAATAGAGAACCACCACCTTGCAGCATTACTTCTTTCGCGCCTTCTTCTTCCCATAGGATAGACATACGTTCGATAGTCCAAGATAGGATAATCATTGGGAAGAACGTAATGGATAGACCTTCAGTCAGACCCACTTTAAACGCGACCACAGTGAATACAGAAATAATCATGATTACCGTGATGATTACGGCGGATATCCTGGCGACCAGTAGCAAGTTGAGTTTGGACAAGTAACTTCGAATAATCAGACCCGTACCTACGATAAGTAGGAAGCCGACAATACCCGTTACCAATTGTGTTTGCACAAAGGCTACGGCAATCAGTACTGGCATGAAGGTACCAGATGTTTTCAGACCGATGATGACACGGAGGAACACAACAATCAGAGCACCGATAGGAATCAGCATGATGGTTTTAAACATCGCTTGTTCTTCTAGCGGTAGGCTGTGAATCGATAGGTTCAATAGCTGGTCTGCAGATACCTTACTGTTGGTTGCTTCCGTTGGTGAAACCTCTTGAGCAATCATAGAGAAGTGAACTTTACTGTTCTGACCGCCAACAACATCCAGTAGAGAAACGTTTGATTCGTCCCAGATGAGTAGGTTTGGTTGAACTTGTTGTTCGCTTGATTCAGGAGAGAACAGAATCCACTGGTCGTTATCCCAGATCTGAATCATGTTTTGAATCGACTGACGGCGACGGCCGTCTTCTAGTTCGATAACACCAACGACTTTGTTGTGTATTTTCGCTGCTGAAAGTAGCTTGTGTGTCGCTTCCACTTTGGTCATGTTATTCAGAATAAGCGCTGAGTTTTGGCTGTCTGGATCGTTAAGTGTTTTGATGAGCTCACGGGTAAAAGTGAGGTTGTCTGCAGAACGCTTTGTCGCTCTGTCAATCAATGCCAACGCTGCCGCTTCTTCAGGACCATCAAAGCTTGGTTGATTGATTTCACCTTCTGGTGGTATAGCATCAACTTTTGCTTGGTTATCGACTAGGAATTGAGTCTTATAGTAGATAGTTTGCGGGCCATCAGCATGGCGAATAGACCACTCTGCACGGCGGCCTGACTCGGTATTTAAGTAAGAGATGCCGTAACCTGGTGATGAAGCAGACTCACCAATAAGAGTGTAATTAGACTGAGTGTGAGGAGCCGCTAGTGAAACTTTTGCTTCCTTACCGACCGCATTGAACTCAATGCGAGCTTCAACGTCCCAAACCTGTCTGGTTTCCCCTGGAGTCCAAGGTACACCGTAGGTCGTATGTCTGAACATACTCAGTGTTATACCTGCCACGATAAGCAGGAATATAGAGATATAAAATGGAATTCTTGACGTCATAGCTTACCCTACTATTGTTATTTAACTTCCGTTTGTACGTACTTTTTACTTACATCTACTAGCGCTATGTCTTTGATAAATTCGCGCCCTAGTAGTACAGGGTGACTCATTTGAGAGCGATCCGCCAATGTAAATTGCGCTTTTTCATGGATTTTTCCAACTTTCACCCATAATTCGATCACAGCTCGACGTTCTGCCTGATCATTGGTTGATTGACGGATTTTTACATAACGTACAACAGGCGCTTCAATCCATTTCTGGTCTTCTTCCGCTTGGGCTTTATCGTCTAGGTGGAATTTAACCCAGTTCTTGCCGTTACGTTCGAATTCTTTGATATCGACAGCGTTTAAAGAAGAGGTGGTTGCGCCTGTATCCACTCGTGCATCAAAGCTTTGCTTAATAGAGTCGATAGACACTTTTTCAATGCCGCCAAGGATAGTCGGTTGTGATGTAGGAGCGATAGGGGCCGCTGCAACTGCTACGGGTTCTTCTTCCTCTAGCTGTTCAATAACCTTGTGTTCCATGCTCGTTAGATGGACATCTAATTGGCTAGAAAGGGTAGTAATTTCGTCTTCTAAGCTTTCAATATAATCACTTTGATTGCTTAGTTGCAGTTCAAGATTTTGAACCTTATTTGCGATGTTTGTCTCTGAGCGGGCAATAGCATCGAGAGTTTCTTGGTGGTAGGCGGCACCGTTAGTCAGGGTACAACCAGAGAGCAAACCAACCGCCACAATCGGCGATAATCGCTTAAACATAAAAAACCTTTGAGAATTAGAGAATAGTTCAGACTATTTAGAAGTTTAGCCCACAAAAAAGGATGCGTGAAGCATCCTATTGTAAGAGTCTGGTCATATTGAATCGCAATGTGAGCGCTACGCCAATTATTGCTATTTGAAATAGCTCACTTATTAAACATAAGTCAATTTTTGTTCAATTTGTGAGCTCAGGAAGAAAAGTTCATCGCGAAATCAACGGTGACTTTTTGACCATGGCAAGCCATTGTTTTGCTGTCTTATATAGGCTTGTGTTTTATTTACTCAATATGCCACTGCTTTGTGGGCAGAGATTCTATGGCTTTGTTGCTACCAAAATCGCACGTCTTGGCGCTGGGTGGCCTTCAACCGTTTTACTTGGATCGTTCGGATCTAGATAATCTGGAAGAGAGTTGTGCGTCATCCATTCTGTGGTGCGTTGTTCACCAATTGTCGTGACATTTTCATCAACGATACGTACGTCTTCAAAGCCAACTTGTTCCAGCCAGCGTTTCAGTGCGCGAGCTGAAGGGAAGAAGTACACGTTTCTCATCTGTGCGTAACGGTCAACAGGGACCAGTACCGCATTTTCATCGCCTTCAATTACTAAGGTTTCAAGAACCAGTTCACCGCCAGACACCAATTGGTCTTTTAGCTGAATCAAGTGGTCAAGTGGCGAACGACGGTGGTAAAGCACACCCATGCTGAATACTGTGTCGTAGGCTTCTAGCTTTGGCAGCTGCTCGATACCTAGAGGTAATAGGTGAGCACGTTGGTCATCGCCCATTAACTTACGAATTGCTTCAAACTGAACCAAGAATAGATGAGAAGGGTCGATACCAACCGTTAAGCGAGCACCTTCACCGAGCATGCGCCACATGTGGTAACCATTACCACAACCTACATCGAGAACCGAACGGTTTTTCAATGGGGAGATATGTGGAAGCACACGATCCCATTTCCAGTCACTACGCCACTCAGTATCGATATGAATATCGTGAACCGTATAAGGGCCTTTTCTCCATGGGTGGAACGTCTTTAATAGGCTTTCTAGCTTTTTAAGCTCACCTGTGTGAAATGGTGTTGAGCTGCCAATCGTCACTGAGTTCTTCAGGTCAACTTGGTCTGGTACACCTTGTGGAATCTTGTTTAGTGCACGTAACCAACGGTCGAAGTCACCGTGCTCTGCATTTTGCCAATCTGTCAGTTGCTGTGGCAGAACATTGAGCCAGGGCTGAAGGCGAGTGTCTTGGGCAATAAGTTGATAAAAATTGGCAAAATTAAACATAGTTTTTCACTGAGTTAATAGGGGCAATAAACCCTAAAATAAAAATTAAATTTGTCATTTCCTACAGTGAGGATGACGTTCTAATACGAGCTGACCAGGTTTGTAGGCTATTTAATCGCGAACATTGAACCAAAGTTGAAACATTGGAACCAAACTTCGCTGCTTGAGAAGCCAATCTTATGAAATCGTTCTCTGTGAACAGGGATCGAGTCTGGGCGCATTACGTTTTCAATTGCGCTGCGTTTCTGGCTGACTTCTAGTTCGCTGTATCCGTTAGCACGCTTGAAATCGTGGTGCAGGTCGATAAGCAGTTCGTTTGAGCTTTCGTCTTCGAATACGTATTTTTCTGACAGGATTAAGATCCCGCCAGGGCGCAGGCCTGCATGAATTTTTTCAAGTAGAGCGTATCGATCGTCTGGCGACAGGAATTGCAGCGTGAAGTTAAGTACCACAACCGAAGCGTCTTTGATCTCCACTTCACGAATGTCGGCTTCAATCACCTCTACTGGTGTGTCACTGCGGTAAGCATTAACGTGCAATTTACAGCGCTCAACCATGGCTTCTGAGTTATCGATAGCGAAAATCGTGCAGCCTTCTTGCTGAATGTGACGACGCATAGAAAGTGTTGCCGCACCAAGCGAGCAGCCAAGGTCGTAAATGTTTGAATGTGGCTTTACGAAGCGCTCAGCCAGCATGCCGATTGCAGAGATGATATTGCTATAGCCAGGCACCGAGCGTTGAATCATATCCGGAAATACTTCAGCAACCCTTGCATCAAAGGTGAAGTCTCCAATTTTATCAATAGGAGCGGAAAAGATATTGTCTGTGTTGCTCATGGCATTTTCTCTCGACAGTCAGCGTAATTGGCACAAAATTCATACCAAATAAAAGGGGACGTATTTTACGTAAAAAAAGCGCCACTGTCACGAAAACTGAGATTTAGCTCAAGGTTCGAAGTTGCTGATAGGTGATGGGTTAAAACATCGAGATTTGATTATTGCCTTGCTGAGCCGGAAACTGAGCCAGATCGGGTAATAATAATGATGTACTTTCAGACACTTGCTTTTGTAGTTGTTTATAAATTGCGATTGCAAGTTCGGGTGCGTGATTATTGTCTGGTGTGTGGATCATTAAATAGGGCTGCTTGCCTTCATTAAGCCAGTTTGGGATTTTGGCAAACCAAGGCTTAAAAAACTCAATATTAGGTTCTTGGTCTGGGTGACCAATAAATCGAATCATTGGGTTATTGGCGGTCGCAATGGCATGAACAGGAACACGGGGTTTTTTCTGGTGTGCATCGATCACCGCTTCTGTGGTTGGTGGCGCAGAAAAAACGGGGCGGCTGTCCATAATGATGCGATTGATGCCTTCCTCTACCAGCCATTGATTGAAGCGCTTTTCCGCATCGCCTTTATCAAAGAACCCCAAGTGGCGAACTTCGACGCCAAGCTGCATATCTTTTGGAAACAAGGTACAAAACTTTTGTAGGGCAGGCAGCATGCTGGGTTCAAAACTGTGTGGTAGCTGAATCGTCCATTGACCAATGCGACCATGCAGTGGCGACATAGTCATTAAGAACTCTTTGAGTTCTGCTTGGCAGTGCCTGAGTTGTTGCTGGTGGGTGATGAATTTAGGTAGCTTGAAAGTGAACTTGAAATCATCATGACTGGCGGCTTTCCAGTTATGAACTGTCGACATACTTGGCGTCGCGTAAAAGGTCGTGTTGCCCTCAACGGTATGAAAAACTTGCGCGTACTTCTCTAAGCGTTCAGCAGGCTTTGTTCCTTTTCCGTAGAACTGACTTTGCCACTCAGAATGAGACCACATAGTTAATCCAAGTCTTAGAGGTAAAGTGTCCATCGTTTTTGCACCATTGGTCATCACATTACTGCTTTTAATCGAAATGAAAATCTACTGTACGAGAGTTTTGCTGATTAAGGTACTTTCGAGATATAATTATCGCAATTTTTTCGGTTTTGATGAATCTTTGCGCACTTGATGGGCTAAAAAGCAGCAAAGCCAGATAAAACACAATAAATCCGAATGTGGAAGGTCGATTTTAAGCGAGTTTCCGCGTATAAATGTTCCTTTGCTCTGTTGTGTGGAATGACCACTGACAGCCTGGAAATTAGTAAATTATTAAGAGATTGGGAAATTCATTATGCGTACCCATTACTGTGGTAACCTGAACAAGTCCCTGGCGGGACAAACTGTAGAGTTGTGCGGCTGGGTAAACCGTCGCCGTGATTTAGGCGGTCTTATCTTTATTGATATGCGTGATCGTGAAGGCATCGTTCAGGTTGTTGTCGATCCAGATATGAAAGATATCTTCCCGATCGCTAACCAACTGCGTAATGAATTCTGTATCAAGTTTACTGGTGAAGTACGTGTTCGTCCGGACAGCCAAGTAAATAAAGACATGGCTACTGGTGAAGTAGAACTTTACGCGACGGGTCTAGAGATCATCAACCGTTCAGAAGCACTTCCACTAGACTTCAATCAAACGAACTCTGAAGAGCAGCGTCTTAAGTACCGTTATATCGACCTTCGTCGTCCAGAAATGAGTGACCGTATCAAGCTTCGTGCACGTGCTTCTAGCTTCGTTCGTCGTTTCCTTGATGAGAACCTATTCTTAGACATCGAGACTCCAGTACTAACGAAAGCGACACCAGAAGGTGCTCGTGACTACCTAGTACCAAGCCGTGTTCACAAAGGTAGCTTCTACGCACTTCCTCAATCTCCTCAGCTGTTCAAGCAACTGCTGATGATGTCTGGTTTCGACCGTTACTACCAAATCGTTAAATGTTTCCGTGATGAAGATTTACGTGCTGACCGTCAGCCTGAATTTACTCAAATCGATATCGAAACATCGTTCATGACTTCTCAAGAAGTACGTAACGTGACTGAGAAGCTTGTTCACGATATGTGGAAAGAACTTCTAGATGTTGAACTAGGTCAATTCCCAGTAATGCCTTTCTCTGAAGCAATTCGTCGTTTCGGTTCTGATAAGCCAGATCTACGTAACCCACTAGAGCTAGTTGACGTTGCTGACTTGGTTAAAGACGTTGAGTTCAAAGTATTCTCTGGCCCAGCTAACGACGAAAAAGGTCGCGTAGCGGTTATTCGTGTTCCAGGTGGTGCTAAGCTAACTCGTAAGCAAATCGACGGTTACGCTGAACATGTAAACATCTACGGCGCGAAAGGCCTAGCTTGGATGAAGGTTAACGACCGTGCTGCAGGCATGGAAGGTATTCAATCTCCAGTTGCTAAGTTCCTAAGCGAAGACGTAATTAACGGTATTCTAGATCGCACTCAGGCTGAATCTGGCGATATCATTCTGTTCGGCGCAGACAAAGCGGGCATCGTTGCTGAAGCAATGGGCGCACTTCGTCTTAAACTAGGTACTGATCTAGAGCTAACAGACACATCTGCTTGGGCTCCACTGTGGGTTGTTGACTTCCCAATGTTCGAAGAAGACGGCGAAGGTAACCTACACGCAATGCACCACCCATTCACATCACCACTAGGTGTGAACGCGGAAGAGCTTAAAGCAAACCCAGCAGCAGCAAACTCTGATGCATACGACATGGTAATCAACGGCTACGAAGTAGGCGGCGGTTCTGTACGTATTCATAACGCAGAAATGCAAACAGCGGTATTCGGTATCCTAGGTATCGAAGAACAAGAGCAACAAGAGAAGTTCGGCTTCCTACTTGAAGCGCTTAAGTACGGTACGCCACCACACGCTGGTCTAGCATTCGGTCTTGACCGTCTAGCAATGCTGCTTTGTGGTACTGAGAACATCCGTGACGTTATTGCATTCCCGAAAACAACAGCTGCAGCATGTCTACTAACAGACGCGCCAAGCCTAGCGAACCCGGCATCACTGGAAGAGCTAGCAATCGCAGTTAAATTGGCAGAGAAAAAAGAGCAAGCGTAAGCCTGTTATCTTTTCTTGTTGATGAAGAGATCCTAGTTGATAGAGAGCTCTTAATTCATTAGCCAGACCTGTCAGTAATTAGAAAGTGCCCGTTAATTTGACGGGCATTTTTTTTTGCGTTCGATATACTAAGCTCTTAAAGCATGTATAAATAATCAGTATTTGAAATTATGTCTATTATCTTAGGGATTGACCCTGGCTCTCGTATTACCGGCTATGGCGTGATTCGTCAAAATGGTCGTCATCTATATTACTTAGGTAGCGGTTGTATTCGCACCTCTGAAAAAGAACTGCCGGGTCGACTTAAACAAATCTACGCCGGTGTGAGCGAAATCATCACTCAGTTTCAGCCGGATGTGTTTGCGATAGAGCAGGTCTTCATGGCGAAGAATGCCGATTCGGCACTTAAGCTGGGACAAGCGCGTGGCAGTGCGATAGTGGCTGCGGTAAATGCTGATCTCCCCGTTCATGAATATGCGGCTCGTTTAATCAAGCAAGCGGTGACAGGTAATGGTGGTGCTGATAAGTCGATGGTTCAAAACATGGTGATGAGCATGCTTAAGTTACCTGCCAAACCACAGGCCGATGCTGCTGACGCTCTAGGCGTAGCGATCACTCACGCAAACACTAATAAAACCTTGATAGCACTGGCAGGCAAGGCGACAGGCGCGCGAAAAGGACGCTACCGTTAAGCACCATCCTCTTATCAGTTCTTAACGTATTACTTTCTCCGTTTATTCCATCGATGAGCTTTACGCCTCGTTTGGCTCATATCAAAACAATACGCTGCTAAATCATTGATGAAATGAGATCTTTCGAACAGAACCCAGATAATAACATTGCGTATCATTTAACATGTCATTAACATTGGTCGGAGGTCTTACAAGTTAATCAAGGATGATCACTGATGAACCCAATCAAGTTGTGGCGCGCGCTGTTTCTACCCAAAAGTAATGGATGGAATAGCAACGAAGTCAGACAAGCCGATATCTTATTACTTTTCACTTTTATCGCCTTCTTCGTGGGTGTCTATAGCTTAATCAAGTGGACCAAGCATGAAGAGCAACTGCTGGTGGCCACTTCCGTATTTCTTATCGCCTTTGAATTAGTCTCTGCGCTTTTATTACGCGTTACCCGCAAGCCTAGCTTGGCATTGAACTTTGGCTTTGTCGGCATGGCAGTACACGCGTTGAACATCATCTACCAAAGCGGTGGCGTGGTTGAGTCTACCCAGGCTTATTGGGTGCCGTTGTTAGTGGTTGCTTTTTTCCTGTCAGGAACTCGAATTGTCGCCCTTGTATGGAGTGGGTTAGTGATTGGCGTTTCATTGGTGATGACGTCGGCTCACCTTAACGGATTTGAATTTCCGCAGTTAGTACTTACTCCTGAAGCCGTGGTGGTTGAAACTTGGTCTGGTGTGATCATGCCTTTGGTGGTGATTTGCATCGCTCAAGCGTTTACGGCCAAACAAAAAGAGGTCGCGATTGAGATGGCGGAAGAAGCTATTTTGGAAAGTCAGCAGGTTGCCAACCAAGCGACTCAAAGTGAAGGGCGACTCTCGGTGGTACTCGACCAAGCGAATTCCAACTCTGAAAGCTTACAGGGTGTGTCTGTGCATCTAGACCAACAGTCGCGAGACTTACATTCTCAAGTTGAAGTACTGAACATCAACTGTGAATCCCAAGCGAGTGCGGCAGAACAGATGAGCCAACAATTGCATCAAATGACTCAAGGCATCGAAGAGTCCAACTCGTTTGTCGGAGAACTCAAAGAGCGCAGCGAAGCGGTCGGCGAGAAAGCTCAAAAGAGCTCTGAGTCATTAGAAGCTTCAACCAGTGCAATCACTCAGATCATTCAAAGTAATCAAGAGATCATGAAAGTCGCCGATTTGATTACTTCAGTAGCGGAACAAACCAACTTGTTAGCGTTAAATGCGGCCATAGAAGCGGCTCGCGCAGGAGAACAGGGAAGAGGATTTGCGGTCGTCGCCGACCAAGTGAGAGAGTTATCGGCGAAAAGCAGTCATTCCGCAATAGAAATTCGAACCTTGTTGGACCGCAGTAAAGACGAAGTGGAACATGGCCGAGCGATTATTGAAACCACGGCGAATGAGATGAACGGCATCATCTCGGAGGTGCAAACCATCTCGACTGACGTTAATCAGCTCACCAACATCATGGCGATGCAGATGAATTCTTTGAAAGAGCTCGATCTTGCGAGTTCAGAAGTGGCGCAAAGTGTCGCGGAAACTAAATCTGTCTCAGGCTTAGTGGCCAATTATGGTTCTGAACTCACAGGACATGTTACCTCTGTCAAAGAGCTGGTCGAAAGCTTAAATAACGTGGTTTCACAAGCCAAACAAGCGTAAATAAATCACCCGAATAAACACAAAGAACTGGATAAGCATCCAGTTCTTTTATATTCTGTCCCCCAAATTATATTCCATCAAGAGAGTGAATTGTGATCGGACGTCTACGCGGTACATTAATAGAAAAACAGCCACCAGAGTTATTAATTGAAGTGAGTGGTGTTGGCTATGAAGTTCAAATGCCAATGAGCTGTTTTTATGAATTACCAAACGTTGGCGAAGAGGCAATTATCTACACTCACTTTGTTGTTCGTGAAGATGCACAACTGCTTTACGGCTTCAATACAGTTAAAGAACGTGCGCTTTTCCGTGAAGTCATTAAGGCGAATGGTGTTGGCCCTAAGCTTGGCCTTGGTATCCTTTCTGGTATGACGGCGAGCCAGTTTGTTCAGAGTGTTGAACGTGAAGACATTTCTACGTTAGTGAAATTACCGGGTGTTGGTAAGAAAACGGCTGAGCGTCTTGTTGTTGAAATGAAAGACCGCCTGAAAGGTTGGGGCGCGGGTGACCTATTTACTCCAGCGACGGATGCAGCACCAATTGATTCTATGCCAACCGTTCACGACGCTGAAGAAGAAGCGGTAAGTGCGCTACTTGCATTAGGTTACAAGCCGACTCAAGCTTCTAAGGTGGTTTCTCAAGTGGCTAAAGATGGCATGACCAGCGAGCAGTTAATTCGCGAAGCACTGAAATCGATGGTTTAATACCTCATATACTTGTTCTATAAAACAGGCTCATTCACTTTGCCTTTACACAGAGTCAAGAAGCGCAGAGTCAACAAGCGCATAGTTAGGAATAGCAGAATTTATGATTGAAGCCGATCGCCTTATTGCACCGGACAACCCAGTATTCAAAGATGAAGATGTCATTGATCGTGCAATACGCCCTAAAGCACTTGCTGACTATCAAGGTCAGGATCATGTTCGTGGCCAAATGGAAATTTTCATCAAAGCGGCGCAATTGCGTAATGAGGCCCTCGATCATTTGTTGATATTTGGTCCTCCCGGTTTAGGGAAAACCACGTTGGCGAACATTGTTGCTAATGAAATGGATGTAAACATTCGCACCACTTCAGGCCCTGTACTGGAAAAAGCCGGCGACCTAGCGGCGCTGCTGACTAACCTTGAAGAAAATGATGTCCTATTCATTGATGAGATCCACCGCCTTAGCCCTGTGGTTGAAGAGGTGTTGTATCCAGCAATGGAAGATTACCAATTAGATATCATGATTGGCGAAGGCCCTGCGGCACGCTCTATCAAGATCGATCTTCCACCTTTCACGTTGATAGGCGCAACGACTCGTGCTGGCTCGCTTACGTCTCCGTTACGTGACCGTTTTGGTATCACTCAGCGTCTTGAGTATTACAAAGTTGAAGACTTGCAAAACATCGTGCAACGAAGCGCTGATTGCCTTGGTCTTTCTATGGAATCAGAAGGGGCGTTAGAAGTTGCTCGTCGTGCTCGCGGTACACCACGTATTGCCAACCGTTTACTGCGCCGTGTACGCGACTATGCGGAAGTGAAAGGAGATGGTCATATCTGCCCAGAGGTTGCCGATAAAGCGCTTAACATGTTGGATGTCGATGCTAAAGGTTTTGACTACATGGATAGAAAGCTTCTGCTTGCGATCATGGAAAAGTTTGGTGGTGGTCCAGTGGGTATCGACAATATGGCTGCAGCGATCGGTGAAGAAAGAGACACCATTGAAGATGTGTTAGAGCCTTACTTGATTCAGCAAGGTTACCTACAAAGAACGCCAAGAGGTCGAATCGCGACCGACAGAGCGTATTTACACTTTGGAATAGATAAACCCTCCAATCGTTAAATTATTCATTTTTAAAGATCCCAGTTGCATAAGCGCTGGGATTTTTTGCTTTTTACTGAATAACAACTCTTTGAGCGAGTCGATAAAAAGGTCGAAAAGGGCGCTTCAAAAATGGAAACTTTGATTTCAGGTTTGATTTAGATAACAGAAAATGAAATAAGTTGTCATATTTTTTGTTAATACTTTATAGGTAGTTGTAATTCGGATGTTGAGGCGGTGATGAGCATTTGTCACAGATATCATGCGCTGTTATTAAGACAAGCATAATTGGTGTGATTTTAATCATAATTGTACAAAAATAACTCTAATTTGCTCGAATAAATTTGATACAAATCAACGCAGGGTTCTCCCATAAACCTTTTGAAACATACTGATTTTACCAGTAATATTAGCGCCAGCTATATTAGCTCATGCTTAACAATAATCTAACTATAACGGTACGTTTTTGCTACAAATTTCAATTTGTAATAACAATTACATAAATTGTTTTAACATGGATTTTTGAGGTGAATAATCACACAAGTGTCATTCAGCCGACACAAAGGAGTTACCATGATTGATGTTGTTGATCTGTCGCGATTGCAGTTTGCATTTACAGCGATGTATCACTTCCTATTTGTTCCACTGACTTTAGGTATGGCATTTCTACTTGCCATTATGGAGTCAGTTTATGTAATGACTGGCAAGCAAATTTACAAGGACATGACCAAGTTCTGGGGTAAATTGTTTGGTATTAACTTTGCTCTTGGTGTAGCGACAGGCTTAACCATGGAGTTCCAGTTTGGTACTAACTGGTCTTACTATTCTCACTATGTTGGCGACATCTTTGGTGCTCCGCTAGCTATCGAAGCGCTTGTTGCATTCTTCCTAGAGTCTACTTTTGTTGGCCTATTCTTCTTCGGTTGGGACAGACTGTCAAAGCGTCAACACTTAGCGGTAACTTGGTTAGTAGCACTTGGCTCTAACTTCTCTGCGCTTTGGATCTTGGTAGCAAACGGCTGGATGCAAAACCCAGTGGGTGCGGAATTTAACTTTGAAACCATGCGTATGGAAATGGTGAGCTTCGCTGAAGTTGTACTAAACCCAGTAGCACAAGTTAAATTCGTACACACAGTAGCGTCTGGTTACACAACGGGTGCAATGTTCATCCTTGGTATCAGCTCATACTACATTCTTAAAGGTCGTGACCTTGCCTTTGCTCGTCGCTCTTTCGCGATTGCAGCATCTTTCGGTATGGCGGCGATCTTGTCAGTAATCGTACTAGGTGATGAATCTGGTTACGAGCTTGGTGAAGTTCAAAAAGTGAAGCTCGCTGCTGTAGAAGCAGAGTGGCACACTGAAGAAGCACCAGCAGCATTTACTGTTTTTGGTATTCCAAACCAAGAGACAATGAATACTGACTACGCAATTAAAATTCCTTACGTAATGGGTATCATCGCAACACGTTCTTTCGATAAAGAAGTAACGGGCCTGCGTGACCTACGTGATGACCACGTTGATCGTATCCGCACGGGTATGTACGCGTACGAATTGCTTGAAAAGCTACGTGCAGGCGACAAATCTGAAGAAAACATGGCTGCTTTCGACGAAGTGAAAGGTGACCTAGGTTACGGTCTACTTCTTAAGCGCTACACAGACGAAGTTGTTGATGCAACAGAAGACCAAATCCAAATGGCTGCGGATGATTCTATCCCAACAGTTTGGCCTCTATTCTGGTCATTCCGTCTGATGGTTGCTTGTGGCTTCATCATGTTGTTCGTATTCGGTGCTGCGTTTGTTCAAACGTGTCGTCAGAAGATCGAACAGAAACCATGGGTACTTAAAGCTGCGCTATTCTCAATCCCACTGCCTTGGATTGCGATTGAAGCAGGTTGGTTCGTTGCTGAGTTTGGTCGTCAACCATGGGCGGTTGGTGAAATCCTACCGGTTAACGTTGCTGCATCTGCACTAACTATCGAACAGCTTTGGACTTCTCTATTCGCTATCCTGGCACTGTACACAGTGTTCTTGATTGCTGAAGTTTACCTAATGCTGAAATTCGCACGTAAAGGTCCAAGTAGCTTGAAGACAGGCCGTTACCACTTCGAACAAAACGATAACTCTGTTGAAGACAAAGTTAGCCGTTCAGTTGAAGTATAAGTGAGGGAATATTATGTTTGATTACGAAAGCTTACGACTTATTTGGTGGGTATTGATCGGTGTTCTACTGGTTGGTTTCGCCGTAACTGATGGCTTTGATATGGGTGTTGCCGCTCTGTCACCTGTTATCGGTAAGAGCGACACTGAACGTCGTATTATGCTAAACACGATTGCCCCTCACTGGGATGGTAACCAAGTTTGGCTTATCACTGCGGGTGGTGCATTGTTTGCTGCATGGCCACTGGTTTACGCGACGTCTTTCTCTGGTTTCTACTTTGCAATGTACGTGACGCTAGCAGCACTTTGGCTACGTCCACTTGCTCTTGACTACCGCTCTAAGATCGAAGATCCAAAATGGCGCAAAACTTGGGACTATGCACTTTGCTTTAGTGGCGCAGTACCACCAATCATTTTCGGTGTGGCATTTGGTAACCTACTACAAGGTGTTCCATTTGAACTGAACGAATTTATGATGTCTAAGTACCATGGTACGTTCTTCGCTCTGCTTAACCCATTTGCATTGCTTTGTGGTGTGTTGGCTCTGATGTTGTTCGTGATGCAAGGTGCAACATGGCTTCAAATGAAGACAACAGAAGAGCTGCACGCTCGTGCTCGTAACGTTGCTCAGATCACTGGCCTAATTGCTATTGCTCTATTCGTTATTGGTGGTTTCTGGGTTCAATCTATCGAAGGCTATGTAATTACGAGCACTATCGATACGTTTGCTGACTCAAACCCATTAAACAAAGAAGTATCACTTCAAGTGGGTGCTTGGATGACAAACTTCGAAACATATCCAGCAATGTGGGCTGCGCCGATCCTTGGTGTAGCGATGCCACTGCTTGCTGTGATTGCATCTCGCTTTGAGCGTGGTGGTTTCGCATTCTTGTTCTCAAGCCTATCGAACGCTGGTGTTATTTTAACGGCTGGTTTTGCAATGTTCCCATTCGTAATGCCATCAAGCCTGAACCCTAACCAAAGCTTGACTATGTGGGATTCAACAGCGAGTGAGCTAACGCTTGGTCTTATGACTGTCGTTGCGGCGGTAATGGTTCCTGTGATTCTTGGCTACACAACTTGGACATACTACAAAATGTTCGGTCGTCTAGATAAGAAACACATCGAAGATAACGACGTTTCAGCTTACTAAGCTAGAAGTTAAATAACTTAGGAGAAATTTTATGTGGTATTTCGCATGGATTTTGGGTGTACTTCTAGCATGTGCATTCGGCATCATCAATGCTCTATGGCTAGAGCATTCAGAAATGATGGACAAGGACAGTGAGTAATCTCGCAGAGCAAATCGCTAAGCTGCATCAACCAATGGATAAGACTCTGCTTAGAGCCTTATCCCTAGTATTGGGTTTCATGCATGTGGGTTTAGTGATGTGGGATCCTGAAGCGTATGCGACAAGCATCGGTGGCTTTAACGCGATCATCGGGCCAATGTTCATTTGGGCAGTATGCTCAAGCATGGTTTACGGTATCGGATTTAAGCCAAGAGCTTGGATGTGGCAGCTACTGTTTAGCCCATATGTTTCACTCACAATTTTGCTCTACCTAACGACGCTGCGCCTTCTATAAAAGGCAAAGGATTTAGGTTCATAACAACGTGAGCCTTTATACTTGTTGGGTTTTTAGCCAAAAAGAGGTCATCTTATACAGATGGCCTTTTTTTTCGTCTCTCAAATCAAAAAATTCACAGCGATATACTATTAATGATAAGGAGTTAGGTTATAGTGAGATCTTTATCGTTTTGGATTGTGGTATCAAATTGCAGGGATTATCTAAGCCATATACGTGGCCAGTGACAGTGTATTACGAAGACATCGATGCGGGTGGCGTTGTATACCATTCAAACTATCTTAAGTTTTTCGAACGCGCTCGAACTGAGATGCTGCGCTCAATTGGCGTTTCTCAGCAAGTATTGTTAGAACAAAACATCGGTTTTGTAGTCCGACATATGGACATTGATTTTATTCAAGGCGCGCGTCTTGATGATTCTTTACAAGTCATTACAAATATTTACGAGTTGAAGCGAGCTACCTTGGTCTTCTGTCAAGAGATCGTAAATCCTGATGGCAAGGCATTGTGTAAAGCAATGGTTAAGGTAGCATGTATCGATAATCAAAAAATGAAACCCAAAGCAATGCCAACATTTATTCTCACGGAGCTAACGAATAGTGACTGCTGAAATCTCAATCTTAGGCCTAATTTTAGAAGCTAGTTTACTAGTTAAGATGGTCATGCTGACTCTTATGGGCATGTCTGTTGTTTCTTGGGCGATGATCATAAAAAGAAGTAAAGTGTTATCTCAAGCTTCTAAACAAACAGAAGTGTTTGAAGACAAATTTTGGTCAGGCGTTGATCTTGCAAAACTGTACCAAGAGAGCAACAAACGCAAAGACGAGCTTTCTGGTACTGAAGAAATTTTCTACGCAGGCTTTACTGAGTTCGCTCGCCTTCGTAAATCGAATGCAACATCACCTGACTTCATTATGGAAGGCACTGGCCGTGCGATGCGCGTTGCCGTTGCTCGTGAAGTTGATGAACTAGAAACTAACTTACCTTTCTTGGCGACTGTTGGCTCTATCAGCCCATACATCGGCCTATTTGGTACGGTTTGGGGCATCATGCACTCATTCATCGCATTAGGTGAAGTGAAGCAAGCGACGCTCGCAATGGTTGCTCCTGGTATTGCAGAAGCACTGATCGCAACAGCAATGGGTCTATTCGCTGCGATTCCAGCGGTAATGGCGTACAACCGCTTCAGCAGCCGAGTAGGCAAGTTAGAGCACAACTACGCGACTTTCTCTGAAGAGTTCCACAGTATTCTTCACCGTCAAGCGATGGCTGGCAGGGAATAATAGATGGCTGGATACCAACCTAAAAAACGCAAAATGACAGCAGAGATTAACGTTGTACCTTACATCGACGTTATGCTTGTTTTGCTGATCATTTTTATGGTGACTTCGCCGTTTGTTACTCAAGGCGTTGACGTTGAACTGCCTCAGGCTTCAACGGCTAAATCGGCACAAGACCTACTGGGTGACGACAACGCAAGTTTCATCATCGTTGAAGTGAACAAAGACGGTGAACTTGGTTTGAGCGTTAATGACGAAGAAGTACAGCGTGGCTTATCTATGGAAGATATTATCGTCCGTGTGAAAGCCGAGTTGTCTCTGAAGCCAAACTCTCCAGTGGCGGTTGGTGGTGATGCCGCAACGCCATACGCTGAAGTGGTTTTATTACTTGATGAATTAAGCCGTGCAGGTGTGCCAAAGGTTGGCCTTTTAACGGATATAAGGGAATAGCTCCGTAGCATTCATGAAAGCGAATAATAAAAAATCCAATAATTTCAGATCACCGCTTCTTATTTCTCTTGGGCTGCACGTCATTTTATTCGTTGCGCTCATTTGGGGAGCGGATTTCACGATGTCAGAGCCAAAACCTACAGGGCAGATGGTTCAAGCAGTGGTGATTGATCCTCAGTTGGTTCGTCAGCAAGCTCAACAGATTCGTCAACAAAGAGAAGCGGCAAGCAAGAAAGAGCAAGAGCGTCTAGACAAACTGAGACGTGAAAGCGAACGACTTGAAAAGAATCGTAAAGCTGAAGAAGAAAATATTCGCAAGCTAAAAGAACAGCAAGCGAAAGAGGCTAAAGCGACTCGTGAAGCTGAAAAGCGCCGAGTTGAGAAAGAGAAACAGCGCAAAGCTGAAGAAGCGCGTTTACAGCAAGAGCAAAAGAAAGCCGCTAAAGCCGAAGCTGACCGCAAGTTGAAAGAAGCGGCGTTAGTGAAAGCCGAGAACGAGCGTAAAGCCAAAGAAGCGGCAATCGCAAAAGCTGAACAAGAACGCGTGGCAAAAGAAAAAGCCGCGAAAGAGGCAGCAGACAAAGCTCGTAAAGAAAAAGAAGCCGCTGAACGTGCTGAAAAGCAGCGTATAGCGAAAGAGAAAGAAGCGGCAGCAGCAGCGGAGAAAGCCCGTAAGGCTAAAGAAGCTGCAGCAAAAGCAGAAAAAGAGCGTAAACAACAAGAAGCAGCATTGAACGATATCTTTGCTGGCCTTGAAACGGAAGCGACTCAAAACTCTTCAGCAAGACAGCAATTTATTACTGATGAAGCACAGCGTTACGGCGCTATTTATACCCAACTGATTCAGCAGAACCTGTTGTTAGAAGACAGCTATAGAGGACGCTCATGTCGAGTGAACCTTAAGCTGATTCCAACGGGCTCTAACGCGATATTGGGTAGCTTAAGTATCTTAGATGGCGATAGCCGTTTATGCGCAGCAACCAAGCGTGCTGTGGCACAAGTGCAATCTTACCCGTTGCCGAAAGACCCAGACATTGTGAAATCACTGAAAGACATTAACTTACTTGTATCACCAGAGTAAAAGGACGAACTTGTGTTAAAAAAACTATTACTGAGTTTTGTTTTTGTAATAGCGACAAGCAGCCAGTTTGCACACGCGGCACTGGAGCTGGTTATTACAGACGGTATTAACTCCGCAAGACCTATCGCTATTGTCCCTTTCCGTTGGGAAGGCGCAGAGCCGCTACCACACGATGTATCAGCAGTTATCGCTTCTGACTTACAACGTAGTGGTAAATTCAGCCCAGTTGCGACAAGCAAAATGCCTCAAACGCCTTACAGTGAAACTGAGGTGAACTTTGATGCTTGGACCAACCTAGGTGTTGACTCACTGCTTACAGGTAGCATCACTAAAAATGCTGAAGGGCAATATGTAGTCAACTACCAGTTGATTGACATTGTTCGTGGTCAACTGACCAAAGGACAAAGCCGTGCGTTAAGCGACGAAGGCCAATTAGTACTTTCTAAAGATCACGTTTTGTTCAACAAGAAAGCGACGGTTCCGGGCAAACGCTTGAGAGAGTACGCGCACCGTATTTCTGATTTAGTGTATGAAGAACTGACTGGTGAGAAAGGCGCGTTTTTAACTCGTATTTCTTACGTGGTAGTGAACGACAAAGACAAATACCCATACCAACTTCGTGTTGCTGATTACGATGGTTTCAATGAGCGTTTAGTACTTCGTTCTAAGCAGCCTCTCATGTCTCCCGCATGGTCACTAGACGGTAAAAAGCTAGCTTATGTGAGCTTCCAGAATGGTCAAGCTGAAATATTCATCATGAATATTTACACGGGTGAACGTGAGAAAGTGACGTCATACCCTCGTCACAATGGTGCGCCAAGATTCTCGCCAGATGGTAAAACATTGGCATTGGTATTGTCGAAAACGGGCAGCCTTCAGGTGTACACACTTGACCTTGCTAGCCGTAAGCTGACTCAAATTACCCGCGGCCGTTCGAATAATACTGAGCCATTCTGGCACCCAGATGGCAAGTCTCTAATTTTCACATCGGATCGTGGTGGTAAACCACAGATTTATAATGTAAATTTGTCAAATAATTCGACTTCTCGTATTACTTGGCAAGGTAGCCAAAACTTAGGTGGCCAGATCACACCTGATGGACGATTCCTAATCATGGTCAATCGTAGCAACTCAGGTTTTAACTTGGCTAAGCAGGATTTGGAAACAGGTGCGGTTCAGGTACTAACAAAAACATTGTTAGACGAATCTCCAAGTATTGCACCGAATGGAGGTATGGTTATCTATAGCTCTATTTACAACAAGACAAACGTACTATCGATGGTTTCTATCGATGGCCGTTTCAAAGCTAGATTACCGGCAACCAACGGACGTGTAAGAGCGCCTGCATGGTCACCGTTCCTCTAGTTTAAGTGATACATTCTATTAGCTATTGATAGTGTTAACTATTGTGGCGTTTAACTATCTATAGCACTTAGTCGCTGTAGAAACTAAGTTTGATAACGTAAGGAAAAAAAAGATGCAACTTAACAAAGTTCTTAAAGGCTTGATGATTGCACTACCAGTGATGGCAGTAACGGCATGTAGCTCAACTGATGAAGCAACATCTGCAACATCTGGTACTGAAAGCAACCAAACAACTTCAGGTTCAGAAGGCAACGTAGACACAACTGTTGTAACGCCAATTGACGCTAACGGTCAACTGTCTGAGCAAGAGCTTAAAGAGCAAGCGCTACGTGAAACTCAAACAATCTACTTCGCATTCGATAACTCTACTATCGCTGGCGATTACGAAGAAATGCTAGCAGCTCACGCAGCTTACCTAGTTAAGAACGTTGACATGAACGTTACTATTGAAGGTCACGCTGATGAGCGCGGTACTCCTGAGTACAACATCGCACTTGGCGAGCGTCGTGCACAAGCTGTAGCGAAATACCTACAAGCTCTAGGTGTTCAAGCAGACCAAATCTCTATCGTAAGCTACGGTGAAGAGAAGCCACTTCTTCTAGGTCAATCTGAAGATGTGTACGCTAAAAACCGTCGCGCAGTACTAGTTTACTAATTTTAGTAGGCTATATAATTGAGGAATTGCCTCATGTTCAGTAACACAAAGCGAGTTATTTTGCTTTCGTTACTGGCAAGTGCAGCGAACACCGCGTTCGCTGCACCAGCTCCAGTATCCGATCTCAATAGCACCGCAACTAATTCATCATCTTCCTCTCGAGCAGCGTCTGCATCTAACGAATCAGATATTGAGCGTTTAGAACGCCTGCTTCAAAATCGCAACCTTGTTCAGCTTCAAATGCAACAGCAAATCGACGACATGGCACTGGAGATCAGTGAACTTCGTGGTGAGCTGGAACGAAATAGCTACGATATGAAGCAAATGCTAGAGCGCCAACGTGAACTGTTCATTGAACTGGACCGTGTGAGAGGTGAGGTGAAAGCAGCAGGCACCGCAACGGTAGCAGTGGCGGCGAGTGAAGGCTCTAAAGACGCTTCTGGTACGTTCAGTACTGATGTGGATGAGCAAACCGCTTATCAAAATGCTGTAGATATGATTCTAAAGCAACGAGACTACACGGGTGCGATTGCCGCATTCCAAAAGTTTCAAAAAGACTTCCCAGATTCTACCTTCACACCTAACTCACATTACTGGTTAGGTCAGCTTTATTTCGCTAAGAAGCAAGATAAAGAAGCCGTGAAGAGCTTTGCCGCTGTTGTGTCGTACAAAGACTCAAACAAGCGAGCAGATGCACTGGTTAAGCTTGGTGACATAGCTGCGCGCAACAACAACGCGACGCAAGCTAAGAAATATTACCAACAAGTCGTGACCGAGTACCCAAATAGTGCTTCGGCAAAAGTGGCGAAAACCCACTTATAAAACAAAATAGGGGTGCTTAGGCGCCTCTTTTTTATACCTGATTACTTCCGTTTAGTGTTTACTTATCTTCTTTGTGATGCCAACACGTCGCCTTGTTTATGCGTTTTAAGCATTAGCTAGCCACTGCTTGCAACCAATCCTTTTTGATCCCAATCGCTGTCCTGTGTAGAATACTCGGATTCTCGGAAGAAGTTGCGTAGAGCAAGAGCAATGAGTCATATACTAGATAAAATCGATACAGTTTACCCGTTTCCGCCGAAGCCAGTTCCATTGAGCGACGCTCAGAAACAGGCCCACATCGCGAACATCAAAAAACTACTTCAGGAAAAAGATGCAGTTCTAATTGCACACTACTATACAGATCCTGAAATTCAGGCTCTGGCTGAAGAAACTGGTGGTTTCGTTGGCGATTCTTTAGAAATGGCTAAGTTCGGTAACCGTCATTCAGCAAGCACTTTGATCATCGCTGGTGTTCGTTTCATGGGTGAGTCTGCGAAGATTCTGACGCCTGAAAAACGCATTCTAATGCCAACACTTGAAGCTGAATGTTCACTTGATCTTGGTTGTCCAGCTGACAAGTTTACAGAATTTTGTGATGCTCACCCTGACCATACCGTGGTTGTATACGCGAACACCTCTGCAGCTGTTAAAGCTCGTGCAGATTGGGTAGTGACGTCGAGCATCGCTTTAGAAATCGTTGAAAGCCTAGACGCTGAAGGCAAACCCATTATTTGGGGCCCTGACCGTCACCTAGGTTCTTACATCGCAAATCAAACTGGCGCTGACATGTTGCTTTGGCAAGGTGAGTGTATCGTTCATGATGAGTTCTCAGCTGATGCTTTGAAGAAAATGAAATCGGTATACCCAGAAGCGGCTATCTTGGTTCACCCAGAATCACCAGCAAGTGTGGTTGAACTGGCTGATGCCGTAGGCTCTACAAGCCAACTGATCAAGAAAGCAAAAGAGCTGCCTCATCCACAGATGATTGTTGCGACAGACAAAGGCATCTTCTTCAAGATGCAACAATTGGTTCCTGAAAAAGAGCTGATTGAGGCGCCGACAGCGGGTGCTGGTGCAACGTGTCGTAGCTGCGCACACTGTCCTTGGATGGCAATGAACGGCCTTGAAGCGATTGAAAACGCGCTTGAGAATGGTGGTGAGCAACACGAAATCTTCGTTTCTGACGAATTACGCGTTAAGTCTCTTATTCCATTGAACCGCATGCTAGATTTTGCAGAGCAGTTAAATGTGCAGGTAAAAGGTAACGCGTAAGCCGCTCTTTTATCTAACCCAAAAAACCAGCCAATCGTGCTGGTTTTTTTGTACCTGCGTATAGGCCGCCAATATCAATCTTGTGGTCATGTATCTTTTTCTGATGATACATCTTGTTGATATCAGGTATTTTTTCTAGCATGTAAGTAAGAGGAAAAGATTAGAGGCTCGAATGATAATCTGGTTACAACTCAAACGCTGGATCAAAGCAAACATCTTTGTTTTGAACGGCAAAAATTTACTGTTCACTTTTCTTGGCTACATCGCTTTATCGTGGTCGATGCTGTATTTGGCGGGTGAAACAGATTTAACCAGTTCGGTTACCGTATTCGCTTACTATTTGGTGGTGACGGCTTCTACAGTTGGTTATGGTGATTTATCCCCAACCACGGTAGCGGGGCAGTGGATCGTTATTCTATTTGTGATTCCAGGCGGGTTGAGCCTTTTCGCCGCGTTACTCGGTAAAGTGGCGACAGAAGGTGTTGAATATTGGCGAGCGGGCTTGCTAGGAAAAAGGAGAGTTAGAGTGGACAACCACATTTTGATGTTGGGGTGGAATGAGCAAAGAACCATTCATCTCATCCGCATGCTACAACACGAAGAAACGGGTAAACGACCAATCGTGTTATGTACGCGCTCAGATATCGAAAACCCGTTACCCGGTGAAATTAACTTCGTCAAAGTAAACAGCTACACCGATGGCAAAGAGATGGAGAAAACGGGCATTGAGTCTGCAAGTTGCATCCTGATTGATAATCCAGAAGACGACATTACGTTATCTGCGGCGCTTTACTGTGCCAACCGAAACCCTAAGGCACACCTTCTTGTTTACTTTAAAGACGAAGCGTTGAGCGATTTGCTACATAAGCATTGCCCTAACTCAGAATGTATTCCAGCTGTGGGGGCTGAGATGCTAGCAAAGGCTGCAGTAGACCCAGGATCAAGTGCGCTTCATCAAGAGTTATTGAGCTCAACAAGAGGCATGACACAGTATTCAACGTACTTCCCTGAAGACGCTGAGCCTGTCACCGTCGCGCCTATTTTCTCTGTGTTTAAAGAGAAGTATCAAGCAACACTGATCGCCATTGATACGGGGAGCGGTATTGAACTCAACCCAGAGTTAGATCAAGTGGTCAGCAGTGGCACTAAGCTGTTCTATATTGCCGACGAGCGAATTGATGACTTCGATTGGAAAGGCTTCTAAAGCGACTATTTTCATCTCGTCTAGAAACGAAAAAAGGCCTCATAATGAGGCCTTTTGGTATGTATAAAGCCAACTTTTATTGAGCTTCAGCCAGCGCAATACCGCGCTGTGTTAGACCGCAAAGCATTACAGGTACAGCGTTAAAGATCTCTTCAAATTGCTCTAGGCCTTCGATGCCTTGCTCTGCAAGCGTAGCAATTGACGTTTCTGGATCGTAAAGCATGCTCAGTGACAGCAGGACACCGCCAACGAGTGCGTTATCTTCGCTCTCTTCAGGCATTAGTGTTTCCCAATCGTCGCGAGCAATCTGCCAGCCTTGAAGCAAGCCTTCACAAAAATCACGAGCGGCAGTGTTCACCACTTCTTCGTCGTCTAATTGACAAGCTTCAGGCCAAACCCAAGTCCCTTCAATCAGTTCTGGGCGGGTTTTATTCCAAAGCTCGATGATAACTTCAATGTAGCTTTCTAGCTGTTCACCATCCGTAAAAGGTGCGACTTCTTCGCCACCCCATAAGAACGGTAGCCACTCATGCGGGGTTAACACATTCGGTGCCGCTGCCATTGCAGTGACAAAGCCCATTGTTTTGTGTTCTGTGATTAGCTTTCCTTCCAACTCTGGAAGCGCAAGAATATCTTGTAAAGTCAAAGTGAGGTACCGTAAAAGGGAACATATTTGCGCTTATAGTACCAATGAACTTGTGCCAATCAAGCTTCAATCTAAAAAGGCTTGATGTCATGGATGATAAACACTAGGTTTAACAGAAAAGAAAACAATAAAAGAATTATGCAGATACGGTCGTCTTTAAAGAAAAAAAGCATGGTAGCGCTCGGATTATACCTTGCGATGTTTATTGCCATTGTCGGTAGTGTGACGTATTACGTCGTAGAATCCCCTGTGCGCGCCAAATTACAACAAAACCTCGACTTGCGTACGCAACTGTTATCCGCATTGATTACAGAGCCACTCAGTAGTTCTCGAGGCTTCGTAGACAGTCTCGTTGGGTTTGCTCAAGCGCATCGTAACGGTGATGATGTTATTCCGCTCTTTAAGTCCATGTTGGCGGCGAGCGACGATACGATTGTCAGTGCCGGTATTTGGCCCGAACCTTATGCGCTTGATTCTAAAAAGCTTCTCAACAGTTACTTTTTTAATAAAGCCGACGATGGAATAATCGACCAGATATATTCTTACAACAACCCCAAAAATGCCCCTTATCAAGAAGAGTATTGGTACACCTCTGTCGTCAACCAAAAACAAGGCACTATCTCTTGGAGTGATGTGTATATCGACCCATACACACACGTTCGAATGATTACGGCGTCTTCCCCTTATTATTACGACGGTACTTTTGCCGGTGTTGCCACGGTGGATCTCTCGCTCGAAGAGCTGCTTGGTTTTATCAAGAACCACGCCGAAGAATACAACCTTGGCATTACGCTCAGAGATAAGCTTAACCAAGAGTTGGTATCGCATAACTTTAATCTCGTTGAAGGCATTTACATCAGTAGCAATCAATTTGGTGATTTTGGCTGGCAAGTGGATGTGGTGAACTCCAAATCACGGGTAGCAGACGAAGTGTTTCGTCAAGTGATGAGCATTGAAGGCGGTATTGTTCCGCTGCTGCTACTTTGTGTCATGGCGGGGTATTACTTATTGAACCGTTATTTGATTAGTCCAATCACAAGGATTGCAGCACAGGTTGATAGCTCGAAAGCGGGCGAAATCATTGATGTGGATTACTCGAGTGATGACGAAATCGGCCATTTGATTAAAACCTTCAACGAAAAGACCATTTATCTCGAAGCGGAAAAGGTTAAAGCTCAGGCATCCACCAATGCAAAAACCGCTTTCCTTGCGACCTTGTCACATGAAATTCGCACTCCGATGAATGGAGTATTGGGTACCGCTCAAATCCTATTAAAAACGCCTCTAAATTCTGAACAAGAGAAGCATCTAAAGAGTTTGTATGAGTCCGGCGATCATATGATGACCCTGCTCAACGAGATCTTAGACTTCTCGAAGATCGAGCAGGGCAGGTTGGATCTTGATGAAACGCGTTTCCCGCTTGATTCGATCATCGGCAGTATTAACAGTGTTTACTACACATTGTCTTCCGAGAAAGGGCTTCAATTCAAAGTGTACTCTGAGGTACCTTCGGGTCGTTGGTACTTCTCAGATAAAGCTCGCCTTCGCCAAATCTTGTTTAATCTATTGAACAACGCGGTGAAGTTCACCTCCAGAGGCTTTGTTGAGGTGTACCTGAAAGAAGTGGTTGAGGGGAGTGACACCTATCTAAGCATTCGAGTTCGTGATACCGGAATTGGTATATCTAAAGAAGCTCAAAAGCGAATTTTTAAACCGTTTGAACAAGCGGAGTCTTCGACTACAAGGCGTTTTGGTGGAACAGGCCTTGGCTTAGCAATAGTGAAGAAAATTGCCCAATTGATGGATGGCAGTATTACCGTCACCAGTGAAGAAGGGATAGGCACGAGCTTTGATGTGCGCTTGAAGATTCAACCATGCCAGCCTGGCGAGATCGAGAGTCTGCCACATAAGAAGTTGGACTACTCAGGCTTAAAAGTACTGATCGTTGAGGATAACCGAACGAATACGGTGATCATAGAAACCTTCATGAGCAGTAAAGGCTTTACTTGTAAGAGCGTCGAAAACGGTGAGCTTGCGATACAAGCCGTGGTTGCTGAGCCCTTTGATTTGGTACTCATGGATAACCATATGCCAGTGATGGACGGCGTTGAATCAACTACAGCGATTCGTGCTTTGATCGGTGAAGTGTCATCAGTATTGGTATTTGGTTGTACGGCTGATGTCTTTAAAGAGACTCGCGAGCGCATGCTGGGGGCGGGTGTGGATTATATTATCGCAAAGCCAATCGATGAGCGTGAGCTAGATGATGCGTTGTTCCGCTATTCAAATAAGCTTTACCAATACCATGAAGTAAAAGAGGATGATCTCGAAAGCCAAGCAGTAAAACAACGTGATTCTAAAAGTAAAAGCGAGTCACTGCCTAAACCTGATCTGCGAAACAAAGATAACACCGAAGAGCTATTAGTGACCTTGTATGTGGCACTAGAAGACAACAACCTAGAACTGATTCAATTTGCGCTAGAGAGCCTACGTGTTCACGTTGAACCAATGAACAATGCTGAACTTACTTATCAAGTTGATAAAGCGTTAGAGCAGGTTTCATTAGGGACTCCACCTACACAAGATGTCATCAATATTATTACTGTAAACCTACCGATGGCTTAAATGTTGTTTAATTACGGTAAGTAAACAACGAGTTGTCTAATGTTTGACCTTGGTTTGGATTTTTGGTTGAAGTGACTGCTTTTTAAGTGGTTTTTGGTTGTTAATTTACAACTTGATTTTTAATTTGGAATGTATGACTACTTATCTTGTGATTTAATAGTGCCATTATCTGGTTGGGTGTGAAAGTGCCTTGTTTATATGTTGCTAAATCACTAAATAGGTAGTGATATATTTTAGGTTTAACGCTCAATGAAGTCTCGTGGTCCATTTTGTATTCGTAACGCAGCGGCGGATACATTTGCTATGGTAGTTTTCTGTTTTATCTCTGGCATGATCGTAGAAGTGTTTATTTCTGGTATGACGTTCGAGCAATCTCTTGCTTCTCGAACGTTATCTATTCCGGTAAACATTGCTATCGCTTGGCCTTATGGCGTTTTTCGTGATTGGTTCTTGCGCAACGGTGCAAAGCTTTCAGAAAGCTCATTGATGAAAAACTTGTCTGATTTGATGGCATACGTGTTATTCCAATCTCCTGTGTATGCCGGGATTTTGTTGGCAGTGGGTGCTTCAGGCGACCAGATCGTGACGGCTGTAACCAGTAATGCCGTTATCTCGTGCGGTATGGGTGTACTTTACGGCTACTTCCTAGATATGTGCCGAAAATGGTTTCGAGTCCCGGGCTACTATCAACAAGCTTAAGAAAAGCAACAAGCGTAAGTGCAGCGAAAGAATGAAATTTGGTTTGTTTTTGATCTAATGAGTTAATTTGTAATCGAACAAACCGAAAAAGGCACTTTTTTTGAGAATGCCCCTTGACCAAAGCAAGCAGAATCAATAAAGTAGCGCCTCGTTGAGTGACATGCTCAACACACAATTTGTGGAAGGATGGCTGAGTGGCTTAAGGCGCTCGCCTGGAAAGCGAGTATACGTTTATAGCGTATCTGGGGTTCAAATCCCCATCCTTCCACCACTATTCAAAACCCTAGCAGAAATGCTGGGGTTTTCTCGTTTTAGAGCTCCTATATTCACGTAATCTGCCTCCTTCCATGACGTCGCCTTTTCAAATCCTTTTTGTGATGGCCTTTGCTCTGTTTATGTTGAAACACATTGATCCAGATTAGCGATTGATATCACCGATAAACGCTTGATTTCTTGGTCTGGATCTACAAGATTAAGAGTAAGCAACATTTTGAATAATCTTAACTCTTAGGAATCTATAGCATCATGACAGAAACCCTCGTTTCTCCAATGCTCTCCTTTACTATTGCGATCTCATTACTGTTTATTGGTAAAGGTTTAATCGAGCGCTCTGAAGTATTAAGGAAGTACTCTTTACCAGAGCCAGTTATTGGTGGTTTTGTTTGTGCCGCTACCGTGGCTGCGCTTTATTATCTGTTTGAAATCCAGATCACTTTTAGCCTAGATGTCAGAGACTTTTTGCTACTTTACTTTTTTGCTGGTATTGGGCTTCAAGCGGATATTAAAACACTGATTAAAGGCGGGCGACCGTTGTTCATTCTATTGTTTCTTGCTGCCGTCTTTATCGTTCTGCAAAACGTGGTAGGGATGGCTGTAGCTTCTGGCTTTGGAATGGATCCTAAAGCGGGTTTGTTATCGGGCTCTGTTAGCTTAATCGGTGGCGTAGGTACAACGTTAGCGTGGGCGCCAATGTTTGTGGAAGAGTTTGGTATCGCTAACGCGCTAGAGCTAGGTGTGGCGTCAAATACGGTTGGTTTAATTGCTGCGTGTGTGATTGGTGGCCCGATTGCCAACTATCTACTCAATAAACACAAAGTGAGCCCTTCTAATGAAGAAGAGGTCACGGTTGGTTCATTCCAAGAAAGTGAAACAAAGACAGAGCTAAGCCACTACGGCGTTCTGTGGGCGTGGTTAATCCTAAACTTAACACTGATGCTGGGTTACAGCTTGAGTGAGGTTATCGACTCAATGGGCCTAAAACTGCCGTTATTCGTTAGCTGTTTGATCGCAGGTATCCTAATCGGAAACGTCGGTCGAGCACTGTTTAAGAAGCGTCGTACACAAGAGAAAATCGCTCAAGGCCGCAAAGGTTTAGCGATGATCTCTGACATCTGCTTAGGCATGTTCTTAACTATGGCATTGATGGGGTTGCGTATCTGGGATCTCGATGGACTGTTTGGCTATATCTCTGTTGTCATGAGTATCCAGATCTTGCTTTCGCTGTTGTTTACTGTGTTTGTCGTTTATTACTTGATGGGAAGAAACTACGACTCTGTGGTGATATGTTCAGGCTTCGGTGGTATCACTCTAGGCTCGACCGCAACAGCAATTGTGAACATGACGGCAGTAACTCATCGCTATGGCGCAAGCCCACAAGCATTCATTGTGGTGCCATTAGTGTGTGGTTTCTTTGTTGATTTGATCAACGCGCTAGTGATCAGTTTCTTTGTTGGTCTGTAGTGAAGTGACCGGTTATTAACTGCTTGAGGTTTACATCGGGATAATGATCACAAAGGCGATGACGAAAGTTGTCGCCTTTGTTTTATCGACAGCAAGCTAAAACACGTATATCAGCCTTTGATGTGATGTTTTGAAGTGACTCGGTGCACAAGTTAGTAAGCACAATTCCGATCTCGATAAATTGGGATACGTGTTCGCAGCAAATTTGTGAGACGCTTGATTAAGTGTCAGTTGAATCACAAGGAAGTTGAATGCACCACTTTAATCTCCGTGCGCTTGAGTATCTGAATGCGTTATCAAAATATGGGTCACTGCGTAAGGCATCTAAGATGATGAATGTTGACCCTGCGGCAATGAGTAGAATGCTGACGCAGCTTGAAGCACAAGCAGAAATGAAGGTGTGGGAACGCAACAATCGTCAATCACTGCTGACTGAGGCGGGCAACGAACTGTTGAATTACTACCGCTCCATTGTTCGCAGTGAAACGGCGGTGCTGGCTCGTCTAACTAAGTTGAAAAACCTAAAGGGCGGTAACGTTAGCATTGCGATTGGGGAAGGGTTTATTACTAACTTGGTCTCTAAACCGATGCAAACCTTCATGGCTCGATACCCTGATATCAATTTATCGATTGAGATAGCTGGTGCTTTAGATGCTGTGAAAATGTTGGAAGATCAACAGATCGATTTCGCGATCACCTATGCATCTGCACCGCACCCTAAACTCCATTCACACGTCGAGCGTAGTCACCCTCTAGAGCTTATTGCGCCAAAAGGGCACGTACTGACGACCCAAGAAGTACCAGTGACACTGCAAGATATTAAAGGTGCTTCTCTTGCCTTGATCGATAACTCGACCGGTATGGGGAGGCTCGTAAAGCAGGCCGAACAAATCTCCCACCTTACCTTGCAGCCAAAGCTTCAAACCAATTCGGTGACCGCACTGACTAACTTTGTTTTAGCTGGATTAGGCGTAACTTTTATGCCTAAGCTCACTGTGATCGATGAGATCAAGTCAGGACAGATTGAAGTGGTTGCGACCGAGTTGGAGATGCTATCGAAGGCGACGGTGAAAGTTCAATCTTTGAAAGGTCGCGCCCTCACGCTACAGGCCGAAACCTTGTTAGATTTCTTACTTGAAAATGCTACTTTCTTGAGTCATGACGCTTACAATATCTAGGCTTCATCGATTTATTTAGCGACGCCTCCCAAGTTCCCAAATACCGCCAATATCACAGTTTCAAACTGCCGAATTAGTTTTTAAGTAGAATTGACATTTTATCAACATCATCTCTATTGTTAAGTCAACATGTGCGGAATAAGTTACAAATCATTAACGAAACGAGTTTTAGACTGACAGCTGTGTTCGGCAGATTTTGGCCTTGTCGGACATTAGGGGAAGAGAATGGAAGTAATTGTGATTGGCAGCGGTGTTATTGGCTTGACCAGTGCTTGGTATCTGGCGAAAGAGGGCCACTCGGTGACGGTTATTGATCGTCAAGATAGTAGTGGCAAGGAAACCAGCTTTGCGAATGCTGGGCAGATTTCTTACGGTTATTCTTCACCATGGGCGGCGCCTGGGATTCCGTTGAAAGCAATGAAATGGCTTACCCAAGAGCACGCTCCCTTAAAGGTGACCCCGTCACTTTCTCCGGAATTAGTGGCTTGGGCGACTAAGATGTTGGCCAACTGTAACGAAGCCAAGTACGCCGTGAATAAGTCACGCATGTTAAGAGTGGCGAACTTCAGTCGAGAGTGTCTCACTCATCTAAGAATCAGTGAAGATTTGGCTTATGAGGGCAGGCAGAAAGGCACCTTGCAAGTATTCCGAAGCGAGAAGCAACTCGATGCGATTCAGCAGGATATGAAGCTATTAACAGAGAGTGGAATCAAACACTCGCTGTTTGATGTTGAGCAGTGTCTGTCAGTGGAGTCGGGTTTAGCGGACGTTAAAGACAAGCTGGTGGGCGGCTTATATTTACCTCATGATGAAACCGGTGATTGTCATCAGTTCTGTTTAGCGCTGACTGAGAAGGCCAAGCAACTTGGTGTTAGGTTCGTGTTTGATACTGAAGTGGTAAGTTTGAATCATCAGAATCAAAACATCGAGAGTATTACAACGTCTCAAGGTGTATTCAAAGCGGACGCTTACGTAGTTGCATCAGGCAGTTATTCTCGAGATCTGTTGAGACAAGTCGACTTATCTATCCCGGTTTATCCAGTCAAAGGTTATTCACTAACACTACCGATCGTGAATGTAGATAAGTCACCAACCTCGACTGTTATGGATGAAACCTACAAGGTCGCGATGACGCGATTTGATGATCGTATTCGCATTGCTGGTACGGCAGAGCTTGCTGGCTTCAATTATCTTATTCCTGAAAAACGTAAAGCCACGATTGATATGGTGATAAAAGATCTTTTCCCACTGGCGGGGGATTTCTCTAAGGCAGAATACTGGACTGGATTAAGGCCAATGACGCCGGATGGTACGCCTATAATCGGCGAGACGCCTATCAAGAATCTATTTACCAATACAGGCCATGGAACTCTAGGTTGGACAATGGCGTGTGGCTCAGGAAAGATCTTGGCAAGCGTGGTCAGTGGCTCAGCTAGTGATATTAAAACTGATGACTTGAGTATCCACCGATATATGTAAAAGCAAGCCGTTAGTTATCTTGCCTATGGCTTGATGATACCGACATTAGGAGCATAAAGCGGATGCTCCTAATGTTGTAAATCTAGGTGCATGGTTTTAAGTTTCTTCTATTTATAATCACGAGATGAATTGAGACTTAAATGACCTTAGCTCTGGCGGTAGCTTCTTATTTACGAGGTTAATAGCTTTACGATGTTCTAATCCAATGGATCTCACTACGTCCCCAAAATGTTGGTTAAAAAATAGCTCGAACTGACCAGTGAGTTTGTAGTCTTGCAGTTTGTCATCCAGTAATTGAGCTAGTTGTGTTTTGTCTGGGTGGACATAGAAGACCAGTGGGAGAGGGTAATAAAGCACAATACTTTTTTCTATGACTAACCCATCCAGGGAATAGGTATGTTCTTGGTATATGCTTTTAACTTCATTAGCTCCTAGTGACACATAATCACATTTTTTATCTGAGAGAAGTTTAAGAATCTCTAGTAACGTTCCTTGCTCTAGTACCCGGTATCCATTTGCTCTAAACAGCTCAGCATCAGCCCATGTCGCAGGAATTCCAGCGATAAGTGATTTCAGTTTATTGCTGTTGATATTATGGAATGTGGGTTGATCTTGCTCCCTAATTATTAGGATACGGTGTCCTAATAAGCCTTTACAAATTGGAGAGTTGAGTTTGATTGCAGGCTTATCAGCAAATTTACGGTTTCCCGCCACCGTGACGAGTACATCATAATTCTTGCGGAATATATTTCCTTCATCCTCAGCTCTTGGAAAGTCTGTATTATCGCTGTGAACGACAATAGGTTCGTTCGGATCCCAATTCAACAAGCTATGAATTAGCTCCAACTCATAGTGCTGTCTTTTACCTGATTTATTGCCATTCCAAAAGTTAAACATAGTTGTCCTAAAGGGGAACTTACATTTTATGGCTGGTATGCTGACATAGGTTTAGTGATCAAGAAAGCGCTTTCTTTTGTTTTTGAGGGAATCATACATAGATACAGTCTATGTATGTTGAGAATCGCGACGGAAAGGCTATTTTAAAGAAAGCACATAAGTTCATTGATGGGTGAGAGGTTCGACGATTAGGAAAGACGATGGGGGCACTATTAGTGAGTTTTAACTTATTGTTTTTAAATTATTTTTCGTGTTAGCGAACAATTAATGTGACGAATGGCACTGTTGTGTATTTCTATTCTCAATCTATTCTAAATTTGTGATCTATGGTTCGTTTCACCGAAATGTAAGTTGAAGAATCACTCTATCGGCTTATTATCCATCTAAAGAAAGCGGTTTCTTGATGCGAGTAACCGATAGTGAATCGAAAACACCCCCTTTTTTTAAAGTTAAAAGAAAGCGCTTTCTTTCTGGTTATTATCATTAAAAGGACAACGTGATGCACAAAAAGACATTGATTGCTTCGCTCGCCATTGGAGCTTTATTCGGAGCCTCTGTACAAGCAGATGAAGTTAAGCAGGGTGGTACACTAACGGTGCCAATTATCAATACTGGCTTTGTTGAAAACTTTAACCCTTATACAACTAAAGACTTACTGCATGGGGTAATGTTTGAGCCATTGGTCGTATTCAACAACATGACAGGTGATGTTGATTATCGCCTGGCTGAGTCGGTTGAGTATTCAACTGACCTGAAAACATTGACGCTTAAGTTACGAGAGAATTTGAAGTGGTCTGATGGTTCAAAGTTAACAGCAGACGACGTTGTTTTTAGCTTTATGTTGACTAAAGAGGCACCAGCTTTTGACCAGAAAGGTATTTGGTCTTCAGGTAATTTAAAAGAAATCAAATCTATTGACGCGCGAACCGTCGTGTTTGAGCTGACGGAAGCGGATTCTACATTTGCTTGGAACTTAGAGCGTTACCATATTGTACCAAAGCATGTTTGGTCGAAAGTTGAAGAGCTGACAACGTTTACCAACCTTAACCCGGTAGGTAGTGGTCCAATGACGACGGTTAAATACATTAAACCGCAACAGATGGAGCTGTGCCGAAACCCAAATTACTATTTAGAAAATAGACCTTATTTAGATTGCATCAACTTCCGTTCTTACAATGACAACTCTCAGATCCAACCTGCCTTAATCAAAGGTGAGATTGATTGGGGTTCAAATTTTATTGCTGACGTTGAGTCAACATTTGTCGATATGGATAAAGAAAATAACCATTTTTGGTATCCAGCAAATGATGCGATCCACCTTTACGTAAATACCAAAGAAGCGCCATTTGATGACTTAAGAGTACGCCAAGCACTTTCTATGGCACTTGATCGTGAAACCATCGTTGATATTGCTGCCTACGGTTATCCGACCGCAAACTTCAATGTTGGTGGCATCGGTGAGCTATACGAAACGCACATTGATAAAAATGTATCTAAGAAATATGGCTATCTAACTAATTACGATGTTGAAAGAGCAAACGCTTTACTTGATGAAGCGGGTTTAGTTGACAAAAACGGTGATGGATTCCGCGACAAAGCAAACGGGGAAACGGTTGAGTTTGATATTGAGGTGGTAAACGGTTGGACCGACTGGATCCAAGTGGTTCAGATGGTATCTGAATACTTTGAAGAAGTGGGTGTGAAAGCAAACGTTAAGACCGTGGATTGGGCGGTATATGACAGCAATTTGAAAGAAAGCAAATATACCATGTCAATTAACTGGTCAATGGTAGCGACAAACCCAATCTTGGCGTACCAAGAGTACTTCTCAACGTCTCGAATCGGGAAAACTTGGCATGCTGGTCACGGTGTTAATTCACCAGAAATCGACGCATTGATCGACAGCTTCGGCAAAATTGGTGATGCAGAGCAGCAAGAGAAAGTGTTGAGTGAACTTCAGGAGTTTACCGCTGAAAACCTTCCCTTTATCCCTCTATTTTCTAACCCAACTTGGTTCCAATACAGTACTAAACATATTGTTGGTTGGCCAAGTGAAAAAGACCCATACGTACAGCCAGTATGGTACGACGGTGGTAAGAGAGTAATTATTCTCAACAATCTACACCTTAAGTAAGTTATTTTTGAGAGGGCTACAGCTTAGGTTGTAGCCCCTAGGTTAAAAGATTTTTATGTCGTTTTTAATGCGCCGATTTGGCTTCTATTTTACCGCTTTCTTAATCGCTATATCGTTTAATTTCATGTTGCCTCGCCTAATGCCAGGTGACCCTGTTGATGCTCTTTTCGCTGCAGCTCAAGGTCGAATGGATCCTGCTCAAATGGATGCTGTTCGAGAAATGTACGGTTTTGTTGATGGCAATGTTTTCGAACAGTACTTCGCTTATATGAAAAGCGTATTTACTCTGGATTTGGGGCCATCAGTACTTATGTTTCCTGTAAGTGTCTCAGATGTCCTTGCTATGGCACTGCCGTGGACTATGTTTCTCGCGCTTGGTTCGCTGATTGTCGCTCTCATCATTGGTGTCAGTATTGGTACGTATGCATCGTATCGACGTGAAGGGCTATTTGGACAAATTGTTCCGCCAGTTTTGGCATTTATTAGTAATTTCCCGTACATCGTGACCGCGTTACTGTTGTTCTATTTCTTCGGTTTAAAACTTGAACTATTGCCTTTGGCATACACCTATGACCCATCGTTAGAGCCAGGTTTTACATGGGAGTTTATTTCCAGTGTAGCCAAACACGCTGTGTTGCCTATGGGCTCAATGGTCTTGGTTGGTATCGCAACATGGGTCTTCAATATGCGTAATGCGATGATCAACGTGTTGGGTGAGGATTACGTAACGATGGCAGAGGCCAAAGGCTTGAGTAGTTATCGTGTTATGTATCGCTATGCTGGTCGAAATGCCATCCTTCCTGTTGCGACCGCTATTGCAATGGCAATCGGATTCTCATTCGCAGGTTCAATCATGACCGAAGTGGTTTTTAACTACCAAGGCTTGGGGAACATCCTTCTTAAAGGCATCGTTGCTCGTGATTACCCACTTATCCAAGCCATTCTTCTTATCTTGGTGACAGCGGTACTAACCGCTAACTTTATTGCCGACCTCCTATATGTCTGGCTTGACCCTAGAATCTCGAATTGAGGCGCATGATGGATAATTTAATGGACACTCAAAAAACCGCTAACCAGCCGAATATGCCAGTACGTGAGCCAAAATGGTCGTGGAAAAACGTAAAGAAAACTCTCGGTAAAGCTTACGCATTTTTCTACGGTAACCCCCCGGCCATTATAGGTACTTTTTTACTTACGATTGTCTTAGCCGGGGCGTTATTTGCACCTGTATTATCGACTCATAACCCAGAAAAGCGCGTAGCACGTCCACATGTTGCACCAAGCTCTGAGCATATTATGGGCACGACTCGTAGCGGACGTGATGTATATAGCCAGGTTCTATTTGGAGCAAGAAAGTCGCTTACTGTTGCGATCTCTGCGGGCGTAATAGCCATGACAATAGCAGTGCTAGTTGGGGTTTCATCTGGTTACTTTGGTGGAAAAGTCGATGAACGCTTGAACTTCATTACTAACGTATTTCTTGTGTTTCCACAATTACCCTTGCTGATTGTTCTCGCCGCATTCTTAGGGCAGGTCGGTTCGCTGGTTATTACCGTGTTGTTAGGGATAACCTCCTGGCCTTGGGGGGCTAGGGTGATTCGTGCACAGACCATGGCAATTAGAAGCAAAGAGTTCATCATTTCTGCAGAGGTGATGGGGGAATCAAAAATCCGCATTATTTTAGTCGAGATCTTACCAAACTTAGTTTCGATTGTTTTTGGTGGCTTCCTAGGCACGGTTATCTACGCAATGGGCTCCGAAGCTGGTCTAGGTATTTTAGGTTTAGGTGATGCAACAGAGGTGAGTTGGGGCTCTATGTTGTATTGGGCACAGACCTCTTCATCGTTATATACCGGTGCATGGTGGGAAATGCTGGTGCCTGCACTAGCGTTAGCGATTACTGGTGGTGGACTCGCATTGATTAACATGTCTATTGACCAAGTGAGCAACCCTAAATTACGTACGGGCCCACACATCAAACTGTGGCACAAACTTAAAAAAGAAGCAGATAAACGCCGAGGCCTATAATGAGCAATCTATTAGAAATTAATAACCTGTGTGTTGATTACGTTTCTCCTAATGGCGTAGCAAGAGCCGTTAATGACGTTAGTATTTCCATTGCGCCCGGTGAAACGCTCGGTATTGCCGGTGAATCTGGTTGCGGTAAAAGTACATTGGCTTTTGCTATATCACGCTTACATAAAGCACCAGCGCTTATCTCTGAGGGTGAAATACTCTACAAAGGGCAGGATGTTTTAAAGATGAATAACAAGCAGCTACGTGACTTCCGTTGGAATGACGTTTCTATTGTTTTTCAAAGCGCAATGAATTCACTTAATCCCGTTATTACCATCGGTGAGCAGCTAACGGACGTTATTCTAGCGCACAAAAAAATACCTTATAAACAGGCTCACGATCGTGCGGTCGAGCTGTTAGGAACTGTTGGGATTCATGGCGATAGAATGTCGAGCTTTCCTCATCAACTGAGTGGAGGGATGCGTCAGCGAGTTGTTATTGCTATTGCTTTGGCGCTGGAACCTAAATTGATCATCATGGATGAGCCAACAACGGCACTTGATGTGGTGGTCGAACGTGAAATCTTGAATGAACTGTATGAGCTGAAGAGTAAGTTTGGATTCTCTATTCTGTTTATTAGTCACGACTTAAGCCTAATGGGCGAAATTGCTGATCGAATTGGCGTGATGTATGCGGGTAACCTTATCGAATTAGGTGATGCGAAAACGGTATTTAGTGAACCTAAGCATCCTTATACAAAAGGGCTTATCTCTTCATTTCCGACTATTCATGGGCCAAAAGAACGTCTCTACGGGATCCCTGGGAATCCTGTCAACCTTTTGGATACACCTCAAGGATGTAACTTCCAAGAGCGATGTGGCGAATGCATTTCAATGTGCATTAAAAGTGAGCCTCGTTTGGGCGCTATTGCGACCGGGCATCACGTATCTTGTCACCTAGTTTGAGCGAAAGATTATGAATACTTTAAAGAACGTTGATAAAAGCGAAGTTATCTTATCAGTTAAGAATTTGGTAAAAGATTTCCCACTTGGCCAGTCAGTCAAAAGCAATATGATGCGAGCCGTAAATGATGTTTCATTTGATCTACGTAAAGGAGAAGCATTAGCGATTGTTGGTGAATCTGGCTCAGGGAAAAGCACAGGAGCTCGAATTCTTACCCGAATTTACGATAAGACGGCTGGAGATATCGAATTCAAAGGTGAGCCTCTGTCTGACTATATTGAAAAATATGGTGAGCTTGAATATGCACGCCAAGTGCAAATGATTTTTCAAGACCCGTTTGGCTCGCTGAATCCTGTACACACGATTTACCACCATATTGCGCGACCTTTACTTATCCATAAACGAGCAGAAAAAGAAGCGATTCCGAATCTTGTTTATGAATTGCTTGAAATGGTTGGGCTAACACCAGTTAAAGAGACCGCAGAGAAGTACCCGCATGAACTAAGTGGTGGACAACGACAGCGTGTCGCAATTGCACGTGCAATTGCTGTTAGCCCGGAAGTTATCCTAGCTGATGAACCTATCTCTATGCTTGATGTGTCTGTGCGATTAGGAATCCTAAACCTAATGGCTGACTTGAAAGATAAGCATGGTATTTCGTTCATGTACATCACTCATGACATTGCGACGGCGCGTTATTTTGCTGAGAAAACGGCGGTGATGTATGTAGGACATATGGTCGAATGGGGCAATAGCGACAACGTCACTCAGAACCCGCAACATCCGTATTCTCAGTTGTTGTTGTCAGCTGTGCCAGAAGTCGGTAAATCGGGCAAGCGTGACATGAACGTGAAAAAAGGCGATATCCCTTCTTGGAAGCCAAGTAGCGTAGGTTGCCCGTTCGCAAGCCGTTGTATGAAAGCTGACAAACTTTGCACGCAATCAATACCAGAACCGACTCAAATTGCAGAAGAGCATTTTGCTCGTTGTCATCATTTGTAAACTTTAAATCCTTTTTGAAATGCAAAAGAAAGCGCTTTCAAAACTTAAGTGTAAGAATTTTTGGAATTTTGATATGAAACAAGACTACAACTTAACACCAGAGGTCGATGGCAAGTTCGTTGATTTAGATGGTGAGCGTTACTACCAAATCTCTAATGTTGACCAAATGACGCCATTCTTTATTAGCGTTGTATCGTCGAGCGATCACTGGTTATTTATTTCATCAACAGGCAGCCTTTCAGCTGGACGCATTCGTCCGGAAAATGCGCTTTTTCCTTACAAGTCTGTTGACCATATTCATGAAAATGCGGAAAACACCGGCTCAAAATCCATCTTCCGTATTGAACATGGCGACAAGGTTGTACTTTGGGAACCGTTTAATACATTCCATGATGGTATTTTTGATGTTGAACGCAATCTTTATAAAAATACGATTGGAGACAAAATCGTATTTGAAGAGATAAACCATACTTTGCAACTACAGTTCCAATACAGCTGGAATACGAGTGAAAAATACGGATTTATTCGTCGTTCAAAACTGACCAATCTAGCGAGCTTCGAGCGTAAAGTCGAAGCACTAGATGGCTTACAAAATATACTTCCTTCAGGTGCTCCGTTATCAGCTCTTCAAACAAGAAGTGCATTAGTTGATGCGTACAAGTGGAATGAACAAGTTGATGGTAGTTCATTGGCTCTGTTCAGCATGTACGCGAAATTGAGTGATAGAGCCGACCCTGCTGAATCTTTGCTAGCGACGACAGTCTTCAGCTTAGAAACGGAAAGCAGCCAAATTTTATTGACGAGTGCTCAAGTTAATGCGTTCAGAAAAGGTCGAGCGGTTAAAAGTGAACCTTTAACGAAAGGGATTAGAGGAAGTTATTTAGTTCATAAGTCTCTGACGCTGCGAGCACATCAAACCAAAGTTTGGTCGATTGTCGCTGATATAGACAAGACTCATTCCGATATCTGTCAGCTTCAATCTGAGCTCTCTGTTCCTGCTAACCTAGCACTAGCTTTAGAAAAGAGCATTGCAGATAATCAAAATGAATTAATCACATTAATGTCTGGTGCGGATGCGTGGCAAATAACAGCCGAAGAAAATACCAGCGTTCACCATTATGCCAATGTGTTGTTCAATAACATGCGTGGTGGCGTGTTTGAAAACGGCTATATGTTAGAAAAGGCTGACGTAGTTAAAACTATGGAAAAGGCCAACTCTCAGGTAGCAGGCCGCCATCAAGACTTTTTTGATCAGTTAGGGGATGTTTTCAGCCATTCCGAATTAGTTTCGCGCGCTAAAGCGACAGGAGATTCTCAATTAGTTCGATTGAGCTACGAGTATCTACCGCTTACTTTTGGACGTCGTCATGGTGACCCTAGTCGCCCTTGGAACCACTATGAGATTAAGCTCAAAGATGAAAATGGCGAACGCTTACTTTCTTATCAAGGCAACTGGCGTGATATTTTCCAAAACTGGGAAGCGATGGCTCTTAGTTATCCAGGGTTCATCAAATCATTCATCTCTAAGTTTGTTAATGCTTCAACGGTAGATGGCTACAATCCGTATCGAATTACTAAAGATGGTGTAGATTGGGAGCTGTTAGAGGCGGATGATCCTTGGAGTAACATTGGTTACTGGGGCGATCATCAAATCATTTATCTATTAAAATTCCTTGAGTTGGCAGACAAATTTGAGCAAAGCGATCTTATCGAATTACTAGAAAGTGACATTTTTAGTTATGCCAACGTGCCTTACGAGCTTTGTGGAGTTCAAGGTCTCTTTGATAACCCTAAAGATACCGTAGAGTTCAACCAAGACTTGCAGGAATTGACAGAGCAACGTGTAAAGAGTTTAGGCAGTGACGGTCGTTTGTTGATGACGGGTGACCAAGAAGTTTATATGGTCAACTTAATGGAGAAGATACTCGTCCCTTTATTGGCGAAATTGAGTAACTTAGTGCTTGATGGTGGTATTTGGCTCAATACGCAACGTCCAGAATGGAATGATGCAAACAACGCTATCGTTGGTAACGGTCTGTCAATGGTAACCTTGTACTACATGCGTCGCTATGTTGCCTTTATGCAGCGCCTGTTAGAGAAGTCACCATCTTCATACAGTATTTCCAAAGAAGTGTTTGAGTGGATGTCTTCTGTTACACAGATCGTTTCAGAGGCAAATACAGAGATTCGTCAAGATACGGTCACTCGTCAAACTCGTAAAGCAATGCTGACTAAGCTGGCTAAATCCGCTGCTAATTATCGTGAGCGCGTGTACCGAGTAAATGGATTCTCAGGGAAAACGAAAGTTGAGAAAGAAGCGATTGTTCAATTGATGGGCGCGAGCTTAAAAGTCCTAGATTCTACGATTGCAAACAACTTGCGTGAAGACGGTTTATACAATGCGTATAACATCTTGAGTTGTTCTGGTGAGAGCTTGATGGTTGAAGAGCTTTACCCGATGCTAGAAGGGCAAGTTGCAGTATTAAGTTCGGGTCTATTATCACCTAAACAAGCGGTTGAGTTGTTGGATAAATTGTTTGCCAGTGACATGTATCGTGCTGATCAAAACAGCTTCATGCTTTACCCTGACCGTGAGCTGGCTTCATTTATGGACAAAAACTGTTTAGACGCTAAAGACATTGATCAGAGCAAGTTGTTAAGCATGATGGTTGTTGCCAAAGATAACCGATTAGTAAACCAAGACAGCAAAGGTTCTTACCACTTCAATTCAAGTTTTGAGAACAAAGGTTTCCTTCAGACTGCGATTGATGAAATTAAAGCCGATTACCCGTCAATTAGTGATGATGAATTTTGTCATGTATCTAGTTTGTATGAGCGTGTATTCAACCATAAAGCCTTTACTGGACGTTCGGGAACCATGTTTGGTTATGAAGGTTTAGGTTGTATCTATTGGCATATGGTTTCTAAGTTGCTGCTAGCTGTGCAAGAAAACTATCAGCATGCTTGGAGTATGGATTCTAATAGCCAGGAAACTCTTAAATTAGCGGATTACTATTACAAAGTGAGAGCTGGTATTGGTTTCAACAAAACGCCGGAAAACTACGGTGCGTTTCCGACGGATCCGTATTCTCATACGCCAAAGCACTCTGGAGCACAGCAGCCAGGGATGACAGGGCAAGTTAAGGAAGAAGTGATTACCCGTTTTGGCGAGCTAGGTCTAGAGGTCGTTGATGGAACAATTGTAATTAACCCTTCACTTCTTAGTCCTAAAGAGTTCTTACAAAAAGCGGCGACTTTTGACTGCCAAAATATTGAAGGACAAATGCAGAGCTTTATTGTTCAGGCTGGGCAACTGGCTTTTACTTACTGTCAGGTACCATTTATTTACCAACTCAATGATGAGCCAACACAGGGTATTGAAGTTCAGTTTAAAGACGGAACAAGTGAGGCATTTGCATCGTTAACGCTAAATCATGAAATGGCTTCACAGCTCTTTTCTCGTAGTGGTCTCATTGAGAAAGTCGTTGTCGTGTTCTCAAAGCACCAGTTACTCTAATTCTAATTTGAAGTGAAATAAAAAGGCTCTAAGTGAATACTTAGAGCCTTTCTTTTAAGTGTAAAAAATAGGGTGTTTGATATACAAAAATCAAAGCTTGGCCACGGACTCTCTTACAATCAATGTCGGGGTTAATTTGTGCTTCAATGGGTAGTCGCGTTTATTAATTAACGATAAAACACCTTTTGCAGCTTCTTCTCCCATTTCATGGACAGGAAAATCGACCGTCGATAAGCGAGGACGAATATGCTGGCTGTGAGTATCGTTATCGAAGCCTACGACCGAAAGGTCTCGCCCAATAATGAGGTTTCTCTCTGCTGCTACGTCATATACAGCAAGCGCTATGTTGTCATTTTGACAGAAAATCGCGGTGATCTCAGGGTCTCGGTCTAACAAGCGTCGCGCAGCTTCATGGTTACCTTGATGATCAAAGCGCCCCTCTACAAACAGCCCTGCGTCGTATTCGATACCGAACTCTAGCAAGGCATTTCGATACCCTTGAAAGCGATCTCTACTATCAACTTTACTCAACTGGCCTGTGATACAAGCGACTTTTTTATGGCCGTTCTCAAGTAAGTGCTTCGTTGCAAGGTAGCCACCAAGCTCATTATCAATGTAAATACAGCGATCAGAAATCTCAGGAATAAAACGGTTGAGAACAATCATTGTTTCACTGTCTTTCGCTATTTTGATCAGTTCGTCATCACTGAGCTTGTCTGAGTGAACAATGAGGCCATCCACAAGTTTAGATTGCAAAAACTGGATAGAATCGAGCTCTTTGGTTCGTGATTCCTGGCCACTTGTAACGATTAAGTGAATATTATTTTGGCGAACGGTATCTTCAGCTGTATGCATTAATGGTCCATAGAAAGGCCCATCAAGCGAACCAACTAGCATGCCAATGCTATTTGAACGACTGGAGGCTAGAGCTTGTGCAAACGCATTAGGCTTGTAGCCCAGTTGCTCAATAGCTTTAAATACTTTTTCGCGATTGGCTTCCTTTACCGTAGGGTGACCATTTAATGCTCGTGAGACGGTTGATTGAGAAACTTGAGCAAGTTCAGATACTTCTTTAATGGTGATCAATGGTAGTGGCCTTATCTCTACAAGGAGTGAACTAAGCTATATTACCTTCGTGATCAATAAGAGCCTAGTAATCCAATGATTAATATTTAAAAACTCTGAACTGCTTAACGCTAAATTTGAAGGTTAAGCATGCAAAGTAAGGTCACGAATATTTCCATATACTCGACTAAATATCAAGCAAGCGCTTTCTTTGTGTTGTGGTGAAAGTTAATCTGTTTTTCTGAACTTCGTTGTAAGCTATAAAAAATAGAAGCCTGAGAACAAAGGGGTTCTAGGGTGTTATGCAGATAATCAGGTCATAAAAGCTCTTGGGAATCTACGCAAATCACAACGAATTTTAGCAAAATGTGAAACTCAACAAGAAAGCGCTTTCCTAAGGTGAGCATTGTCTCTTTTTTGAACTATGCACTTTTATATACTCATTTTGAAACGGTCGTGCATGGCATATTGGGTCCATGCTCGCGGAGTTATTCATTTATCGACTTTCTGTTATGGGCTCCGATATTACGTGTCGCCTGCTTAGAAAGTCGTGATACAAGGAGTTGTAATGCAAGATCTAACCAATCAGGTAAAGATATTAACGTCTTTTATTTCTGCCGCTTTGATGTCTGGCTGCACGGCGATAGAGCTGCCGGTATCTGAAAGTGCTGACTTAGCTCAAACTGAAAAACCGATCGTGCTATCCCATGCTCCAGTTACTTTAAGTCCAGACTGGCAATTGGTGTGGGAAGACCAGTTTAAAGGCGAGCAAATAAATAAACGTAATTGGTCATTAGAAGTGAACTGTTGGGGAGGAGGGAACAATGAACAACAGTGCTACACGGATGATCCTAATAACGCATTTGTTAAAGATGGCTTTTTACACATTGTCGCGCTGAAGCAAAGTCATACTGGGCCTGACAATGCCGAAGGTACGATTGGCGGAGCAACTAAAACACTCCCTTATACTTCTGCGAGACTAAGTACAAAAGACAAGCGTGACACCAAATATGGCCGTTATGAAATCAGAGCAAAGTTACCTGGTGGACAAGGTTCATGGCCCGCAATTTGGATGCTGCCAACCGACAATAAATACGGCACATGGGCAGCTTCTGGCGAAATCGATATTATGGAAGCGGTTAACCTAAACACACTTTCAGATGCGGCGGGAGCGAAAAATGATGATCTAGAGAGCCGAGTCTATGGGACGTTACATTACGGACGAAATTGGCCAGACAATGTTTATAAAGGGCAGGCCGCGATATTGCCAAATGGTGTGAACCCAACTGATGGCTTCCATACATACGCGATTGAGTGGGAAGAAGGTGAAATTCGTTGGTATGTAGACAATATTCATTACGCGACTCAAACTCAAGAGGGCTGGTACAGCCAATATGAAGCGGAAGAAGGGAAACTCATTAATGCGAGTGGAGCAGCTCCGTTTGATGAAAAATTTCATTTGTTATTGAACTTGGCTGTCGGTGGGGCGTGGTCAGCGAACGCAAATGATAAAGGCATCGACGAAGGTTTGTTTCCGAAAACAATGCTAGTTGATTCAGTAAAGGTATACCGTTGTAAGGTTGATCGTTGGAAAGGAAAAGGGTGTGCAAGTCGCTCTGAACATGCAATACAAGTGATAGGGCACGAAGCTCCGGAGATCTTAGCAACCGATGATAGTTATGCTGATGGACCAACGTTGGAGATTTTTACCGAAACTCTTAACGCAAGCTTGGCTTATGCAAGTTATGACCCATTGGATATTGTTGACTATCAAGAAGTGACCGAACCAAATCGTGGAACAGTGCTACAAGTGAATAAGAAAGAAGGTTCAGGAAATATCTATTTTCGTTCTCCTGTAACAGATGTGACACATTGGCAAGAAACGGGTGAACTGGTCTTTGATTTGAAAGTTGAGAGTATGGCCGACGGGGTTGAACTATTGGTTAAGATGGACAGTGGCTGGCCGAAAACAAGTGACTATACCGTGCCGCTATCAGCAATGAATGAATGGAAGACGGTACGTATTCCAATCGCTGACATTTTAAAGAGAGACAACCGTTTTGCTGGTGGGAATCAAGCTGATCCAACAATGATCACTAACCTTTTAGTGTTTGAGCCTCAAGGGGAAATGAGTTTTAAACTAGATAATATTCGATTTGAAAAGTAAGCCTGTTAACAAAAGGGCTTGAATAAAAGTCTGAATATAAAGGGAACATACAATGTATGTTCCCTTTTTTATTTCGACGATTATTTGAGGAAGACAACCGACGGTGTATTTCGAAACTGGTTCTGAGTGATTGAACGGAGCAATTCGTTTTTAATATGTAAACAGTGACATTTTACTTGGTTCCATGATTGTTCAAACAAAATACTTAACATCTCTATTTTTGTGACTCACGTATAAGAAAGCGCTTTCTTTGGTGGGGTTGATCACGGTTTATATTCACGAGATCGATTTATACTCTTTCCATACCAACTGAGCGGTTAAAGCCAATAAGGTTAAGAGTGCATAGTGAATGTGGGCTTAGATTTGATCTTCTTTAAATCTGTTCGATTGGTTTTTTTAAGAAAAATAAAGAAAGCGCTTTCTTTGTGAAAGTATAATTTGGAACATGGAGTTATTATGAAACTTTCTAAGCTTACCCTTGCTTGTTTAGTCGCTACAGCTGGCTTGTCTACTGCACCTGCTGTACATGCCGAAAAATCGGATGGATTTGAATTTCACGGTTATTTCCGTGCTGGTGTTCTATTCAGTGAAAATGATGATTTTAAACGAGCAAAGTTCCCAGCATCTAAAGAGCGTTTAGGTCGATTGGGTGTTGAGTCGGATAGCCACTTTGAAGTTGCACTGCAGAAAAATTTTGAGAATGACGGTGGTCAGAAAATTCGAATCAAAACACGAGCAGCAGCCAACAATGCGGAATATGCAACCAACCAACTTGGTGCCAATGCCGATGCAACCAACAGCGAAATTGGTATGGCAGAAACTTTTGTCGAGTTTGAAGGTGTATCTGAAACCGGTGTTGTATGGGGTGGTAAGCGCTTTTATGGTAAAGACAATTACATATTTATGACCGACTTTTTCTACACGGATATGTCAGGTACTGGTGTTGGTATTGAAGGTGTTGAGCTAGGTGGTAATAAGTGGGACTTTGCTTATATTGCAAGCGATGACTCTGGCGATACAAGTTTCTGGGGCGACAGCAACAACATCATGCATGCACTTCATGCTGGCGTGAACTTTGGCAGTGTTGAGCTTCACGCTATGGCTAAGTATATGCCAGACAATATGGTCGATTTAGGTTTTGGTAATGGCCCAGAAGCATTCGCTGAGAATGGCTATGAAATGACGGCAATTGTTCACACTGAGTCTGTCTTTGGGTTGTCAGATAAAGGCTTTACAAAATACATCGCGCAGGCTGGTAAAGGCTTAGGTTCGGGTAACCTTTTAGGCGGTACTCTTACGACTTACAACACGTATAAGCCTGGTAGCGACTATCAAAGTTGGTTAACGACAGGCACGGGCTGTGGTACGTCTTGTTTGAAGGCTGTTGATGAAAACGATGTATCACTACGTGCTTTAGCATGGGGTGGGTACTTTTTTGAAAATGGTGTGAATATTTTCCACTCTCTTCAAACCCAGTACAACGATTTTGACAATGGCGACACAGACGGCTGGGTATCAGCAATGGTGCGACCAACGTTCCCAATTTCAGAAAACTTCTTTATCGCTACCGAAGCTGGTTACATGTACAACTACGAAGACCGTAATGGTGAGTCAAAGAATTCTTATGATTACAAACTAACAGTAGCACCGACTCTTGTTGTGCACTCTGGCTTCGGTCCATCTCCAGAAATTCGCTTCATGGCATCTTACCTTGATGGTGAAATGCAAGACGGCACGGGTAAAGAGGGTGACTTTGTTGTAGGTATTCAAGCTGACATGTGGTGGTAGAATTATTTACCTTCGGGTCTTAAGTGATATCGAGCATACCGGGGGAGTGGTATGACGGCCTTGCCTTTAGGGCGGGCAAGGCTCTCGATATCCCTATTTATTGCAATAGTTGAGCTCTTTCCTAGCAGCGTATAGGGGTTCATTTATATTGCTATGAGTCTTCCATATTTGAGTTTCATTTCAAATGTGTTCTTGCCAAAGATACTCATCGACCGCTTCGAAAGAAGCGGTTTTTTTATGTGTGGTATATCTAATCTTTTAAGGCTTAAGGGGGAAAGGGTTATGAGTTATGGGAAGCATGTTGCTTTCTAAATTCGCGAGGGCTGCATCCATTTTGGGTCTTAAAACATTTGGAGAAATAGTTGCTGTCAGAAAAGCCGCAAGACTCAGCAATGTGTTGGATGCTTTTGTTGTCGTTTAATAATAAGGTTGCCGAGTGTCGAATTTGAAGGTCTTTGACGTATTGGTTTGGGGATGTATTTAAAAACTGCCTGAATAACCTTTCTAGTTGCCGCTTGCTGATATACGCCGCTTGCGCAATGGTTTCTGTATCTAATCCTACTTCTTTGTAATGATGGTCAATATGTGCGAGAGCACGGCTCAATGCCAGGGTTGTTTTTGGTAAGCTATGGGTCTGTTCTTGATATCGCCGAGAAAGTTCTATCGCAAGTTGCTGCATTGTGCTCGTCAATATGATTTCAAACCCCTGTTCTGCGTTGTCGTATTCCGATTTGATTTGTTGTAGAAGTCCATTGATTCGTTTCAACTGAGAAAGTGATAACGTAAGCTTTGCTTGATATTCAGATGCTTGTCGAGCAATTGGTTCTACCTTGAAAAGTGCTTGATAACCTGGCATTTGACGCATTGAAGGGACCTCAAAAAAAGGCAATGCCGTATCAAACATCAAGTTTACAATCTTCAGTTTATTTACTTCACAAAATCCATGTTCAATATCCCCATTAATAACAAATACATCTCCTGTACTTAAAGGGTAAGTGTGGCTAGCTACCGTATGCTTCCCACTACCACTCACAACTAAGAAAAGTTCAGAAAAGTCATGGCTATGTACGTCAAAGTCGAAATCGTGATGACCATCGACATAGGCAAATTTTATCTGAGGATATCTCTGATGACTTTGGAGTCTAAACTTGGTTTTCATGTCGCTATTTTACCTATTTTTGTCGCTTATTTGGTAGTTACACGCCGTAGTTAAGATTACTATTTTTTGAACAAAGACAATATTAACTTTTAGAGCGAGAGGTCAAATTTTTGCTCTAAGTAAAAAAATAGTAGGACTTAAAATGAATACTGTGGAAATTCTCGAAGCACAGAAGCAGCTTGCACCCATAAGTCGACAAGCGGCTACTGAGGGCATTGTGCTACTAAAAAATAGTGATTCAATATTGCCATTGCAGGCTAGTGATACGGTGTCTCTTTTTGGTCGCTGTCAGATTGATACCTACCGAAGTGGCACTGGATCTGGTGGAGCGGTGAATGTCCCTTATTCCGTTAATGCATTACAGGGCTTGTATGAGAATCCAAACATCAATCTTAATCTCAGTTTGGTGGAGGTATACCAACGCTGGGTCAAGGACAACCCGTTCAATGACGGCGGTGGTGGTTGGGCAGCTGAACCTTGGTTTCAAGATGAAATGCCTCTTTCAGCTTCTGTTGTGATGGATGCCGCCGCCAAATCTAACAAAGCCATTATTTTTATCGGTCGAACAGCGGGTGAGGATCAAGATAATGCACAGCAGCAAGGTAGTTACAATTTAACCGTGCTCGAAATGCAGATGTTGGAGAAAGTGACGGAACATTTTGATGACGTCATTGTGATACTGAACGTGACTAATATTATTGATATGTCATGGGTAAGCTCACTCAAAGATGCAAGGTCGATCAAGGCGATTTTGTATAGCTGGGCTGCAGGGATGGAAGGGGGGCATGCTTTAGCTGATGTTTTATCAGGTGATGTTAGCCCGAGTGGACGTTTGACCGACACTATTGCGCACTCTTTATCTGATTACCCTTCCAGCGTTAGCTTCGGAAATAAAGAGCGTAATCTGTACCAAGAAGATATTTATGTCGGGTATCGGTATTTTGAAACTTTCAATCCTAAAGCTGTTCAATTTGAGTTTGGTTTTGGGCTGTCCTACACCCGCTTTTCCAATCAATTAAATGCGCTAACGATTCTTGGTTCTGACTCTGAACAAGAGTTGGTATTTGATATTGAAGTTAAAAACATAGGTGAGAAATACAGTGGCAAGGATGTTGTTCAATTATATGTTGAAGCGCCTCAAGGCCAATTGGGGAAGCCATCTAGAGCACTTACAGGGTTTGCAAAAACACCCACATTGGCTCCAAATGAAACAGCACGTGTTAAGGTTTCATTTCTTCTATCTTCGTTAGCGTCATTTGATGATATTGGTAAGACGGGCCACCCTAATAGCTATGTACTTGAAGCAGGGGAATATCAGTTCTATTTGGGAGGCAGCGTTCGACAAGCAAGGCTGGTTGACGAAAGCATAAAAGTTGATGAACTAATAGTTGTTGAGCAACTAACGGAAGCTCTGGCACCCGTCACCGCTTTTAAAAGGCTCGTTCCAAAAGAGATAGGGCAAAATGGGGTTTACAGTTGCGACTATGAATCTGTGCCACTACGAAGCGTCGATTTGAGCGAGCGTATTCTAACTGAACTCCCAACTTCGATTCCTTTTAGTGAAGATAAGGGAATCAAGTTGCTTGATGTGAAACAGGGACAGGCGGATATCGAGGCGTTTGTATCGCAAATGACAGTACAACAGCTGGCGACAATTGTTCGTGGTGAAGGCATGTGCAGCCCCAAGGTAACCCCTGGTACTGCTGCGGCTTTTGGTGGTGTATCACCAAGCTTGTTTGATTTAGGTATCCCTATTGTTGCGGCTGCTGATGGCCCATCGGGTATCCGAATGGATAGTGGACACAAAGCATCACAAGTCCCGATTGGCACGCTATTGGGCTGCACATGGAATACAGAACTGAATGAACAACTGTTTCATTTAGTAGGGAAAGAGATGCAAGCCAATCATATTGATACGTTGCTTGGCCCTGGGATTAACATCCACCGTCACCCTTTGAATGGTCGAAATTTTGAGTATTTCTCAGAAGATCCATTTCTCTCAGGGGTAATGGCTGCATCTCAAACTCTTGGTCTTAGATCTGCAGGCGTGTCCGGCACTATCAAACATTTGGTTGCGAACGACCAAGAAACTGGACGATTTAATGTTGATAGCGTGGTTTCTCAGCGAGCGCTCCGTGAGATTCATCTAAGGCCTTTTGAAATAGCGGTAAAACAAGGAGGAGCCTCGAGTGTTATGACCTCCTACAATCCTATTAATGGTCACTGGGCTGCATCCAATTACGACCTCAATACTACGATTCTTCGTGGGGAGTGGGGTTATAAAGGGATAGTGATGACGGATTGGTGGGCAAAAATGAATGACCCAATCAAAGGTGGTTCTGAAAGTCGAAGTTACACATCCTTTATGCTTCGCTCTCAAAATGATCTGTATATGGTTGTTGAGCATGATGGTGCGGAAAATAACGTGTCGAATGACGATACGTTACAGGCGCTTGAAAACGGAACGTTGAGCTTAGGGGAGTTGCAACGAAGCGCGATGAATATTTGTCGTTTTATTATGGACTCTCCAGCAATGGGCCGCCCATTAGCCGCTTTTGATCCAGTTAAGAGCTTTGAGGCGACTCAAAATATTGATAAACAACAGAGTAAAACTGATGGAGACTTTTGCTCTCTGACGGCAGAGCAACATGCAATAGTATTACCACTTAATATCAGAGAAAACCGTAGCATTGTTTTGGAAGTTAAACAGGCTGGTGTGTATCGATGTGCAGGTATTGTTAACTACGATAGCGGCACCTTGGCTCAATCTGCGTGTAGTTTGAGTCTCAATAACATGTATGCGATGTCTCTATCAGTGAATGGTACTAATGGCGAGACAGTTTCAGTTGAAGGGCTCTCCGTTAAGCTTGATAAAGGCTTTTATTCTTTGGATATTGAATTCATCAAATTAGGCTTAGAATTGGAGCAATTAGAATTTTCGTTTATGCCTGAATAGGACTGGGGGATAACAGTCGTTTATTTAACTCTCATTGCTCAAAAAAGAGGTAAAGTGAGAGAAAATAAACGACTACTTAGAGGCTGAGTTATTGTGCTTTTTGATATTGCTTCATCGCGTCAACAAAGGAGTTTCGCATCCCTTCGATTCCTAATCGCTCAGATTCTTCAACGTAAGTCAGTGCTGCACTAAAATCTCCAGATGAAACCGAGTTTTCTATAAGAGTTTGATAAACCTCTTTCTTATTCAGTGTGTTTTCCGTTAATAAATCTGATTGGGCTACGGTTGATTCTGGAATAATTTGTTGAACTCGTTTTTGACGGTTTTGTTCTTCAACAACGGTGGTTACCGCTGTGAATTTAAAATCAAAGGAGACTTTCCCGATTGCAGAATGGGGGATGGCGTAATCCGTGTTATGAGCGATGTTTGCCTGAATATCGCCAGAACGTATCGCCATATCACTTGGTTTTTCGACAGGAGTTGTTTCTGCGAGTGCTTCGCTGGTTGTGAATACGACCAAGTAAGCAGGAGTCTCGCCGTTTAAGTAACGTTCTTGCAGTTCTATTTGTGCGCAATATCGAGCACCATCAAGCAGGCTAAGTGGCTGGTACTTAATACTTTCATTGCCAATGACATCTAGCGGCTGATAATTTTTGTCTAAGACCAAAAGTGACGGAACGAATGCTGAATAATTAGCATTTGAAGTCATTGAAAAACGAATAGCATCTAGTGTTGTAGGAAGCTTTAGCCCTCCAGCAAAGGATCGGCCAGATTTGAACTCGATTTTAGGGCTTGCTGTGGTGATCGAAACCGATATTTCTTCTGGGTTTGTAATGCTTTGATATTGAATGTTACTCAGGGTTTCGCAGCAGTTTTCGTTGTTTTGTAGCGACTCTAGCCCCGGAGAAGTTTTGTGATAGCTAACCGGTGACTCTGTCACTGTTGAGCAGGCGCTTAGTGCGAATACCGCTGGTAGTATTGCTAAATATTTCATAATTTACTCACAGTAAAAAAGCATATCTGATTCAGAGTACTTAATTGATAATAGTGACACACTACAAGAAAGCGCTTTCTTTTTGAGTGACGGACAACAAATTTAGAGAAATACTTGCCAATAATTGATACGAATTAGGTAACAGGTTGTCGTTGAACTGTTACCTAGATTGAAAGCTAACGAGAAACCGAACTTAATAATTGAGCAAAGCGATCCCAGGATTTTTGGTCAGCTTCTTGTTGATAGTTGTTTGAGCCGAAGACGGTAAAGGCATGCGGCGCACCACTGTAGGTGATCATTTCATGCGGAACTTTGGTTGTTTCAAGCTGAGCGGCGAGGCTGCCAAAGTCTTCCATTGAGATCATGGCGTCAGCTGTGCCATGGAACACGACAACAGGAGCTTTTGTCTCAGAGTAGTCTTGTCCTTTCGGTGTTGATAAACCGCCATGGAAGGTGACATAAGCTTTGGATGGGATACCCGCACGTGCGGCTTCTAAAACGGCTGCGCCACCAAAACAGTAACCCATCATCACGTTATTATCTAAGTTACCACCAAGCCTTTTCGCTTCCATTGCTCCCGCGCTAAGTAGCGCACGCATTTTTTCTCTGTCTTTATACAGCTCGCCGGTGTGTTGCTTTTTATCTTTCACTTCGGTCGGGCGAATGCCTTTACCAAATAGGTCGATGGCGAACACGTTGTAACCTAGCTTGTTGAGCATCTCAGAACGTTTCTTTTCGTAATCGGTTAAGCCATCCCAGTCGTGTATTAGCAGCACCAAAGGCGCTTGGTCACTGGCTTCACTCCAATAACCTTCGTAATCCATCCCATCGACTTGGTAAGTGACGTTTTCTCCTGATATCGCAGAGAAGGGCAGTAAAACTGAAAATAGGCCGAGCGTAGTGAGTGTTCGCATGCGTAATTCCTTTCGATGACAATTGACGTTCCAATCGAAAGTATAGATAACGCGATGATTCTCGCCAGATTTCTGTCTCTAACTTGAAATGTAAGGCAGGGATAACAGGTGGCTATTGCTGACAAACAGCCATCGATAGGGAGCGCGATGGCTGTTCATGATGCGCTGAGAAACTCTCAGTTCGCAGAAACGCGGGGGGTATTAGAGGAGAAAAGAACGGATTACTACCAAGTAGCGTTATCAGCGGTGTGACTACTTCGAAGTTCTGGGTACTTACGTTGATAGCGCGGCAACATCGACTCATTACCTAAGATGCCGCCTTGATGGATATAGATAATGGTTTTGGTTGGGTTGTTATCTTGCCATCGTTCTAAACATTGCCACATCAATGGGTCGTAGAGCAGGTCGAATTCAATATCCGTTTGTTCTTGTAGATCCAACCAGGTTTGATAGTCCTGTTGATACAGCTTACCAAAGTGATGTTTGGTTTCGAGTGGCAGTATTTGTGGATGATCGGATTCGCCAAGCTCATTAAATTGTTGTGTTAGGTAGCTATTACCGCCAACACACGCACAGGTTAACACCGGGATGTTGTGCACTTTTAAATGCTTATGTAGATACAGAGCCGTACTGCCGGTGCCTGCTGGTAGTGCCACCACGAAATCGTGTTTGTTTTCGAAACGCGTCCAGCTAAGTATTTCCATCGCCAGTTGCTTCACGCCGTATTCAGAAAGCTGAGAGCGTCCACCTTCAGGCAATACAATACACTGAGAATCTGGCTGTCTTATTTGCTCAATATACTCCTGTGGATGAAGCTCAGAGCCTGTCTCTTTGACTGAAATTACCTTCGCACCAAGGTCTACTGCACCACGGTAATTACCTATTGGGCGTTCTAGTAGCCACTGGGGAAGGTGGTCGACGTAGAACTCAAGCGTCCAACCTTTGATCTTTGCCAGTGCCGCGAGTGAGAACAGAGAGTTAGCCTGCGCAGAACCATAGCTGATCAATGTTGTAGTTTCTGGGTGATCGTCTTCCAGCAGCTTCATGAATTTGCGGGCTTTATTGCCGCAAAAGTGGGAGTGCAGCTGATCGTCACGCTTTAAGAAAAAGGTGTGATCGTTAAATTGATGTTGAGTTACAGGGCTATTATTTAGTTTCATCGCACTTAGACAAAATGCTGACTCAAGAGCCAGCATTTATAGTTCAAATAGGATAACGAGTATCTAGTAGCTAGGGACCGCTGTAAACCAACTAAATCAAGTTTTCGTTCGATATTGAGCTTCGAACTATGAACTCATTTACTCTGGGGTGGATGCGGATAGATCGGTTTGAAAGGTGATCTTAGCGGTACATCCACCACAGCTGCGATTGACCAATTCAAAGCCCCATTGGAAGCGTTGACACAAGTCCTCGACAATCAATAAACCTAACCCATGCCCATTTGGATTGTACTGTTCTTGGAGGCCTTCTCCTTGATCTTCAATCACAACACTCTCTTGGGACAGAGTGACCGTTACGGTGCCACTATTGGTCGCTGCAATGGCATTTCTCAACAAGTTTCCGACTAACATATTCATTATCGCGCTGGTGGCTTGAATGGTGGGTTCGGATTGAACATGCATGGAAATTTCGACGTCTTTCTCATCTGCCTGTGCTGAGTTTTTTGAGACGATAGTCTCTAACTCTTGTTGGCTAAACAGTCGCAGTGGCGCATCGTCACTGTTTCTTTCGTAACGCACGAGGCCGAGTAGGGCATCGACCATTTCTGACATCTGGATAATGGCTTCATCAATGCGCTCAACCTGACGAGATTGAAATTCCGTTGTTTCGCTTCTTAATAGCAATTTATTCGCACCACGAGCGACCGTTAGTGGGGTTCTCAACTCATGACTTGAATAACGAGCAAAGGCTTGTTCTCGTTTGAGTAATGAATTGATTTCTCTTCGGTACTGATTGAGTTGATCGGTGAGCTGACGAAACTCAACCGCGGCGTCGTCATTGACACTAAATTCTTCATTGAGGTTAAGCTTATTGGATTCCAGTTGTTCGGAAATAGAGTTAAAGGGTTCAATTAACCGTTTAGATAACCGATAGAGCAGAGCACCAAAGCTAAAAATTAGAATAGAGAGTAACGTTAGTACAAAGGTGGTCGCATAAACCAGTTCGTAAATATCAAACTCGACGCGGTCGATCTCGGAAAGCAGAACGATTGGGTGGGTTTGACCTTTATCTGAATACTCACCAACATACACCATGCGAGAGTTAGGCTCTTCACCCACCTCGCCAACAAAGCTTTCTTTGTCTTTAATGTACTTGAGGTATTCTGCAGGTATCAATGAAGGGTCGTTGTAAGCAATCGTCAGGTCATCAATTCTTAACTCACCGCTTTCGCCTGCTTGGAATAAACCAACCGCATAGTTACGGTCGATCAGGATGCGTCTTTCACCGACGCGATCTTCTGACATGTAGAGTGCAGCAACAAAAACTAAATAGACAAAGGCCGATACAATCACGGCCATTGCCCCAAAGAAAACCGCTAGGCGGCCAGTTAGAGTTTTAGTGCTAGTGAGAACGTTCAAAATCAATTTGAAGACTCCAAACGGAATCCTACTTTAGGGACAGTAATCAACATTTGGGTGTCAAAAGGCTTGTCGAGTTGATTACGCAGCTGATAGATATGGCTACGTAACACATCGTTGTTGGGTTCGTCTTCCTGCCAAAGCTTGTAGGAAATATCTTCACGAGTCACTACTTCAGGTGCTTTTTGGCACAGCATCTCAAGGATGGTGTAAGTGGTTGGGTTAAGTGCGAGCAGTTTGTCTTTACGGTAGGCTTTACGGGTTTTTTGATCAATGGTGAGTTCATCAAACTGAAGCTTAGAAGAAGCCACTTTTCCTCGGTAACGACGAACAAGCGCTTTCATTCGGGCTTCCAAAATATCCAAATCAAAAGGTTTGGTTAGATAGTCATCGGCACCATGCTCAAACCCTTTCAACATGTCATCTCGGCTATCTAACGCGGTAAGCATTAGAATAGGCGTTGCGTTGCCTTGGTCTCGCAGTTTATTACAAACTGTGAGGCCGTCCATTCTTGGCAACATCAGATCCAATATGATGATATCAAATGAGTTTTCCAACGCGAGTTGCAGGCCGAGTTCGCCGTTGTCCGCATAATCGAGTTCCATGCCAATACACTCAAAATAATCAAACAAGACACCTGCGATTTCACGGTTATCTTCGACTAACAGAACTCGTTTCATTTTGATTCTCATACAGAAATAGACGGTAACATTATCCTGAGTGAGCGTGAAAAATATGTCAATAACATAACTTTCACTTATGGGAGGGTAGATTGGATTCAGATTAAAAAAATAGAAGAACGTATTATGTCTGAACTTCATATAAGCCGCCCTAAAGTCTCCACATCGCAGATCAACCCTGCGGTTTCTCTGTCTATCATTGTGCCTTTTTATGATGAACAAGAGGTATTGGAAGAGTTCCACTCTCGCCTTACCAAGGTGCTTGATAGCTTACCCATCAAGAGTGAAATCGTTTATGTCGACGACGGTAGCAAAGACAGCAGCTTGGAGTTGGTGAGCTCATTCACTTCAATCAATAGCTCAATTTCTGTTATCGGTTTAAGCCGTAATTTCGGCAAAGAATCAGCGATGAGCGCAGGCCTTGAGCACTGTCGGGGACAAGCGGTGATTTTGCTAGACGCTGACTTACAAGATCCACCTGAGCTTATCCCGCAAATGATTGCTAAGTGGCGCGAAGGTTATGACGTCGTCAATATGCAGCGTAGCCAGCGCGACGGTGAAACGTGGTTTAAGAAGTTTTCAGCGGCGAGCTTTTATAAAGTCATGAACGTGGCTGCGAAAATCGATGTTCCAGAAAATGTAGGTGATTTCCGATTGTTAAGCCGAGAGGTTGTCGACCATATCAACCAACTGCCTGAACGTAATCGCTACATGAAAGGCATTTTCTCATGGCCGGGTTTCAGACAAGCGACGATCCAATTTAAACGTGATGCTCGCTTCTGTGGCGAGACCAAGTGGAACTACCTCAAGTTAATCGGTTTGGCGATGGATGGCATCACCTCATTCTCTATCCGCCCGCTGCGTATTGCGACGGCCGTTGGTGGTTTAGTCGCGCTTACTGCTTTTGTGTATGGCGTCTTCATCGTGTTTAAAACCTTGATGTTTGGTGAGCCGATCACGGGTTACCCATCAATGATGGTCGTTCAACTTGCCCTTGGCGGCATTCAACTTTTGAGTATTGGTTTAATGGGGGAATACATAGGTCGTATTTTCATTGAAACCAAGAACCGTCCTTTGTATTTGATCCAATCCGTGGTTGATACCCCTGCATTAAAAACACACTTTAAATTAGAGGAGTCAGCATGAGCCTGAACCGAACGCACCTATGGTATTTGTTGGCTTTTGCATTGGTTCTAAGGCTTCTATCTCTGGCGACTTATCCGTTAATGGATACTACGGAAGCACGCTACGGTGAAATGGCTCGCTTGATGGTAGAAACCGGCAATTGGTTAACCCCTCAATTTGATTACGGCATCCCTTTTTGGGGTAAACCACCGTTGTTCACATGGATGAGCGCAGCGGGGATTGAGCTGTTTGGTTTGAGTGAGTTTGCTGTGCGTGCGCCACACTGGCTAGCCGGTTTCGCGACGATTCTGTTGGTTGCGTACATGGCCAAGCGTACCGGACAAAGTGCCTTGGTGGCGGCTGTGGTATTGGCGACATGTGGGATTTTCTCTATTGCGGCGGGTGCTGTGATGACCGACATGGCGTTAACGTTAGCGATGACCATTGCCATGTTAGGTTTCTATCTATGTTGGTTAGGAGGAGAGGGTTCGAAGGGAGAAGTTAATGCGAAGACTAATCGATCTTGGGGCTATGTTGGTTTCATTGGTTTAGCACTAGGCTTGCTGGCAAAAGGGCCAGTAGCGATTGTCATCATGGGTATCGCAGTTTTCCCTTGGTTGGTATTACAACACGGCTTCTTTGGTGCTTTCAAAGCGCTTTGGCAACGTTTCCCATTTTTGTCTGGTTTAGGTGTGATGTTAGCGATTGCTCTACCTTGGTACATCATGGCTGAAATGGCAACGCCGGGCTTCATCGACTACTTTATTGTTGGCGAACACTTTAAGCGTTTTGTTGTGAGTGGCTGGGAAGGTGATCTGTACGGTTCTGCTCACGACCAAGCACGAGGTATGATCTGGGTGTTCTGGATTCAAGCCGCTGCGCCTTGGTCAATTGTTTTGCCTATATTAGCGTTTGTCCGCCGTAAGAAAATTGCAGAAATTAATACTGAGAATAGTGGGCTGTTTTCATTTCTTGTCTGTTGGTTGATTTCACCTCTGATTCTTTTCACTATGGCGGGCAATATTCTCCCAGCTTACGTCCTACCAGGTATTCCGGCTCTTGGCTTGTTGATTGCTATACTCGTAGTGGAAAAAGATAAGAAGTGGTTCTCGAGCGTGGCTTTGGTTCTGCCTGTGTTGCTAATGATTGCGATGGTCTACCTGAATCTCGGCAAGGCGAACGAGAAAAGTGACCGTATTATTTTCGAACAGATTACGGATTCTTCGCCAAGCTTTTACGTGGGTAAACGACCATTCTCTGGGCAATTTTACAGTCATGGTCAAGCGAAAAGACTTCTCGATATCGAGCAGATAGAGGGCATTGATAAGTTCTATCTGATTGGTAAAAGATCTGAAGTGGAAACCAAGATTAAAGACAACGCGTTAACTTGTATTTTGGAACCAACGGTGAAAATAAAGCGTGCTTTGTTCAGCTGTCATAGCCAAAACATCAAACCAAATTTGTCGTTGAGCCACATTCGAAGTGAAAGTGATGTTCAGCATTAACTTAGGGCTGCAAATGTTCAATAATAAGCTTCAGGCACACAGTCAAAAGCTCCAATCCCATCACAGGGTGGTTCGATTTGCTGTGGTTGGTGCTGGTGGATTTGTTGTTGATTGTGCGGTATTTGGCTTTCTGCATTACATTGCTGGTTTGCCTTTAATGACGGCGAGAATAGGTTCGTTCATTGCTGCTGCAACGACAACGTGGTTTGGTAATCGCGTGCTGACTTTTGGATTCAAAGGTCAGGGGAGTTGGTCCGAAAAGTTGATCCAGTGGCAGAAATTCATGTTTTCCGCATCGATATCGGCGATTCCTAATTTGTTGTGCTTTAAGCTGATGACGGAATTGCTGCCTGCATTTACTGGGGCTGTGTTTATCGCAATGGCCGTTGGTATTTTGGTGGGAATGGTCACTAACTATTTGTTTAGTCAGTATTGGGTCTTCACCCGTTAAGCTCCCTAGTAGCAGACACAAAAAAGCGCAGCTAAATAGCTGCGCTTTGTATTTTTATGATAACCAAGTAAATGGGGTCGCTATATTAACGCTGTGTTGCGCGCTGGCGATTCTTTCCGTTACCTGCAGGTTTACCACCTTGACCATTACCGGCTTTGTTGCGGTTTCCGCCACCATTGCCTTGTGATTGACCACCAGGGCCTTTTTTAATGAAGCCAGTTGCTGGTTTACGAGCGTTGCCATTACCGCCACCGTTTTGCTTTCCGCTACCTTGGTTAGCATTGCCTTGGCTACCGTTGCCGTTACCATTCGGTTTTTTACCACCAGGCTTATTGCTACCGGATTTGGAATGGTTACGTGGTTTCTCGCCGCCTAAACCCGGTTGAGATTTGCTGTGCTTCGTTGCAAAACGCTGTGAACCGTGACGACCAGACTTACGACGTTGTGCCGGCGTTTGCGCATCAAAATCTTCTGCTGGTACTAGGCAGTTTGCTTTGTCACCAATTAGGTGCTGTTTACCCATGCTGATTAGTGCTTCACGGATGATTTTCCAGTTTTCAGGATCGTGGTAACGAAGCAGTGCTTTATGCAGACGACGTTGACGATCACCTTTCGGTACAGGAACATCTTCACGCTTCTTATATTTCACGCGTTTCAGAGGGTTGGTCTCTGAGTAGTACATCGACGTTGCGTTACACATTGGTGATGGGTAGAAGTTCTGTACTTGGTCACACTCGTAGTTGTGCTTTTTCAGCCACATTGCAAGGTTAAGCATGTCTTCATCTTCTGTGCCCGGGTGAGCAGAGATGAAGTAAGGAATTAGATACTGTTTCTTACCGGCTTCAGCGCTGTACTTCTCGAACATCTCTTTGAAACGATCGTAAGTGCCCATGCCCGGCTTCATCATCAGGTCCAGTGGGCCTTTTTCAGTATGCTCTGGAGCAATCTTCAAGTAACCACCAACGTGGTGAGTCACAAGCTCACGAACGTATTCTGGAGATTCAATCGCTAAGTCGTAACGTACACCAGAAGCGATCATGATCTTCTTAACGCCCGGTACTTTTCTCGCAGAGCGGTACAGGTCAATGGTGTGTTGATGGTCTGTGTTTAGCTTTTCACAGATTTTCGGGAACACACATGATGGACGACGACAGTTAATTTCAGCTTTTGGATCTGAACAACCTAAACGGTACATGTTCGCCGTTGGGCCGCCCAAGTCAGAAATAGTACCTGTGAAGCCTGGTACTTTATCTTTAATGTCTTCGATCTCATCCAAGATAGATTCTTTCGAACGGTTCTGAATGATACGACCTTCATGCTCTGTGATTGAACAGAAAGAACAACCACCAAAACAACCACGCATGATGTTAACCGAGGTTTTGATCATGTCGTATGCTGGGATTTTCGCTTTGCCGTACATCGGGTGCGGAACACGCTTGTAAGCAAGGCCAAACACGTAGTCCATCTCTTCTGTAGTCAATGGAATTGGCGCTTGGTTAACCCAAAGTTCGCGATCGCCGTGACGTTGGATCAGAGCTCGACCTGAGTACGGGTTTGTCTCAAGGTGCAGAATACGGCTAGCGTGAGCGTAAAGAATACGGTCATTGTTTAGCTTTTCGTAACCTGGGATACGAACCGCTGTAGTTTTTGCATCGTGACGAGAAGGACGAATAGTAATAGGTTGCGCTTTTACTTCTTCTTTTTCGTCTTTCTTGGTATCACACTGGGTTTCAACTTCGTACGGGTTCACCGGAACGTACGCTTTGTTCGGCTTTTCGATACGAGAAGAGTCAATGATCTTGAAGCCTTCAGGGGCCGCAGGAAGATTGATAGCAGTACCGCGAATATTGGTCAGCGTAGACATGTCTTCGCCGTCGGCGATGCGGTGTGCCACTTCAACCAGTGCACGCTCAGCGTTACCAAAAAGAAGAATGTCAGCTTTTGCATCAAATAATACAGAGCGACGAACTTTATCTGACCAGTAGTCGTAGTGAGCCACACGACGTAAGCTCGCTTCAATACCACCAAGCACGATTGGCGTGCCTTTGTAAGCTTCACGACAGCGTTGAGAGTAAACCAGAGTTGCACGGTCAGGACGCTTGCCACCTTCATTGTTCGGTGTGTAAGCATCATCGTGACGTAATTTGCGATCAGAGGTGTAGCGGTTGATCATGGAGTCCATGTTACCCGCTGTGATGCCGAAGAATAAGTTAGGTTTACCTAGCTTCATGAAGGCATCTTTATTGTCCCACTTTGGTTGAGCAATAATGCCCACGCGGAAACCTTGAGCTTCAAGCAGACGGCCGATGATAGCCATACCAAAGCTCGGGTGATCGACATACGCGTCACCAGTTACAATAATAATGTCACAGCTATCCCATCCAAGAGCATCCATCTCCTTTCTACTGGTAGGCAAAAAGGGTGCAGTTCCGTAGCACTCGGCCCAGTATTTTTTGTGTTCGTGAATAGGAGTGATATCGCTGTACATATTTCAACCTCTGATTTTTGAGGCGGGAATTATAGCGGCATGAGCCTAGACTAGCCAGTAGAACATGCCCCTGTTAGTTCTGGTGTCTTTCGTCTTTTTACGGTAAATGGCGACAAAAGAGCCATACAACAGCATAGTTGAAGCCTTGAATAACGTCGCTAATTTGTGATTTTGATTAGTGTTCGCAGCAGTTTTTGATATTATTCGCGAAAATAAGTCTGAAGAAGTAGATCCACAATGGTCGAAACGTTATTAGTACAATTTGCTCCGATGCTTTTAGGAGCCCAACTGATCTTAACCCTCATCTTGGTGAAAGGGGATATTTGTCCGGGGCAGCGTGGTCGTATCCACAAGATGTTACCTGCGATTGGCGTGCTGTGGCTTGCCGTCGCTTCAGTAAAAATTGAAGCCTTTCTGGTCGTGTTTGCGATCTTTTACTTCTATTCTCAAGTCCAAACCAAGAAGACACGCGATTCTGGCCCTATTTGGGTGATGTACTTAGCTTGTGGTTTGGCATTGTCTTACGTGGCTATTCAAGCGACGGAACAAGCAACTACTGTTGGCATTATCACTACTGTATTGCTAGTGGCACTGTTAGGCTCAGCGTTTGGCCATTTATTGCTGACGATTGCAAGAACACGCTTACAGGCATTTCACCGAGTTCTGCCCGTTGTTGGTGTGCTGACGGGTATGTTAGTGGTTTTGGCGACAGTCGTGAGTGTTTATTCTCTTTCTGAAGCTCAATTAGAGCCTGTGATTTCAACGCTACTGTTCAGCTTTGCTTTGTTAATCTCCGCTATCGTGGTTTGGTGTTGGCATTTATTGTTCGTTAAAACCCCGGAAAAACTGCAACTGACAATTTCGTTACTGATGTTATTGGCGGCAGCTGTGGGTTTAACGCCAGTGTGGGCACTTTAATCGCGCACTTTCATTAATTACGTACGCTCATTAATCACGTATTCTCTTTAAGAAGTGTGATCAGTTTTTTAGCATGGCGTTGGTAAGCGTTCTAAACTTAATTCTAGTCGGTGTGTTCGTAAGGAGTACGAGATGGATTTAAGCAACGTCAAAGGTTTCGATAGCATTATCTTGCTGGGAATCGTGAATGAAAAACTTCGCCTAGAGTGCGATAGCTTTGAAGAGCTGATCAGTATGTATGAAATGGATATAGAAAGTGTCGTGGGTAAGCTGGATATGCTTGGCTATCAATACGACCCATTGACTAACCAGTTTAAGTCTTATCCAAGATAGTCTATTTTCGCGAATTAACAGATATCGAAAATCATCGGTACTGAAACTAAAAAGTCACAGATTATCTGTGACTTTTTTTGTTTCTGGCGTTTGCCTATCCGATTTAATACAGGCTTAAGCTAGTCCAATAATGAACCTCTTAAACGACCTCTATACCATCTAAGTGACTCTTACTCTGCTGTCTTGCTGTGCTAAAGAAAGCCTGTAGGTAACGTTTGTCTTTTTCTGAGTTTCTTACTGCGGCAAACAGTCTTCTTGAAAGCCCTTTACCTAACGGCTTGCTGGCTATCAAACCTTGTCTTGAGAACTCACTGATCGCCCAGTTTGGCAATGCCGCCACACCTAAACCCGCTGATACCATTTGCACCAACATCAAGGTGTTGTCTGCTTGTTTCCATTTCTTTGGTTCCACACCTGCTGGTTGCAAAAAGTGTTTCACGACGTCTAAACGCTGTTTTTGAACTGGATATGAGAGCATGGTGAGATCGCTAAGATCTTGCGGATCAATGCTCGCTTTATCGGCCAAAGGCGAGTTGATCGCGGTGATAAGGCGCATCTCAAAATCGAACAGCGGTTCGTAGTGAACTTCAGAACGAGGCTGTATATCTGAGGTGATCACCAAGTCCAATTCACCAGCCATTAATGCCGGTAGCGGTTCAAAACCAAAACCTGACGAGAAATCTAGGGTCACGCTTGGCCATGCAACTTGATATTCCTTCAAAGCGGGCATTAGCCATTGGAAGCATGAGTGACACTCAATCGCCATGTGCAATCGACCATTCACATCCTCTTTCAGGCTCGCCAACTCATTCTCTGCTTTAGCGATTCTTGGCTGTATCTCATCTGCGAGCTTAAGCAAGATCTCACCCTCAGAGGTGAATTTCACTGGCCTAGTTTTACGCAGGAAAAGCTGACCACCAATACGTGCCTCTAGGTCTTTCAATTGGTGTGAAAGTGCCGACTGAGTCAGGTGAAGAGAGGTTGCAGTCGCTGTCAGTGAGCCGTTGTCTCTTAAGGTAGTCAATGTTCGAAGGTGTTTAAGCTCTATCATGAGTATTCCTCATATTCCCTAAGCCAATTCAATATTTCTTAATAATCACCCTACGGGGTTTTTTATCATTTGTAAACGTCTAGATGTCCAGATGGATTTGGTTTGTTCATCTTCGGTCTGTTCAATATGAATATTTGTAATAAACAAGATGAATATTTGGACGTTGTTCATCGTTCAGATTAGGTGGATAGTTTAGCCATCCAGACGCCTTTTTGTAAAAGTAAAAACCATGACAGGCAGTCTGACCGGAAATTAAAATTATCGAATAAGGAACAGACTCATGACGACAACAACGCATATTCTTGGCTACCCACGTATCGGCGAAAAACGCGAACTTAAATTCACACTAGAGAAGTACTGGCGCGGCGAGATTGGTCAATCTGAGCTCAAGCAGCTCGGCAGCGAATTGAGAAATCGTAACTGGAATGTACAAGCCGACGCGAATCTAAGCTTTGCAACTGCGGGTGACTTCGCATGGTACGACCATGTTCTAACAACGACGTTACTTCTAGGCCATGTACCTAAGCGTCACGCTGGTGGATCAGAAGATGAAAAAGCCTTCCCAGATTTAGATACCTTGTTCCGCGTTGGTCGCGGGCAATCTCAAAAGCAGCCAACCTGTTGTGGCGGGAAACATGGTCCAGAAAGTGCCAAAGATGGTACCGCAGCATCTGACATGACCAAGTGGTTCAATACAAACTATCACTACATTGTTCCTGAGTTCAGTAAAGATGATTCGTTTGAAGTGAGCTGGCCGCAACTGTTTGACGAAGTGAGTGAAGCGATTAAAGCGGGGCATAAAGTGAAGCCAGTTCTTCTCGGCCCGCTGTCTTACTTATATCTCGGCAAAGAAGTGGAAGAGGGCTTTGACCGTTTAACCTTGCTCCCACGTTTGCTTACCGCTTACCAAGCAATTCTGGCAAAACTGGCCAAGTTGGGTGTTGAGTGGGTTCAAATCGATGAACCTATCCTTTCTCTGGAACTTGAAACTAAGTGGGCAGATTCATTCAAATTGGCTTATCAGGTGATTCAAGGTGATGTGAAGCTACTCCTTACCACGTACTTTGATTCTGTGACTGATACGTTAGACAAAATTGTAGAACTGCCCGTCAACGGCTTACACATCGACTTAGCTGCTGCGCCGCAGCAACTCGATGAAGTGGTGAATAAGCTACCTGAAGATTGGGTGCTTTCTGCGGGTGCAATCAATGGACGCAATGTTTGGCGAGCCGACTTAGCCGCGCAGCTTGAGTTGCTGCAACCTGTGAAAGACAAGCTAGGCGATAAACTATGGGTCGCAAGTTCATGTTCACTGCTGCATAGCCCGGTTGACCTTGAGTTAGAAGAGACGCTTAGTGAAGAAGTGAAGAGTTGGTTTGCCTTTGCAAAACAGAAAGTGACAGAGGTGAGCTTATTGGGTGCGGCGTTAGACGGCGACCAAAATGCCATTTTAGCGTGTGAGACTTACAGCCAACCGATTGTTGCACGCAAGAGCGCGACTCATGTGAACAAGCCGCAAGTTCAAGCTCGTCTTAGCACGATTACTAAAGCGCTAGCAGAGCGCACTGCTCCATACGCAGAACGTGCCGCGCACCAGTCTGAGGTGTTGGGTTTACCGTTACTGCCAACTACAACCATTGGTTCGTTCCCACAGACAGGCGAGATCCGTGTTCAACGTAGCGCTTACCGCACTGGCAAACTCAGTGAAGCGGAATATAACACTGCATTGAAAGGCCATATTGCGGATGCCGTTAAACGTCAAGAAGCACTGGATTTGGATGTGCTTGTTCATGGCGAAGCTGAACGTAACGACATGGTGGAGTACTTCGCAGAAAACCTAGCAGGCTTTCAAACCACTAAGTTTGGTTGGGTACAAAGCTATGGCTCACGCTGCGTGAAGCCGGCGATTGTGGTCGCGGATATTGAACGAGAAAAACCAATGACGGTGGAATGGTCGACCTATGCCCAATCTCTGACCTCGAAGCAGATGAAAGGGATGCTGACAGGCCCAGTCACTATCTTATGTTGGACATTCCCACGTGAAGACATCTCACGTAAAGAGATCACTAATCAACTGGCGTTTGCTCTGCGAGATGAAGTGTCTGATTTGCAAGACGCGGGCATCAACATTATCCAAATCGATGAACCAGCGATTCGTGAAGGTTTGCCACTGAAAAAGCGCGACCACGCAGAATACCTAGAGTGGGCGGTTGATGCCTTTAAGATCTCAGCGGCGAGTGCGAAACCTGAAACTCAAATCCATACCCATATGTGTTACAGCGAGTTCAACGAGATCATTGATTCAGTAGCCGCGCTAGATGCCGATGTGATTACTATTGAGACTTCTCGCTCGAACATGGAACTGCTGAAAGCATTTGAAGAGTTCAACTACCCGAATGCGATTGGACCTGGTGTTTACGATATTCACTCACCAAACATTCCTTCAGAAGAGTGGATTGTTGATTTACTTAAGAAAGCGGCAGAGAAAATTCCAGCAGAACGTTTGTGGGCAAACCCTGATTGCGGGCTGAAGACGCGTAATTGGGCAGAGACGGAAGCGGCGCTGACTAATTTAGTTTCGGCGACTAAGGCACTGCGCAAAGAGTGGGAATCAACCGAGGCATAATTCAGTCTAGGATTTAGATTGCTTCATAAAACAAAGGCCTCGCAAATGCGAGGCCTTCTGGTTTTATACTTGCTCGGTCGAATCTAGCTGCTGCTCTGACACGTCTCTTTGCTGATCAACTTCTCAACCATCAGTTGTCCGCGAGTGTTGCGAATCTTGATGTTGTAAGCCAAGCCCATATCGAGGTTTGCTCTCACTTCAGAGTTGGTGCAGTAGCTATTCACACTCATGTCTACAACTTGGTTTAAAGGCTTAGCACCTTTTGCATCTTGGTTGTAGATCATCATGATTTCGATAACCGTGTTTTTTGCTAGCACGCGCATGACCGACAGTGGGCCATACTCAATCGGCAGGCCTGCAGATAAAACGCCAGCTCGGTGCTGCGCCATCATCTCTAGCTGTCTTTGTTCGTCTTGCTCACTTGAAGCACAGCCTGCAAGCAGAGCTAAAGCCAGTGAGCCAATAATCCATTTTTTCACGTTAAAATACTTTTTTGAATGGTTTTACAATCACATTTTGGTAAACGCCAGCATCAATGTACGGGTCAGCGTCTGCCCATGCTTGTGCATCTTCCAAAGAGTTAAATTCAGCAATCACAGTTGAACCTGTAAAGCCCGCTTCGCCAGGGTTATCTGAGTCAATAGCTGGCATTGGACCCGCTGTTAACAGTCGGCCTTCATCGTGAAGTGTTTGTAGGCGTTCTAGATGTTGTGGGCGAACACTTAGGCGTTTTTCTAATGAATTTTCGACGTCTTGAGAAAAAATCACGTACCACATATTGAGATATCCTTATTTTACTTCACTAAATTTGGGGCGTTTAAATTCGCTATCTTGCTAATTTACGCGAACTAATTGGTATTGGAAGGGCTAATGATAAGAAATTGTGAATTGGTGCGAGAGAGTTGTATGGTCTTTAGCAATTTCATTTATAAAAACTAAAGACCATCGATGCCACACGCTTAATATATGGTGTTATTTGTTGATTGGGCGAGGCTTCCCACTTTCATCAACCGCAACGTAGTTGAATGTCGCGCCACATACCTTGTAGCGGTCACCAATACCGTGGTCAAGTACAGGCTTAACCCATACCTCTAGGTCGATATTCATCGAGCTGCGACCAATCTTAGTGCAGTCACCATAAACGCACACAACATCACCCACAGAAACCGGCTGTTTGAACTCGATACTCGATACTGAAACCGTGACTATCTTGCCGTTAGAGATCTCTTTTGCCAGTATGCCGCCAGCAAGGTCAAGCTGAGACATTATCCAACCACCGAAAATCTGGCCCGCTGCATTTGTATCAGAAGGCATCGCTAATGTGCGAAGAAGTAAAGAACCAATCGGGTTCAAAGTTGATTGAATAGTCATTGTCGTACTCTTAATGGTATTGATTGTTTTATATAAAAATAGATGTGTTTACGAGACTCGCGGTGGTCGAATTTTTAACGTCTTCACCGAACACAAATAATCAGTGGCCAATGATCGCGAGTATCATTGGCCAATCGCATATTGATAATAATTGTATCAAATAGGGTATGAGGACTCATCCCTAAGGGCTATTTCTCGTCGGTATTATTATCCGTTAACTCTTTTTGCTGGTCTTTTGGTAGATGCTTATAGATGTATACACCCGTAAGTAAAGTGAAGAGCAAGGTAGCGATGAGCAAACCAAACACTTTGAAGTTAACCCAAACATCCAACGGTAGGCTGAAAGCAACGTAAACGTTGAGAACGGCACATAGAGTAAAGAATAGAGTCCATGCCCAGTTGATCTTGCCCCATACCGAATCAGGCAGTGTGATCTCTTTGCCTAACATACCTTTAATCGCTGATTTGCCCATGATGTGACTGACCGTCAGACCAATAGCAAACAGTGCGTAAACGATGGTGACTTTCCATTTAATGAAGTTGTCATCGTGCAAGAAGATGGTCATGCCACCAAATACGGCAACCATTAGAAAGGTGATGACCTGCATTTTTTCGACTTTCTTGTAGATGAAGTACGTCATAATAATTTGAACTGCAGAGGCAACGATCAAAGCACCGGTCGCGGTATAGATGTCGTACATCTTATAAAGCGCAAAGAAAATAATGAGAGGAATGAAATCAAGAATTTGTTTCATGAGACACTGACTATCCAGTTAGTTGAGTTGATGACAGTCTAACGAAAACTGTCTCGATGCTAAATAGCCCGAGACAATTGGGTGCCAATTAATTCAATCTAACCGCTCATCGTGTTTTACGAGTTTTAACAGTTTATCGCATTGACGAGGTTTGGTAGCGAGGTATCAGCTTCTTGATGTCTTCAAGGTAACCTTCGCTTTTCAAGCTGTCTAAGGTGTTTTCGAGTTCTTGTTCGCTCATGGCAAAACACGTCGATTTACCGGTCGTTAAGTCGAGATACTCGTGATATTCACGTTCTGTGAAGTGGCCAATTCTGTCCATTAATAATGTTTTAATTCCATGGTGAATCAAGCCGTAATACGTATGTCTTTGTAAGGTCATAGCCTATCCTCCGTGACAAGCTGCAGTGAAACTGTTGCAACCTGCTGTATATTGGTTGGGTTATCTATGACAAAGCAATTCGAATGCCATTTTCTCCAACTGAACAGAATAAATACCCGACTAAATAGAATTGAACTTCTTTTCAAATAGTTAAAGGAAGGTACGTTCTATTCTCTGACAATCAATACGAAACAGACCTCAAATAGTTTCATTTTGAGAACGGTAAAATTCTCATTATGACGCTCTACTACCGCTTATAGTGTGAGCCTTTCAACGGTGATGCCGCTAATCGACCAGCCAATCAACCAGCGTAGATAAGGATGTATTTTGTCGATTCTTGGGTTGCAGCAAGAAGTAACCATTTCCAGAGAAGACACTGCCTTCGCTCACTTTCACCAATCTACCCAAATCAATATCTTGCTTGGCCAGCGTGATGTCGCCAATGGCAATACCAAACCCTTGAATGGCGGCGTTCATCGCTTGATCGAGTGTCGCGAATTGTTGGTTGTTCTTGCTTGAAAGGTCGTGGCTGCCTATGTGTTCTAACCAAAGTCGCCAATCACTTTGCTCGTTGTTGGCGTGTAGCCAAGTGTATTGGGCAAGCTTGTGTGGCTTGATGATGGTCGACGCGTCGTTGACAAGATGGTTCTGCGTAATGCTTTGTGCTTGGCAAACGGGCGCTAGCTGCTCGTTAAACAATAATTGGCTGACAATCGATTGTTGGTTTGGCTTCTTACCATAGGTAATTACGGCGTCAAACGGATCAAAGCTTGGTTCGAAGACGTGCTTGATGGTCGACGTGAGTTCGACATCAATTTCGGGATAGGCTTGCTGAAAAGACATCAACTTAGGTAGTAACCAAGAGGTAATACAGCTCGGTGCGTTGAGTTTGATCTTAGAGGGAGAACTTGCGACTTGATTGAGAGCCGATTGCAGTTGATGAATCGTTCCTTGTATCAGGGGAACCAGTTCTTCTCCTTTCGGCGTTAAAGACAATCCTCGAGCATGGCGATAGAAGAGATCACAGCCAAGGCTTTCTTCAAACGACAATATCTGACGACTTACTGCACCTTGCGTAACATTGAGCTCATGTGCCGCTCGCGTAAAGTTGAGATGCCTTGCCGTCGACAAGAACGCGAGCAAGGTTTTAGTTGAAGGAAGTGTGCGATTCATATCTTTACCTATGACTTTTTATCATGGCTATTATGTGATTATTTCGATTCATTTATCAATAGTGTTCTGTTTGAATGTAAATACTTAATCATCATTTGTGATTCAATATGTGTATAAGTCACATTTTTTGAATATGAAGGCAGTGGTGAAGACATTGTGATTTTGTGAAAGGGATAGCTTCTTGACATCTTTTATCGATAGTTTAGTACCTCAGGCTGTAAAAAAATTAATACCTTATCAATCAGCAAGAAGAATTGGCGGTGATGGACGTGTCTGGCTAAACGCCAATGAATTGGAAAGCTCGCTGTTTCAAGGAGAAGTAAGTCACAACCGATACCCAGACTTCTTACCACAAGATATTGCTAAGGCTTACCAAGATTACTGTGGCACTGATGCTGCGACTGTTGCCGTTCGTGGCGCCGATGAAGCGATTGATTTGCTGATCAGAACATTCTGTAAACCGGCAAGCGACAACATACTTATCTGTTCACCCACGTATGCGATGTATGAGTTTTGCGCCGATGCATTGGCGATTAATACCTTGGACTCTCCATTGCAGCAAGATTTCAGCCTGAACGTCGCTGATATCGTGAATAAGGCAGAGCTGGCGAATATCGTGTTTCTTTGCTCACCAAACAACCCAACGGGTAATGTGATTCCTAAATCGGATTTGATTCAGGTACTGGAAGGCACGATTGGAAAATCTCTAGTGGTAGTCGATGAAGCGTATATCGAGTTTGAACCACAAACGTCAGCGGTGAGCCTTATTGAGCGTTATCCGCATTTGGTAGTAATTCGCACCTTGTCTAAGGCGTTTGGACTGGCTGCGGTTCGTTGTGGTTTTATCTTAGCGAGTCAAAATGTGATGCAGTATGTTGCGAAGCTGATTCCACCTTATCCGATGCCGGATTGCTCATCGCAAATCGTGTTAGACGCTTTGTCTGATGAACGAGTCTCAGTGATGCAAGACGCCACACAAAAGCTGGTCGAACTACGTAACTGGTTTGCTTGTGAGTTAACGCAGTTTGATTTCATCGAGTCTGTTTACCCTTCATCGACGAACTTTATTTTGCTGCGTCAAAAACCTGGGCATCAAGTGTTCAGTGTATTGGCGAAGGATGGCATTGTGACAAGGAATCAAAACCACGAACCTGCTTTGCGTAACTGTGTACGAATCAGTATTGGTAGCCAAGAGAGCATGCTCGAAGTGATAACGTCATTTACACGTTACCAAACCGAATTAGAAAAGAATCAACAAAGTAAACAAGTTCAACAATCTCAACATAAAGAAACTCAATCTCAACTCGATAAAAATCATATCTAGGATGGCAATGATGAAAAAGATAATACTAGGACTCGCTTGTGCGGCCGCTTTACTTGGTACAACGGTACAGGCGAAAGAAATCCGTTTGGCGTCAGACTTTACCTATCCGCCATTCAACTACAAAAACAGTGATGGTGTGCCTGTCGGGTTTGACATTGAGATAGCTGATGCCTTGTGTGAGCAAGCCAAACTCGATTGTACTTGGGTTTCACAAAGTTGGGACTCGCTAATTCCAAGTTTGCTGGCAAGAAAGTCAGATGTGATCATGGCTTCAATGCGTATTACCGAAGAGCGTAAGCGCAAGATTTTGTTCACCGATAAGTATTACCAAACACCAGCCGTATTTGTTGCTGCCAAAAGTGCAAAGTTTGATATTGATAAGCAAGGCCTCGATGGTAAAACTATTGGAGTACAGCAAGGAACGATTCACGATCGCTACGTAACAGACAAGTTTGGGGATGTCGCAAATATTAAGCGTTATACCGGCCAAGATGAGGTGTATCTGGATCTGCAAAACGGTCGTCTAGATCTAACCTTCGGCAACTCAGATCAGCTGTCATTGGCTTTCTTAGACAAGAAAGAAGGTGAGGGTTTTGAATTCAAAGGCAAAGCAGTGACCGACAAAGCCTACATTGGCGAAGGCACGGCACTAGCGTTAAGAAAGCAGGATTCAAAACTGGCGAAACAATTCAATGCCGCGATTGAAGAGATCAGAGCGAACGGTACTTACGACAAGATCGCCGCTAAGTACTTCACGTTTGATATCTACGGGGCTGATTTGTAATTCGTCTAACGCCTAAAAATTAGAACACCAAAAACAAAAATCCGAGGGCTGTAAGGCTCTCGGATTTTCTAGTTTATGCTGGTGGTGTCAATTCAAGTCACCACCAACTTAGCGCTTAATATTACGCTTGCTGTTTTTGTAGCTCAGCTTCTTTCGCTTCGTCTTCGATTAGAGAATCAACGATGACTGCACATGCTGCATCACCAGTGATGTTCAGAGCAGTACGGATCATGTCGAAGATACGGTCTAGAGCAAACAACAGAGGTAGACCTTCAATAGGTATACCAGCTGCTAGAAGAACCGCAACCACTAGGAAAGAAGGACCTGGAACACCTGCTTGACCAACTGCGCCTAGCGTCGACGTTACGATGATAGCAACGTAAGCACCCATAGACAGGTCGATGTTGAACAGCTGTGCGAAGAAGATAGCAACTAGGCCGTAGTAAATTGCATTACCAGACATGTTGATCGTCGCACCAAGTGGCAGAACGAATGAAGCCGTAGAGTTGCGAACGCCAAGTTCTTTCTCTACCGTTTCCATTGTTACTGGCAGTGTCGCCATTGAAGAGGCTGTTGATAGTGCAACCGCTTGAGGCTTCTTCATTGCCACTAGGAACTTCTTAGCTGAAGTCTTAGTGAAGATCTGAATCATCAGTGGGTAAGCAACAAAACCGAAGATCAGGATCGCAGCGATGTAAACAACGAACAGTTTGAACACAACCATAAGTGCGCCAAAACCGAATGTACCAACTGCTTCTGCCATTAGGCCGAATACGCCAAGTGGTGCAATGATCATAACCTTGTTGATCATCCAAACCATAGCGTCAACAATCGCGTTTACGCCATTGATGATAGGATCACGTTTTTCTTTCGCTTGTTTAGAAATCGCAATACCGAAGAATAAGCAGAAAACGAGAATTTGCAGAATGTTTGCTTCATTCAATGATTGGAAAACGTTGGTAGGGATCATGCCAGTGATGGTTGCCCAGAACGTTGGAAGTTCGCCTTTCGCAGCGTATTCAGAAGAGAACATGCCTTCTACGCCAGAAACATCGATACCACGACCCGGTTCGAATACTTCACCCATTACTAGCGCTAGCGCTACAGCAAGTGCAGACGTTAGTGCAAAGTAACCCAATGTAGTTACGCCGACTTTACCTGCAGATGAACTGTTGCCTAAACCAGCAGCACCTGAAATCAGTGCAACTGCGACTAGAGGGATAACCAACATCTTGATCAAGTTGATGAAGATAGCACCCAGTGGAGCGAACATAGTTGCGCTGTCACCCATCATCGCACCAACTACAGTACCGACGATCATTGCAATAACGACTTGAACGCCGATGTTGCTTAGTAAACTCTTTTCTTTTAACACTTCCATAACCTCTGTGCTACTAAATATAAAAATCCCAGAACTACTCACCAATGTACGATGTACCATTGGATTAATATTTCGCGACGAGTTTTACACGTATCCTTTACATTTATCAATATGAGCAGAGGTGAAAGTCTCTGAAAAACAGGTGGTCTAATGTCATTTGTTGATTTTGCACAACAATGCAATCGTTTGCCTTGGTTTTTTATAGCGATGTTATTTGTTGAATTTATAAAAGCTTTTTCGCTGGAGGTTTTGTGAATGATTTACAATCGTTGGTGTTGAAAACGTCCCATTAACATTTTGATTTCATTTGCGAGTGTTTTTTGAGCGTTTGTGTTGGGGTAAATCCACAGGTACGTGTTGTGTGAAATTTAGCCTGAACTATGCTTAAGGTATCTATTTATTACCAAGATGTTACCTCTGCGCTTTAAATAAAACGTCTATCTAGCATCTCAGTTGTAAGGAGAGGGGCTATGACTTTTATATTAAAGTACTTGTTTGCGTTTCTTCTGTTGCTCAGCTCAGTGTTTGCTCAGGCCGATGATGTCTGGGTGATTGAGGTGAACGGAGGGATAGGTCCGGCGACCAGTGATTACCTCACTAGAGAAATAGAACAAGCTCACGATGAGCAAGCAAAGCTCATTATTTTGAAAATGAACACGCCTGGCGGGTTAGATTCGTCGATGCGTGACATTATTCGATCCATCACCACGTCACCGATTCCAGTAGCTACTTGGGTTGGGCCTGCGGGCTCACGAGCAGCGAGCGCCGGAACCTATATTTTACTTGCTAGCCATATCGCCTCTATGGCGCCCGGAACCAATTTGGGGTCCGCCACGCCTGTCTCTCTTGGCGGTGGTAAAGCACCGACTAATCCGCTATCTCCTCAAGACGATGCCAATAAAGATGACAATACGTTAGCAAGTGAGCAAGACGAAACAAAACAAGAGAATTCAGACCAAGTAAAAGCTACCACTGCGATGGAGAAGAAAGTCATCAACGATGCTGCAGCCTACATTGTTAGTTTGGCTAAGCTACACAATCGCAATGAAGAGTGGGCTGAAAAGGCGGTAAGAGAAGCGGCGAGTTTGGACTCAGAGAACGCGCTCACACTTAACGTGATCGATTTTATTGCTAGCGACCTTCAGCAATTGGTTGAGCTGAGCAACGGACGCACCATCACCATCAACGGTATCAATCAGGAAGTTCAACTTAGTGATGTGGCGTTTGTTGAGCGTGAACAAGACTGGCGCTTTAGTTTACTTTCGGTGATTACTAATCCAAACGTCGCTTACATCCTCATGCTCATTGGCATCTATGGCTTGTTGCTGGAGTTCTATAACCCAGGGGTCGGCTTACCGGGTGTATTGGGCGGTATCTGTTTGTTATTAGCGATGTACTCCTTACAAATGCTGCCGGTGAGTTATGCCGGCCTTGCCTTAATCCTGTTGGGAATAGCCTTAATGGTCGCAGAGGCCTTTAGCCCGAGTTTTGGTATTTTTGGTTTGGGCGGAGTTGCTGCGTTTACGCTCGGTTCAATCATGCTGATGGATACCGAAGTGCCGGGTTATCAAATCGCATTGCCGTTAATTATCGGGATCAGTTTGTTCTCTGTTGCCTTTATTGTCGTAACTATCTCTATGTTAGTCCGAGTGAGAAACAAGCCTGTGACTACAGGGATGGAAGCGGTGGTTGGTGAGACAGGTAAAGTTGTCAGCGGTTTCCCAGGTGCTGGCCGAGTGCTAGTTGAAGGTGAAATTTGGCAAGCTCAATGCGCCAGTGAACTGCAAGCGGGGCAGCTTATCAGAGTGACCAAACTGACTGGGTTGCTGTTGGATGTTGAGGCGTTGCCCGATGAGATACCACCGAGCCCCAGTTAGCGCGGAATACAGGGATACACTTGATTGACTTAATTATTGCTTAAGCATCGTTACCATTAGGGGGCGGTTATGTTTATACACACTATAGGTATTGTCATCGTGCTCGTTATCTTGTTGATAGCCAGCATGTTCAGAGTTCTGCGCGAGTACGAGCGGGCAGTGGTGTTCTTCCTTGGGCGCTTTTATGGCGTTAAAGGGCCGGGGTTGATTATCATCATTCCTTTCATTCAACAAATTGTGCGAGTGGATCTACGAACTATCGTTTTGGATGTTCCAACACAAGATTTGATCACCAGAGATAATGTGTCTGTGAAGGTTAATGCTGTGGTCTATTTTCGAGTGCTCGATCCGAAAATGGCGATCAACAACGTTGAGAACTATCTTGAGGCCACCAGCCAACTTTCACAAACAACGTTACGTTCTGTTCTAGGTCAACATGAGTTGGATGAGCTGTTGTCTGAGCGAGAAGAGCTCAATAGAGATTTGCAATCGATACTGGATCAACACACCGATAACTGGGGGATTAAGATTGCTAATGTTGAGATTAAGCATGTCGACCTTGATGACAGTATGGTACGAGCGCTTGCTAAACAAGCAGAGGCAGAGCGTTCTCGTCGAGCTAAGGTGATACATGCAACAGGTGAGCTAGAGGCATCCACTAAGCTAAGAGAAGCCGCAGAAGTGCTGAACAAAGCGCCTAACGCCATTCAATTGCGATATATGCAAACGCTAACCGAGGTAGCGAACGAAAGAACCTCCACCATCATCTTCCCAATGCCAATCGATCTAGTGGAGAAGATAACCGACCCGATCAAAGCGACACTCAATGAGGCTGCAATCAAGAAAGCGATGAAAGCCGATGAGTGATTGGCTCAAATGAAAAGCAATAAAAAAGGCTCCACAGTTGTGGAGCCTTCTAATATGTGAATCATTGGTTCGAATTAACGACCAATGATTCTAACTGTTACTTCTGCGTTGCCGCTTTCATTGGCGTAACAAACTCAGCAAGAGCTTTAAGCATTGCTTCTGGTTGTTCAACGTTATTTTCAATGATTTTCACAACCGCTGAGCCAGAGATAGCACCAGCAGCGCCAGCTACAATCGCTTCTTTCACTTGTTCAGGAGCAGAGATACCGAAACCAAGTAGTGCTGGTGGCGCATCAAACTTGTTCAAACGATCAAGTAGGGCAGTCACAGGCATGTTTGCCTTGGTTTCTGCACCCGTTACGCCTGAGCGAGAAAGTAGGTATGTGTAACCGCCACCTAGCTCAGAAACTGATTGAAGTGTTTCATCGCTTGCTGTTGGTGGAGCAATAAAGATTGGGTGAACACCAAACTTCTTAGTTGCAGCAACAAACTCGCCACTCTCGTTGGTTGGTACATCAGCAATCAATACTGAATCGATGCCTGCTTTTGCGCAGCGTTCGTAAAAATTTTCTATACCACGTGCGTAAACCAAGTTTGCGTACATCAGTAGGCCGATTGGTAGCTCTGGGTATTTAGCGCGAATTTGACCAATAAGATCAAAACACACATCTGGCGTTACTTTAGAATCTAAAGCACGAATGTTTGCGCCTTGGATTGTTGGGCCATCTGCAAGCGGATCTGAGAATGGGATACCAAGCTCAAGTGCATCTGCACCCGCTTCAATCAAAGTTTCCATGATCTTAAGAGACTGTTCAGGGTTAGGATCGCCAACCGTTACGAATGGTACAAATGCGCCCTGATTCTTTTCAGCTAAGCGAGTGAAGAGTGATTGATAGCGATCCATTATAATGCTCCTTTCTCTTTAAGAATGTCGTGTACAGAGAAAATGTCTTTGTCACCACGACCAGATAAGTTAACGACTAATAGCTGTTCTTTCTCTGGGTCGTCATGAGCCATTTTAACAGCATGAGCCAAAGCATGAGATGACTCTAGCGCTGCGATAATACCTTCTTTACGTGCAATCAATTGGAACGCTTCTAGCGCTTCGTCATCGGTCACGTTGTCGTATTCAGCACGGCCAATGGCATTTAGGTGCGCGTGTTGAGGACCAACTGATGGGAAATCTAGACCTGCAGAAACAGAGTAAGACTCTTCTACTTGGCCGTTCTCATCTTGCATCAGTGGTGCTTTCATACCGAAGAAGATACCCGTTTTACCGTGCTTAAGTGGCGCGCCGTGTTGGTCGGTATCAATACCTTTACCAGCAGGCTCTACACCGATTAGGCGTACAGACTCTTCTTCAATGAAATCTGCGAACATACCGATAGCGTTTGAACCACCGCCGACACAAGCGATAACCGCATCAGGAAGGCGACCTTCACGAGCTAGAATTTGGTTCTTAGTTTCTTCACCAATCATGCGTTGGAAATCACGAACAATCGTTGGGAATGGGTGAGGACCTGCTGCAGTACCCAATAGGTAGTGAGCGTCTTCATAAGTTGCAGACCAGTCACGTAGTGCTTCGTTACACGCATCTTTTAGCGTTGAAGAGCCAGAATGAACAGGGATAACCTCTGCGCCCATTAGCTTCATACGGAACACGTTCGGGCTTTGACGTTCAACGTCTTTTGCACCCATGTAAACACGACACTTAAGACCTAATAGAGCACAAGCTAGAGCTGTTGCCACACCGTGTTGGCCTGCGCCAGTTTCAGCGATGACTTCCTGCTTGCCCATACGTTTTGCTAGCAATGCTTGACCAAGTACTTGGTTTGTCTTGTGAGCACCGCCGTGAAGGAGATCTTCACGCTTTAGGTACAGTTTGGTTTTCGTACCTTTTGTCAGGTTGCGTGCGAGCGTTAGCGCCGTTGGACGACCAGCGTACTCTTGAAGAAGCGTCATGAATTCGCTGCGGAACTCAGGATCGGCTTGTGCATCGATAAATGCTTGTTCAAGTTGGTCTAGTGCTGGCACTAGGATCTGCGGTACGTATTGACCACCGTATTCACCAAAGTAGGCATCGAGTTTAGCCATTGTGTTATTCCTTCAATTCTACTGATGTGTATTCACACCAAGTCATTTAATCTTGTTTGAGCTTCGCAAAAGGCAAAGCTCACAAATATGTTTTTAGTTTCTGCTTTCTAATTTCTAGCGCCGAGTTTGGACTAGTAATTGCGAATCGCAGCAAAAGCAAGCTGCAGCTTGTCTGCGTCTTTTTTGCCTGGAGCGGATTCAACGCCAGAGTTTAGGTCCAATCCTAAGCAGCCCAGCTTAGCCGCTTGGTTGGCATTTTCTGGGTTTAGGCCACCCGCCAACATGATTGCGCTTTGGTTGTTGATTAGGCTCCAATCGAACACTTGGCCTGTGCCACCTGTTTGAGAACCCACTTTAGTATCTAGCAGGTGACGAGTCACGTTGCTTTCCAGTAATTCTGGTAGCGAGCTCTCAGCATCGGGAGCAACACCATAAGCTTTCCAAATCTCAACGCTTTCAGGCAGTGACTGTTTTAACTCATCGACAAACGCTTGAGATTCATCACCGTGCAGTTGCACCGCAAATAAACCTAGCTCAGAAACCGTTTTCGCAACGTCTGCTACGCTGTGGTTTTGGAACACACCCACGTAGTTCAAAGGTGCGCCACTCATAGTTAAACGAGCCGCTTCGATATCCACATGACGCTTCGATGCTTCAACGAAAATCAGACCACCGAATACCGCACCAGCTTGATACGCTTTCGCTGCATCATCAGAGTGAGTTAAACCACACACCTTGTTTTCGCCCAGCGTTACTTTACGCACCGCAAGCTCAAGGTTCTTCTCTGCCATTAGAGAGCTACCGATTAGGAAGCCATCTGCAAACGTTGAAAGGTCACGTACTTGTTGATGTGTGTAGATGCCAGACTCTGAAATCAAGACTGCGTTTGGAGCCAGTTCGCGAATCAATGGTGCCAACTCTTTAGTACGGTTCAAATCAGTCGAAAGGTCACGTAAGTTACGGTTGTTAATACCGATTACTTTCGCGTTTAGAGCGACTGCGCGGTGAAGTTCTTCTTCGTTACTGACTTCGGTTAGTACACCCATGTTGAGCGAGTGAGCAACTTCAGCAAGTGCTTGGTACTCTTCGTCATCTAATACCGATAGCATCAACAAGATAGCATCTGCAGAGTAGTGACGAGCTAAGTAAACTTGGTAGGTATCAACCATGAAGTCTTTACACAGGATAGGCTGCTTAGCAATGCTGCGAACCTTAGGTAAAAACTCAAAGTCACCTTGGAAGTACTTCTCGTCTGTCAGCACAGAAATCGCGTTTGCGTGGTTGTTGTAAACCGACGCAATGTAGTCGAGGTCAAACTCGTCACGGATTAGACCTTTTGACGGAGATGCCTTTTTACATTCAGTGATGAAAACTGTTTGCTCTCCGCTCAGAGCATCATAAAAGCTGCGGTCTGTTGCAGTTAGTGACGCTTTAAACTCATCCAATGGTTGAGTCTGCTTACGTGCATCAACCCATTGGTATTTATCACGAACGATTTTTGCTAATACTTCCGCCATTTCAGCTTCTTTGACTGAAACGTGGGTCGACAGTTTATCGGTAGTCTGTGTCATGTTCTTTGTCTCAATTCGTCGTTCGTTAGGCGTGTGCAGCAAGCTTTTGTACAAGCTCGTAAGCTTTGCCTGAGTTCATTGCGTCAATCGCTTGCTGTGCGTTGGCTTTTAGGTCTTCGTGACCAAACAGACGCATCAGTAGAGCAACGTTGACTGCCACTGCGCCAACTTGAGCATCAGTACCTTTACCCGTCAGGATATCTGTTGTGATAGCTTTGTTTTCTTCTGGCTCGCCGCCCTTGATTGCTTCAAGCGGGTGAGTGTTCAAACCAAAGTCTGCCGGTGTCACTGTGTACTCGTGAATTGCTCCATCTTTGATCTCCGCAACGATCGTTTCGCCGTGAATGGCGACTTCATCAAGTCCGCTACCGTGAACAACTGCTGCGCGCTTCATACCCATTTGTAGCATGGTTTCTGCGATAGGGCGTACAAGCTCTTTGCTGTAAACACCCATTAGCTCGATGTTAGGGCGAGCAGGGTTAATCAGTGGGCCAAGGATATTGAAGATAGTACGTGTTTTCATCGTTTGACGAACTGGCATCGCGTGACGCACGCCACCGTGGTATTGCGGAGCAAATAGGAATGCTACGCCAAGCTCATCGACAGCCGTACGCGTGTCTTCCGCCGTCATCGCTAGGTTGATGCCAAACGAATCCAGTAGGTCAGAAGAGCCTGATTTGCTCGATACACTGCGGTTACCGTGTTTCGCAACTTTCAAACCACATGCAGCGGCTACAAATGCTGAAGTCGTTGAAATATTAATGGTGTTGTGACCGTCGCCGCCTGTACCTACGATATCTGCAAAATCGTAATCTGGGCGTGGGAACGGGTTTGCATTAGCAAGCAGTGCTTTCGCCGCACCGGCGATTTCGTCCGGTGTCTCGCCTTTGATTTTCAGTGCAGTCAGAGCAGAAGCCATCAGGATTGGGTCTAGTTCACCCTTGATGATAACGTCGAATAACTGTTGGCTTTCTTCTTGAGTAAGAGACTGCTGTTCGTAAAGTTTATTAATCTGTTCCATGATCGTTTCCTAGTTAGCCTTTTTATCAAGAGTGTCGTTCTTCTCAAGAGCCCATTCGATAGCGTTCGCTAGAAGCGTTGCACCGTAGGTTGTCATAATTGATTCTGGGTGGAATTGGAATCCACATACTTTGTCTTGTTCTTGAACCACAGACATGACCAAACCATCGACTTCAGCGGTTACCGTTAGACTATCTGATACATGGGTAGCAACCAGAGAGTGGTAGCGAGCAATAGCCAGTGGAGAAGGTAAGCCTTGGTAAGTCGCATGATTTTGGTGCTCCATCATCGACACCTTACCATGAATGATTTCGCCTGCGCCTGCAACGGTACCGCCATAAGCTTCAACGATCGCTTGGTGGCCTAAGCAGATACCAATCATTGGCACCTTGCCTTTTAGCAGCTGAATTAACTCAGGCATGCAGCCCGCGTCTGCTGGAGCGCCAGGACCTGGTGAAAGTAGAGCAACAGGGTTGTCTAGTTCGTTGATTGCCGCTTCCACTACCTTTGCAGAGATGTTGTTACGGTATATTTTTACGTTGTGACCCAATGAACGGAATTGGTCTACAAGGTTGTAAGTGAATGAGTCGAAGTTATCGATGAATACAATATCAGCCATGATTACGACTCCTTCTTGTTAGAGATGTTTTTAGTGTGAGCAGCTTGAATCGCTGAGATGACCGCTTGTGCTTTGCCGCGAGTTTCATCGGCTTCTGCTTGTGGATCTGAGTCGAAAACTACACCAGCACCAGCTTGCACTTGTGCAATTCCATCTTCAACGTAAGCAGAGCGAATCACGATACAGGTATCTAACGTGCCTTCACCTGTTAGGTAACCTACCGCACCGCCATAGCTACCACGACGCGTTTTTTCTACATCACGGATAAGCTGCATTGCACGGATTTTTGGCGCGCCTGTTAGGGTGCCCATATTCATACAAGCTTGGTAAGCGTGTAGGGCATCTAAATCTTCACGTAGCTGACCAACAACACGAGAAACCAAGTGCATGACATGGCTGTAGCGGTCTACTTTTAGCAGGTCTGCCACGTGGCGAGTGCCGGCTTCGGCAATACGTGCCACATCGTTACGTGCTAGGTCGACAAGCATCATGTGCTCAGCGTTTTCTTTCTTGTCGGTGCGCAGTTCAAGCTCGATACGGCTGTCTAGGTCGAAATCGATTTGACCATCAGGACGCTTACCGCGACGACGAGTCCCCGCAATTGGGTAGATCTCAATTTGGTTGGTTTCAGTTTCGTATTTCAGCGCGCTTTCTGGAGAAGCACCAAACAGCGTAAATAGCTCATCTTGCATGTAGAACATGTAAGGGCTTGGGTTGCTTTGCTTAAGCTCTTTGTAAGCGGCTAGTGGAGCAGGGCAAGGCAGCGTGAAGCGGCGTGATGGTACGACTTGGAACACATCGCCTTTTACTACGTATTCTTTTAGGTCACGAACCGTTTGACAGAAATCTTCATCAGAAACGCTTGGTACCGCTTCCACGTTGTCTAGTGGCGTCACTTCCGTGATGGCTTTGAGTGACTGACATTGTGTTTGAATGTCGGCTAAACGCTCAGTTAGTTGTGCTTTGATGCTGTCGTCTTGAGCGAACAAGCTTGCGTGAAGCAGACCTTGGTTCTCTTGGTGGTCGAAACGAAGCAGGGTTTCAGCCACGTAGAATACAAAGTCAGGGCAGTTGTTGGTTGCTTCAGCATCGCCTAGCGGTTCAAAGTTCGCCACGATGTCGTAAGCGAATAGGCCAGCCATGAATAACGCGTGCTTATTATCAGCGTCTTGCTCAAAGCTGTGCTGAACCAAACGTAGTGCATCGAAAGAAGAAGCTTCTCTTAAGCGTGAGTCTTCGTCTAATTCGTTGCTCGGCTCAACAAAAGTCAGCGTCAGTAAGTTATCCGTCAAATCAGATTTAATCTCTGCTTTCACGTTTTGAGTTAGGTGTTCGATAAGCGCTTGACCGTTTTTAGTCAGGGCTTGAAAGGTTACTTCATGTTCGCGGCATACAATGCGAACAGCAGAGTCGATAAGGAGTAGGCTTGTCAGGTTCTGTTTAGATTCAATCTCAGCAGATTCCAACAGCAAACTGTCTGTTTTGTTTTCACACAAGGTATGGAAAACACTGGTTGGATCTTGCGAGTAAGGAACTGAAGAATTGATGACCTCAATGGTTCCCAGCTTTTTGATTTCAATGGCCTTGTTCACAAGACCTCCTTTATGATTCTTTAAATTTCCTGCCGTACATAGTCGCATAAAGATACCTTTCACCCAATCTAGAATATGGTCAATTCGATGATTTGTTAGTCAGTTGAATGTGAGATGTTCGACAAATTAAAAAGCCCGCTATGGAAGCGGGCTTAGTGATAACTTTTTTATAAACAAACTGTTTAATTAGAAGTATACGTTAGCCCACCAAGAACTTGTCCAAGTGCGCCACCAATTAAGCTCTGAACTTGCTTCTACTGAAGAAAGTTCTAAAACTTTATCTTTATGGTCTTGGTTAAATTCTTGTAACATGGTGAACCTATCAAATGTGATACTTCGTATTTGTGTACTAGTTAACTAGTTTTCTGCTTGCGGGTCAAGTGTGTTGACACAAATATAACGATAAAAATTGAAAACAATGAAAAGAATATATGAGAATTGATCTACATAGTCATACAACAGCCTCAGATGGCCGACTTACTCCACCTGAGCTAATTGACCGAGCGCTAAGCTTTAACATCGAAGCGTTAGCGATTACAGATCATGATACGACGGATGGGCTTGCTGAAGCGCGCAACTATATTGCGGATAACAATCTTCCTATTCAGCTGATTAACGGCATCGAAATCTCCACAGTATGGCAAAACAAAGATATCCACATTGTCGGTTTAAACGTTGACCCTGAGTCTCCAGAGCTGAAAGCTCTTATTGAACAACAGAAGCAGCACCGTATTGGCCGTGCCGAACTGATTGCCCAGCGCCTTGAGAAAGCAACACGCGAAGGGGTATTAGAAGAGGTTAAGTTGATTGCTGGCGATGCACCGATCACTCGCGCCCATTTTGCTAAGTGGCTAGTCGATAACGGTTATGCGAAAACCATGCAGCAAGTGTTCAAAAAGTTTCTTACTCGCAATAACCCGGGTTACGTGCCACCAACTTGGTGCTCAATGAGTGATGCTGTCACGGCCATTCACGCCGCTGGTGGGCAAGCGGTATTAGCGCACCCAGGCCGATATGGTTTTACTGCTAAGTGGGTTAAGCGTCTACTGACTGCATTTGTTGAGGCAAAAGGCGACGCGATGGAAGTGGCACAACCTCAACAAGCACAACAAGAAAGACGCACTCTTGCGGATTATGCTATACAATACAAACTATTAGCCTCCCAAGGCAGCGACTTCCATTATCCATCTCCTTGGATGGAACTTGGACGCAATCTCTGGCTACCTTCTGGGGTCGAAGAAGTATGGAAAGATTGGGAGTTTCAAACGGTTTCACCATCTGATAGCGATGTCAGTATCTAAGTGAAGCAGCTCCTTCTGATGATAGAGTCGAGAGATTCGATAACGAGGATCAATAATGAGCCAGTTTTTTTATGTACACCCAGATAACCCACAAGCACGCTTAATCAATCAAGCGGTTGCGATTGTTCGTAATGGCGGTGTTGTGGTTTATCCAACAGACTCAGGCTATGCGCTGGGTTGTCAGCTTGAGAACAAACAAGCACTAGAACGTATTTGTAAGATTCGTCGTATCGACGATAAGCATAACTTCACTCTGTTATGCCGTGACTTGTCTGAGCTGTCACTGTATGCACGCGTAGATAACGTTGCTTTTCGTCTGCTTAAGGCTCATACGCCAGGTGCTTATACGTTTATTTTTAAAGCGACCAAAGAAGTGCCAAAGCGTTTGATGAACGCGAAACGTAAAACCATTGGTATTCGTGTACCAGACAACAAGATCGCTCTAGACCTGTTAGAAGCGATGGGTGAGCCATTGATGTCTACGTCTCTTATCTTACCGGGTAATGAGACAACAGAGTCGGATCCAGAAGAAATTCGCGACAGCCTAGAACACGCTGTTGATGTTATTTTGAATGGTGGCTACTTAGGTGAACAACCGACCACAGTGATTGACTTCAGCGACGATGATGCTGTCATTCTGCGCCGTGGTGCCGGTGATCCAGCGCCGTTTGAATAATCGCATTACTGGTTAACAGTCTGTAACGATACAGAGCGCCTGCCATAAGTAAATAACAAGTGCTTTTTGGCAGGTAATTTGCGATAATACGCGACCGCGATTTGGTCGCGAAAAATTCATTCGACGTCTGTGAAGACGACAATTAGGTAGAAAAGAGTAAATGAGCGAAAAATTACAGAAGGTTTTAGCGCGAGCTGGTCACGGTTCTCGTCGTGAACTAGAAGGTTTAATCAAATCTGGCCGTGTAAGTGTTAACGGGCAAGTTGCGAAACTGGGCGAGCGTCTTGAAGACGAGAACTCAGTGATCCGTATCGATGGCCATACTGTTTCAGGTAAAGCGTCTGAAGAAGTGGTTTGTCGTGTACTTGCTTACTACAAACCTGAAGGTGAGCTATGTACTCGTCATGATCCTGAAGGTCGCCGCACAGTTTTCGATCGTCTACCTAAGATCCGTGGTTCTCGTTGGATTTCGGTTGGTCGTCTTGATGCGAACACGTCTGGTCTTTTGCTTTTCACAACCGATGGTGAACTTGCAAACCGTCTAATGCACCCAAGCCGTCAGGTTGAGCGTGAGTACCTAGTACGTGTATTTGGTGAAGTTACTGAGCAGAAGGTTAAGAACCTTGTGCGCGGTGTTGAACTAGAAGACGGCATGGCTCGTTTCGAAGATGTGGTTTACGCTGGTGGTGAAGGTATGAACCATACTTTCTACGTAGCGATTAACGAAGGTCGTAACCGTGAGGTTCGTCGTCTTTGGGAATCACAAGAAACAACAGTAAGCCGCTTGAAGCGTGTACGTTACGGTGATATCTACCTTGACAAGAAACTGCCTCGTGGCGGTTGGAAAGAGCTAGATCTTCAAGAAGTAAACTACCTGCGTGAGCTTGTAGAACTTAAGCCAGAGAAAGAGACACTGTTGGACCTTGATCCTTCAAACACTTCTCGCAAGCGTGAGCGTTCTCGTAGCCAGAAAATTCGTCGTGCTGTTAAGCGTCACGAAGAGCGCGCAAATGCGCCAAAAGGCCGTAGCCACCAAGCTAAACGTAAGAAGCCAGCTACTCGTGGTACTACAACACCTGATTCAGGTCGCAGTGCACCAGCAGCAAAAGGCAAGCCTCAGGCTAACAAAAGCAAGCCAAAGATGAACAATGGTCGTCCAGCTAAACCAGCTAAGCCAAGAACACGTCAGTAATTACATGACTTCTTAAGCTTAAAGCTTTATTGTTTTAAAGCACTGAATACTAAAAACCTGCTAACTTAGCAGGTTTTTTTACATCTGAACAAATAGAAGATGCGGGATGCGAGTAACCGAGTATCGAAAACATGCTGCCATAAACGCAGTAAGCGTGCTCTTCGCATCTCTTATCTCGTTTACGCGCATCTATAATCTGTTCGTATCTCGTATCTTCTACTTATGATTCGAAAAGTTATCACCCTTCGCCAAGCGGTCGTAAAGCACCACGTTCACAGATGCAGCGAGGTTCATGCAACCATTGGTTGGAACGTAAATCGTGTCGCGGCAGAAATCAGTGATCTCTTTCTTTAGCGTGCCATCTTCTGGGCCAAAAATATAAAACGCGCGTGGTGGGTGTTTGTAATCCGGTAGAGGCTTCGCACCTTCAATCAGATCAACGGCCACAGGCACGCAGCCTACTGGAATAATGTCTTTCAGCTCTTCAACGCCAATCAGTGGCAGCTCTAAGTGCTTCTCTTTGGTGTCGGTATGGAATTTTCGCGCATGATCGTAGCGTGTGCCTGTGTAGAACACAGAGTTAGCGCCGTAGCAGCCAGCCGCTCGCATTACAGAGCCTACGTTTTCAGGCGTCTTTGGGTTAACTAGGCCAATGCAGGCATAGCCTTTGGATTGTGTGTCTGTTTTTGCTTTGGTCATATCAGTGAATATAAAGTTGATAAAGAAAGAGAGTTCTCATGCAGGGAAGTAGCGTGATAAAAATAGCCGAGCAAGTGGCTCGGCTAGATTTTTAACTCGTTTACATGAGTGCTTGTTTACTCATGAAGTTGAGCGTTAGCAGTCGAATTAGTCGCGCTTCCACAGCATGTGACAGAACTTATGCTCCGGGTCACGGCTGATTAGCATTCGAGCAAATACGTCGTCTAGAACGTCATCAGCTTCATTCACAAGACCAATGCGCACTTCTGCGTAGATTTCTTTGTCGACTTCAAAGCCAACATGTTCAACCCAATCATCACCTGTTTCAACAAGCTCTGCAGCGCCACGGTCTTCAAACTGAGCCGTGAATAGAATCACATCTGCAGGTTCAAGGTTATCGGGTGCCATCTCTAGGAAGATGTCGTATGCAGTATCAATTGCGTCGTCATAAGACATTAGGTCGTTAGCTTCGGTCATAATAAGTATCTTAGCTTGCGCGGTTCATGTATTTACGTTCAGCAGTGTTTACTACTACTTTGTCGCCAGTCGCGATGTACTCAGGCACTTGGATAGTAAGACCTGTAGAAAGACGAGCAGGCTTAGTACGAGCAGACGCTGATGCACCTTTGATTGAAGGGTCAGTCTCTTCGATAACTAGCTCAACAGACGTTGGTAGCTCAAGTGTTGCTGCGTTGCCGTCGATAAGGATAGCGTACATACCTTGAGTGTCTTCGTTGATGAACAGTAGTTCGTCTTCGATAGTTTCACCGTTGAAGATGAATTGTGTGTAATCTTCGTTGTCCATGAAGATGTACTCGTTGCCATCAACGTAAGAGAACATTACTGCACGCTTTGTTACATCGATCGTTTCAACGATTTCGTCAGCCTTGTGGCGAACTTCAGTTTTAACGCCAGTTGCTACGTCGTTACCACGGAAACGGTAAATCTTTTGACCGCCACGGCCACCTGGTGTTGTTACTTCGATATCTTTAACAATGACTGTTTTGCTTTCTACTGTGATAGCAAAACCTTTTTTAATTTCACTTGCTCTAGGCATTTTGTGTTTGTCCTTAGTGGGTCTATCCGCTGATTATATCTCGGAGATGCTATAAATAGGAATAGCTTGAATCATAAAGTCACCTAAGCGATCATAGAGTCACAGTTAAATCATGATTTTATTTGCCGAAACGACCTATGCAGTTACCTGTTATTGACCCTACACAGCCTTTTCAACCCGAATTTCAACCTGTGGTTAACGATCTGATTACCTTCTTAAAAGGTGGGCTGGGTTCTAATCTTCACAGTGTCTATATTTATGGCAGTGTTGCTCGCAAGCAAGCTGTAGCTGGTCGCTCAAATCTTGACGTGGTTGTGGTGACACACCGTCCGTTTCCTGAGCAGCGAACTACGCTGTTAAACACCATTAAATGGCGCTTCCAAAAGAGCTTTCCTCAAGTCACTCAAGTGGCAATAAAAACCACATTGGTGAGTGAAGTGGTCGACTTCGACAATATCTTCACGTGGGGTTTTATGCTCAAGCACCTGTCGGTGTGTGTATACGGTGAAGACTTATCAGATTGTTATGGTGATTTCGAAACCAGTTGGGAAATAGCCAAGCATTGGAATATGGACGTTGAAAACTGGTTAGCGGTATATCGAAACAAAATTGCGCGAGCAACAACGCCTGAACAGCAAGTCGCAGCGCAAGTGATCATCGCCAAGAAGCTGCTACGAGCGAGCTACTCTTTGGTAATGTATCGTGATAAGTATTGGTTTGATAACCCCGTTGCTTGTGGTCAGCAGTTCTTGAAGTATCACCCAGACAGAGAAGTCGAAATCCAACGACTGGGTATATTGCTTTCAGGCCGACCGATTCCGAAACGTTCAGTGATTGGCATTCTGGATGGGTTTGGGGAATGGCTGGTTAAGCAATACCAGAAAACAGAGTTTCGAATCGGATAGAACTTCGTAACCTACAGATATAAAAAGCAGAGCGAATTGAACATTCCTCTGCTTTTTTGTTTTGATTGAACCTCGATACGAATCTTAGAATAAGCCTAATTGCTGCCCACTGACTCTCTCAAAATCTAAACCAATGAAAGGCAAGATTGCTTCTGCCACCGGTTTAATCTGCTTATCGATGTAATGCTGATAATCGATACCACTCTTCAAATACTCTTTGGGCTCTGGGCCATTCAAGGTAATCAAGTATTCAATACGTCCTTTGTTTTGGTACTGAAGTGGGCGCCCTAGTTTTGCATTGACCTCATCAGCCATTCTGGCAGCCCGAACTTGTGGCGGAATGTTCTTTTGGTACTCATGCAACTTGCGACGCAGGCGCTTTTGGTAAACCAGCAAGTCGTCATGCTTACCTGCTGAAGTCTCATCAACAAACTGTCTGACGTAGTCGGTTGGGTCTTGGTCGTGGAAGACCATTTCATACAAGGTTTGTTGGAACTGTTGCGCGAGTGGTGTCCAGTCTGTTCTTGCACTCTCAAGCCCTTTGAAGATGATTTTCTCTTGGTCACCTTGATTGATTAAACCGGCATAGCGCTTCTTCGAGCCAGTTTCTGAACCTCGAATGGTTGGCATAAGAAACTTGCGATAGTGAGTCTCATATTCCAATTCGAGTATAGAGGTTAGGTTGTAGGTTTCTTTTAAGTGATTCGTCCACCAATCGTTGATGTAAGCCACAAGGGTGTGACCAATCTCGTCCGCTTGCTCCTGTTCAAAACTACCATTCAGAGACACGAAGGTTGAATCGGTATCTCCGTAGATCACTTGATAGCCTTTGTCTTCGATTAGAATCTTGGTTTGCTTCATGATCTCATGACCACGCATGGTGATAGAGGACGCCAAGCGAGTATCGAAGAAACGACAACCAGACGAACCTAGCACCCCATAGAATGAGTTCATGATGATCTTAATCGCTTGAGAGAACGCCTTTTCGTTGTTCTTCTTAGCCACATCACGTGCAGCCCATAGGTTTTCGATCATCTCTGGTAGAAAGTGCTTAGAGCGGTGGAATTGACCACCTCTAAAACCCTCGACCGCTTGGTTTTCGTCTGGGCCTAGTTCCAGCTTCAATCCTTCAATCAGCCCCATAGGGTCAATCAGGAACGAACGGATGATTGATGGGTATAGGCTCTTGAAGTCGAGCACCAATACAGAGTCGTACAGGTTGGGAATTGAATCCATAACATAACCACCGGGGCTCGCAATCCAGTTCTCAGGCTCTAAGTTAGGTGCGACATAACCCGCTCTGTGTATCTGTGGTAGGTACAAATTAGTAAAAGCAGCAACAGAACCGCCAACACGATCAAGCTCGACACCAGTCAGTCGCGAACGCTCAATCGCAAAATCGAGTAGGTGGGTATGTTCAAAGATTCGGTTTACCAACACACAGTCTTGAAGGTTGTACTTAGCCAGTGAAGGCTTATCGAACTTAAACATCCGGTTAATCTCATCCATGCGGTCATGAACGTTATGGATGTCTTTACCTTCGCCAAGTAACTCTTGCGATACCGACTCCAGTGACCAAGACCGGAAGTGGTAGGTCGCCGTTTTAAGCATATCGATACCATCCAAGACAACGCGCCCTGGGATAGTGATAAACCCCTGCTGATTCTGTGCAGAGCTACGGAAAAAGCTTGGTTGATTGTCTCTACCGATATTTAGCTTTACTTCGTTCCATTCTGAACGTTTGTGCAGCAGCCTAAAGTCGAAGTCGATAACATTCCAACCAATGATGATGTCAGGGTCAAATTCAGAGAACCACATAATCATGGCTTCAAGAAGAGCTTTTTCGTTGGCAACCCATTGGATGTTGGTGCCGGCTTCTTGAGGGACGCCGACCATGATCACTCGGCTATCCATCGGGCTGTCTAGACCAATCGAATAAAGCACGCCTTTTTCTGAACATTCAATATCAAGCGAGACGACAGATAGATTGGGTAAGTAGTCGCCCGCTCGGCATTTCGCATTTGAGACTCTGCGATGCTGGCTCTTTTGTACCGCGGTACCCGTGAACTCAATACTTCCTTTGATAAAGCGTTCCATCAAGAATCGGTCAGCGAGTCGAATATCGCTTTCAAAGGTTTGGATTTCTTCGTTATGGAAGGCTTGCGCTAAACCAAAGCTACTTCTCGACAGCGAGGTGTAACACGCGGCGAGAGGTGTTTGCTCGAATGTGGCTAGTTCTAGAGGCTTAAATTGGCAATCAATCGACTCTTTGGCTGCGATTGTCTGACATGCTTCTAAATCAGATTGAGCGACAAAAAATACAGGTTTTTCATTTGGAATGGTCAGCAGAGTAGGGCCTTGAGGGGTGCTTAACCACAAGTCGATTTGCGTGCGCCCTGAAAAATCTCTCGCTTGTCTTGTAAGTACAAAGCCTTGCTGAATATCCAATGTATTAACCTATTGAAATTGGGAATCGAATACTACCACTTAGCGACCCTCAGCGCACAACAGGCAGCAAAAATACTAACTAAATTCTAGTTAACAGAGGCAAATAACGGGACTCTATAAGCAAATAAGTGAAATTGTCGCGAATGGTTATTCAATGGTATTGAAAATATCTTTATCTTGTGTAATTTTATTGGGTGTTGTTTTAACTGGTTGATTTTTAGAAAAAGCTTGTTGTTTTAGTTAGCTTATTTGTTAATAAGTACTTGCTAAAGTTCGTGTTTCAGCACATATTCAACAGAGCTTTTTTTTAGTAATTAAGTTAAGATGTACTCAATGCTGCGATCCACTGTTCCTTTGTTCAATTGTTTCAAACAGATGAAACGACACAGTGGTTGCAGAGCCAATTAATAGTGTGGAGATACAAGTTTGATAAATGTTTTCCTTGTAGATGATCACGAGCTGGTTCGCACAGGGATACGACGTATTATTGAAGACGTCCGTGGAATGAACGTAGCAGGGGAAGCTGAAAGCGGTGAAGATGCTGCAAAATGGTGTCGTACTAACAATACTGACGTTATTTTGATGGATATGAATATGCCTGGTATTGGTGGCTTAGAGGCAACCAAGAAAATCTTGCGTTTCAACCCTGATGTTAAAATCATCGTTTTAACTGTTCATACGGAAAATCCGTTTCCAACTAAAGTGATGCAAGCTGGAGCTGCTGGTTACCTTACTAAAGGGGCAGGTCCGGATGAAATGGTAAATGCAATTCGAGTGGTTAACAGTGGCCAACGATACATTTCACCAGAAATTGCGCAGCAGATGGCTTTGAGCCAATTCTCTCCTGCGTCTGAAAATCCATTCGCAGACTTATCTGAACGTGAACTTCAAATCATGATGATGATTACCAAAGGTCAGAAAGTGACGGATATTTCAGAACAACTCAATCTAAGTCCTAAAACAGTCAACAGTTACCGCTACCGTTTGTTCAGCAAGCTGGATATCAGTGGCGATGTAGAGCTGACGCATTTAGCGATTAGACATGGAATGTTAGACACTGAGACCCTTTAACACTGAGATCGTATAGTGACCAACTTGTTTGACTCAGTCTCATTCCTCAAGACAGTAACAGAGCAGCCCGGCGTTTATCGAATGTATAACGCCGAGGCTGTCGTTATCTACGTCGGTAAAGCTAAGAACCTCAAAAAACGCCTTTCTAGTTATTTTCGTAAAAAAGTCGACAGTGAAAAAACACGCGCTCTAGTCAGCAATATTGACAAGATCGATGTCACTGTAACTCACACGGAAACCGAAGCTCTTATTCTTGAGCATAACTACATCAAGCAGTACCTACCGAAATACAACGTACTCTTGCGTGATGATAAGTCGTACCCTTATATTTTCATTAGCGGCCACAAGCATCCTCGTTTGTCGATGCACCGCGGCGCTAAAAAGAAAAAGGGTGAATACTTTGGTCCTTATCCTGATTCCGGCGCTGTGCGTGAGACGCTACACCTAATACAAAAAATCTTTCCTGCCCGCCAGTGTGAAGATACGGTTTATGCCAACAGAACACGTCCATGTTTGATGTATCAGATTGGCCGTTGTGCTGCGCCATGTGTCAGCTCGATTATCTCTGACGAAGAGTACAGCGAGCTTATCGACTATGTTCGTCTATTCCTACAAGGGAAAGATAAACTGGTGCTAGAGACTCTCATCGAGAAGATGGATATAGCAAGCCGAGAGCTTCGCTTTGAGCAAGCTGCCGCTTTCCGTGACCAAATCCAAGCGATTCGACGCGTGCAAGAACAACAGTATGTATCTGACGACTCAATGGAAGATATGGACGTGTTGGGCTTTGCTCAAGAGAATGGCGTAGCGTGTATTCATATCTTGATGATTCGCCAAGGCAAGGTTTTAGGCAGTAGAAGCCATTTCCCTAAAATTCCAAACAATACGGTACGCGAAGAGGTCTTTTCGAGCTTTTTAAGCCAATACTATCTAGCGCATAATGAAGCGAGAACCATTCCAACCCGTTTGATTCTGAACGCGGACCTGATGGAAGACGTCACACCAATCCAAGAAGCTTTGTGTGAAGTTGCAGGTCGTAAGATCCATTTCAACACAAACCCTTCTGGTACTCGTGGTCGTTACCTTAAATTGTCGAACACCAATGCGTTAACGGCGATTACGACCAAGATTAATCACAAGATGACCATCAATCAGCGCTTCAAAGAGCTACAAGAAGTGCTGTCGATGGATGCGATTAAGCGCATGGAATGTTTCGATATCAGTCATACCATGGGTGAAAGCACGATTGCGTCTTGTGTGGTGTTCAATCAGGAAGGCCCGGTGAAACCTGAGTACCGTCGTTACAACATCACAGGTATTACCGGTGGTGATGACTACGCTGCGATGGCTCAGGCGCTTGAGAGACGTTACTCGAAGCAACTCGATGTCGACAAGATCCCAGACATCATCTTTATCGATGGTGGTAAAGGTCAGCTAAACCGCGCGCATGAGATCATTTCTCAATATTGGGGTGATTGGCCGTTTAGACCAAGAATGATGGGTATTGCGAAAGGCGTGACTCGTAAACCGGGTTTAGAGACTCTAGTGACTTTAGAAGGGGAAGAGTTCAATTTACCCAGTGATGCTCCAGCACTGCACCTTATCCAACACATCCGTGATGAAAGCCATAATCACGCGATTGCAGGGCATAGGGCGAAACGTGGTAAAACGCGAAGAACCAGTGCTTTGGAAGGAATTGAAGGTGTTGGACCTAAGCGTCGTCAAGCTTTGCTGAAATATATGGGTGGCTTACAAGAACTTAAGCGTGCAACTGTCGAAGAAATAGCCAAAGTGCCGGGCATTAGTCATTCTTTGGCAGAAAACATTTATCAAGCATTGAAACAATAGTAAAAATCCCGCACCATTAAAGCGCAATTAATAAGAGCCCAATAATATGCGTTTGAATATACCTAATATTTTGTCATTACTGAGACTATTTTTGATCCCAGTATTCGTTGTCGTTTTCTATCTACCTTATCAATGGGCTCCTTTTGCTGCTGCGATGGTGTTTTGGGTAGCAGGTTTCACTGATTGGCTAGATGGCATGCTAGCTCGTAAGTTAGGGCAAACGTCTCGCTTCGGTGCCTTTATTGATCCGGTGGCTGACAAAGTGTTGGTTGCTACGGCTCTTATCCTGATTACTGAGCATTACCACTCGATTTGGGTGACTATCCCAGCAGTGACCATGATAGCTCGTGAGATCATCATTTCAGCGCTTCGTGAATGGATGGCTGAAATCGGTAAACGTGCAAGTGTTGCAGTATCTTGGGTCGGTAAGGTTAAAACGGTTTCTCAGATGTTCGCGTTGTGGGTGCTTATTTGGCGTTATGACGATTGGATGGTTTGGGTTGGTTACATCGCGCTCTACGTTGCAACGATTCTAACCTACTGGTCGATGGCGCAATACTTGATGGCTGCCAAAGACGACTTGTTAGACGAAAAACATCATTGATGAAGAAGCGAGCTGAGGCTCGCTTTTTTGATCTTTAACCTAAGGTTAAGTTATCAATAGTGGATATCTAATGTGATATAGATCTCCTTTGAATAACCTGCTCACAGTGTGTTTTGAACATAAAGTCAGCTATTTGGCCTGTTTCGTATGAAATCTATTCAAACGAATTAAAAATACAAAAATAATATTGACTCAATCGTCTGAATCCGTAGAATGCATCCCGTACCCAAGAGGATGGCAATGAGCTATTCGATTGGAGTTACTAAGGCGCCTTGGCAGAGTGGCTATGCAGCG